>NZ_CP146022.1:8260231-8566166 GCF_036967205.1 Streptomyces sp. Q6
CAGGCCCGCTCCTTCGTCACCTCCTGGCGCAGCAACACCGGTTGGCACGACCACCCGTCGCTGCCCTTCGACTACGACAAGGAGCTCATCGGCGGCCGCACCCCCTGTCTGCTCGGCCAGGAGAACCTGCTGCCCGTCGCCCGCGAACTGGGCTGGCGCTACGACGCGTCGTCCCCCGGCGGCCTCCAGCGCTGGCCGGACAAGAAGCAGGGCGTGTGGGACCTGCCGTTGCAGGGCATCCCGTTCCCCGGCCACCGCTTCGAAGTGCTCTCGATGGACTACAACATCCTCGCCAACCAGTCGAAGAACTCCACGCGGGCGCCCTCGTACCACTACCCGGGCTGGCGCCGCCAGGCCACGCAGGCGTATCTGGAGGGCTTCCGGCGCGCGTACGAGACGAACCGGGCCCCGTTCTTCATCGGCAACCACTTCGAGGAGTGGAACGGCGGCATCTACATGGACGCCGTGGAGGAGAGCCTCAAGCGGATGGCGGACCAGCCGGACGTGCGGCTCGTCTCCTTCCGGCAGTTCGTCGACTGGCTCGACGCGCAGGACCCCGCGATCCTCGCCCTGTTGCGCGGGCTGGAGGTGGGAGAGCGGCCCCCGGGCGGCTGGGCCTCCTTCCTGCGGCCCGAGCGGCGAGCGAAGCCGGCCGCCGGACAACCGGCCGAATAAGGCAGGATCAGGGACGGACCATGTCGGCGCAGTACGAGGAGGCAGTCCCATGACCCGGCCCATCACCGCGGGAGTGGACGGATCACCCGAGAGCGCGGCCGCGGCCGCCTGGGCGGCACGCGAGGCGGTGCGGCGCGGTCTGCCGCTGCGCCTGGTGCACGTCGGCGAGCCCGCGCCCGAGGCACTGGCGCTCGCCGCCGACGAGTCCGCGAGGACCCGGTGGGCCGGCGACCTGCTCGCGGACACCGAGCGGGAGATCGCCGAGCGGCACCCGGGGCTCGCGGTCACCACCGACGTCCTCGACGACGGCGCGGCGCGTACGCTCACCGCCGTCGCCGCGGACGCGGAACTGCTCGCCCTCGGCTCGCGCGGCCACGGCCCGATCGTCGGCTTCCTGCTCGGCTCGGTCGGGCAGCAGGTCATCGCCACGGCAGCGCGCCCGGTCGTCCTCGTGCGCGCGGGCGACGAGCCGACCACCGAGGCCGCCGGGCGCGAGGTCGTCGTCGGACAGGAGGGCGACCCCGAGGACAGCGCCGCCGCCCTGGAGTTCGCGTTCCGCACGGCCGCGGCGCGCGGCGCGACCGTACGCGCGGTGCGCGCCTGGAGCCTGCCGCCCGTGTTCGCCTACAGCCCCGCCTCGCTCGAACTCCTCGACGAGGCGGGCGGCATGGAACCGTACGAGAAGAAGGCCCTCGCCGCCGCCCTCGCCCCGTGGCGCGAGCGGTTCCCCGACGTGACCGTCACCGAGCACACCGAGATCGGCAGCGCGGGACAGGTCCTGCTGTCGGTGGCGCCGCGGGCCCAACTCCTGGTCGTCGGACGCCGGGCCCGCCGCACCGCCGTCGGCGCCCGCATCGGCTCCGTCGCGCACGCGGTGCTGCACCACGCGCCGTGCCCGGTCGCGGTGGTGCCGCACGACTGAGCCGGGGGCCGGCTCTCAGGCCTGGAGCGCGACCACGGCCTCGTCCGTGTACGGCAGGAACGTCAGCGTCTGGTGGAAGTACAGCTCGATGCCGCTCGCGTCGTGCGCCGTGTAGCCGATCGCCAGGTCCTGTCCGATGCGCAGTTCGAAGTCGCCGCCGCGCGTGGACAGGACGAACGCGCCGTTCAGGGCCGGGGCCCAGATCAGCTCGCCGTCCAGGATCCGGCTGAGGTGGTTGGCGATCGGGTAGCCGTGGTCGGAGGTCTCGCTGACCGCCGTGTACGCGTCCGCGCCGAGCAGCAGCGCGTACGGGCCGTCGACCCCGGCGAGGCGCAGCGCGGTCAGGGCGCGGCTGATCGTGTCGGGGTAGTCGCGCGGTTCGGCCGGCAGGCTCAGGACCGGGTTCGAGGTCCGCTCGCGCAGACCGTCGATGCCCGCCGCCGCGTACCCGTCGAAGATCGCCTGGTCCTCGGCGAACGCCATGGCCCGTGCCGCGTCCTTCACCGGCTGCCAGTCCGAGTCGCGGGCGCCGCGCTCCACGTCGTCGACCGCGTCCCGGCTCACCGTGAACGGCACCCGCAGCTCGACCAGCGGATGCACCCCGCGCAGGCGCGCGGAGACACCGGGCGCCGGAGGCGTGATGTCGGTCAGGTGGCCGGTGCCCACGGCCGAGAGCTCGGGCCCGTCCGGTCCGGTGACGTCCACGACGCGGCGGCCCGCGACATGGCGCTGGAAGGTGCGGCTCGCCTCCTCCTCGATCTCGGCCCAGGCCGCAGGGGTGATCGGTGCGAGCTCGCGGTGGAGGTTGGTGCTCGGCGTGGGGTTCGGGGCGATGCTCATCG
Organism: Streptomyces sp. Q6; assembly: GCF_036967205.1. Lineage (NCBI taxonomy): Bacteria > Bacillati > Actinomycetota > Actinomycetes > Kitasatosporales > Streptomycetaceae > Streptomyces > Streptomyces citrinus. The sequence continues at coordinate 8,262,671 of NZ_CP146022.1, forward strand.
TGCTGAGGCTCCTTTGAGGCTGCCGATGCCCAGCGAGCCGCCGGTGATCACGGTGGCGGCGCCGGCCGGTGCGGGGTCGGGCAGGTCGTCGAGGAAGTCGGCGCTGGGGACGTGGAAGAGGCACCCCGTGACCGCCGTGGAGAAGTCGAGGATGCGGTCGTGGTTGCCGGGCGGATCACCGAGGAACATGTTGCGCAGCATCCGCTCGGTGACGTCCGGGGTGCGCGCGTAGCCGATGAAGTACGTGCCGAACTCGCCGCGTCCGAGGCTGCCGAACGGCATGTTCTCGCGCAGGATCTGCCGCTCGGTGCCGTCCTCGTCGACGATCGTGTTCAGCGCGACGTGCGAGTTGCTCGGCTGTATGTCGTCGGGCAGTTCGACGTTCGCGGTCTTCGTCCGCCCGATGATCCGCTCCTGCTCGTCGGAGGACAGCGCCTCCCAGGCGGACATGTCGTGCACGTACTTCTGCACGATCACATAGCTGGAGCCGGCGAAGTCCGGGTCCTCGTCGCCCACGTACACCGCGCTCGCGGCGGCCTGCCCCTCGGGGTTCTCGCTGCCGTCGACGAAGCCGAGCAGATCGCGTTCGTCGAAGTACTTGAAGCCGTGCACCTCGTCCACGACGGTGACGGCCGCGCCGAGCCGGTCCATGATCAGCCGGGCCAGCTCGAAGCAGAGGTCCATGCGACGGGCGCGGAGGTGGAAGAGGAGGTCCCCGGGGGTGGCCGGGGCCAGGTGCCGGGGGCCCGCGAGTGCCTGGAAGGGGTGCAGCTCGCGCGGCCGCGGACCGGCGAAGAGCCGGTCCCAGGCGGTCGAGCCGATCCCGGCGACGCAGGTGAGCCCGTCGTCGGGGGATCGGAAGGCGACCGACCGCCGGAGGGCGGACAGGTCCTCCAGCGTGTCGCGGACGGCACCCTCGCCGCCCGGCGCGACGGTGACCACGAGGAAGACCGCGGCCTTCGCGGGCGGAGTGAGTACGGACTGCGGCTCGACCACGCGTGCTCCTGTCGCGGAGGATGACAATGAACGGCTTTTGTCACTTTATGGGCAGGGGGAGAACGCGGCATGTGCGGCGCTTGAGGGGAGTGTGTCCGACCTCACCGGGCAAGATCGGCCTCCTGTGCGAAGCACGGTTGGTTCGCTGTTAAACTTTGAACCAAGGCCCCGACCGTTCTCCCCCGTACGGTCGGGGTCCTTCTGCGTTCTCAGCCGCCCGGCGCGGCCAATGGCCGCGCCGACAGTCCTGGCCCGCCGACGTTGTCCGGTCGTACAGACCCACCCCGTGAGCGCGTGCATAGCCTCCGCAGGCACTGACTCCCCGCTGCCGGAGGTCCCATGGACACGCAGACGCCCACCCCCGCACCGCCCGGCGTACCGCTGCGGCGCCTGGCCCCCGCACTCGCCGGCCACCGCGTCGATCTGCTCGCCGCGCCCCGCGGCCTCGACCGCCCCTGACCGGCGTCGTCATCGCGGAACCGGACGACGAACCCCGCGCCGACCACAAGGACCGCCTCGTGCTGCTCGTCGGAGCACGCGGCACCAAAGCCCTGCGCGCCCTGATCGCCGCGGGCCGCGCGGGCGCGACCGCCGTCGCCCTGCGCGCCGGACACCACGACGACGAGCGCGAGGCCCTGCGACAGGCCGCCGTCGAATGCGGCACCGCCCTGTTCGGCGTACGCGACGAGGCCCGCTGGGACGACATCGGGACGGTGGCCCGCGCCGCGCTCGACGCCCTCGACCTGGGCCCCGACCTGGCAGGCCGCACCACGCACGGCGACCTGTTCTCGCTCGCCAGAACCCTCGCCACGCTGACCGGCGGCGCCGTCTCCGTCGAGGACCCGGCCAACCGCGTCCTCGCCTACTCGCGCTCCGACGACGACGTCGACGAGGTGCGGCGCCTGTCGATCCTCGGCCACGCCTGCCCGGAGACCTATCTGAAGGTGCTGCGCGAGGCCGGGGTGTACGAGCGGCTGCGCGCCGGAGAACAGGTCGAGGTCGCCGAACGCCCCGATCTCGCCACCCGGCGCCGCCTCGCCGCGGGCATCACGGCGGGCGGCCGGTTCCTCGGCACGATCTGGGTGCAGGAGAGGACCGCGCCGCTCGCCGACCACACCGGGCAGGTGCTGCGCGGCGCCGCGCGCCTGGCCGCCGTCGCACTCCTGCGCCCCTTCGACGGGCCGGGATCCGAGAGCGGCCTGCGCGAGGACCTCACCGCGGGCCTGCTCCGCGGACGTTCGCCCGCCGCCTCTCTCGCCGGGCACCTGGGCGTACCCGTCGACAGCGGCGCCGTCGTGATCGCCGTCGAACCGCACGAGCGAGACCTCGGAGACGGCCGGGACACCGGGCCGCGCGGCGGCCGCGCCGCCGAACTGGTGGCCCTGCACGCCGCCGCCCACCGGCGGACCGCGGCCTGCGCCCGCCTCGACGGTCGCCTGTACGTCCTCGTCCCCGGCGCCGTCGCCGACCGCACCCTCACCGCCTGGACCGCCGAGCTCGTCACCACCCTGCGCCGCCACCTCGGCACCCCCGTACAGGCGGCCGTCGCGGCGACACTGCCCCGGCTCGCCGACGCCCCCGCCGCCCGCACCGAGGCCGACCGGATCCTCGCCGTCATCGCCGACGACCCCGGACGCGAGGTCGCCACGTACGACAGCGTGCGGGCCGCCGTGCTGCTCGCGCGCGTCCTCGACGTGTTGCGCGACCACCCCGACATCCACGACCCGGCGCTCGCGGCGCTCGCCGAGCACGACCGGCGCAACGGCTCCGACCTGTGCGGGTCGCTGCTGCGCTACCTCGACGCGTTCGGCGACGTGAAGACCGTCGCGCGCCAGCTGCACATCCACCCCAACACCCTGCGCCACCGCATCCGCCGCGCCGTCGCCCTCACCGGCATCGACCTGGACGACCCGCAGCAACGCCTCGTGGCCATGCTGCATCTGCGCACCGCCGACGCCGTGCGGTGAGCGCGGCCGGTCCTCTGTGACAGCCGTGCGAACGGCGTTGTCCGACAGGACAACGGGCACCGGCCGAGATCTGCCGGCCGGACAAGCTCCACGCCACCGTCCGCCGCCTAGGTTTCAGCCACTGCGTGAAGCCCTCCGTGCCCCGCCGACCGGCGGACGTCAGGACGAGGCCGCAGATCAGACCGTGGAGGAACACCCATGCACCGCCTCATCGCCGATGCCCCCGACGCCCGTCCACGCGGACGTTCACGTTCCCTGGCGCTGGCCGTACCGCTGCTCGCCGGCAGTCTGGTGCTGACCGCGTGCGGCAGCCGTGACGACGGCAGCGGAGGCGACGACGCGTCCCAGGGCACCACCACCGTCACCATCGGCTTCGACGCGCCGCTCTCCAAGGACCTGGCCGCCGTCGGACTCGGCATGCGCAACTCGGCCCAACTCGCCGTCACCAAGGCCAACAAGGACAAGCTCGTCCCCGGCGTCACCTTCAAGCTCGCCGCGAAGGACGACCAGGCGACCCCGAACATCGGCCAGCAGAACGCGGCAGCGTTCGTCGCCGACACCACGGTCGTCGGAGTCGTCGGCGCCTACAACTCCTCGGTGTCCGCCGCCATGCAGTCCACCCTGCACGACGCGGGCATGGTGCAGGTCTCCGGCGCCAACACCGCGGCGACCCTCACCCAGGGAGCCCGCTACAAGACCGACCCCGAGCGGGAGTACGACAACTACTTCCGCACCATCAGCACCGACGCCGTCGCCGCGCCCGTCATGGCCGCGTACTTCTACAAGGACCTCAAGGTCAAGAAGATCGCCACGGTCGACGACAAGAAGACCTACGGCACCGGCATCGTCCAGAACTTCACCGAGGCGTACCGGAAGCTCGGCGGCGAGGTCGCCGTCCACCAGTCCGTCAACCCCGACGAGTCCGACTACGCGGCCGTCGTCAACAGCGTCAAGTCCTCCGGCGCGCAAGGGGTGTTCTACGGCGGCGAGTACCCGCAGGCCGGCCCGCTGAAGAAGCAGCTCGTGTCCGCCGGATTCGACGGCCCGATGGGCGGCGGCGACGCGGTCAAGGACGACGCCCTGATCCCGCTGGCCGGCGGGAAGGCCGCCGACGGCGTCTGCGCCCACTCCGACGGCGCCCCCGTCGACTCCCTCGACTCCGCCAGGACGTTCGTCGCCGACTACAAGGCGGCCGGCTACTCCGAGGGCTACGGCGTCTTCGGCGCGTACGTCTACGACGCGACCACCGCGCTCATGAAGGCGGTCGGCACGGCCGTCGAGGCGAACGACGGAAAGGTCGGCGACATCACCCGGCTGCGTCCGAAGGTCGTCGACGCCATGCAGAAGACCGCCTTCGACGGAGTCACCGGCAAGATCGGCTTCGACGAGTACGGCGACAGCGTCAACCAGGTCATCAGCGTCAACTGCGTACAGGACGGGGCCTGGAAGAACGGCGTCAAGATCGTGACGGTCAAGTGAGCGCGACCGACGTCCTGCAACTCCTCGCCGACGGACTCGTCCTCGGCACCATGTACGGCCTGATAGCCGTCGGGTACACGATGGTCTACGGCATCCTCCAGATCATCAACTTCGCCCACGGCGAGATCTACATGCTCGGCGGGTTCGGCGCCCTGTTCGTCTACGCCTGGGTCCCCGGGCTGCGGGCGATCCCCCTGTGGGCCGCGCTGCCCGTGATGCTCATCGCCGCCGTCCTGGTGTCCGTCACCGCGGCGGTGGCGGCCGAGCGGTTCACCTACCGACCGCTGCGCGGAGCCCCGCGCCTCGCACCGCTGATCTCCGCGATCGGTTTGTCGCTCTTCCTGCAACAGGTCGTGTTCAACTTCTTCCCGCTGCCCGGCGGTTCGCTCGGTGTCACCGCGCCCGTGCCCTTCCCCCAGTTGGAGGGCGGGCCGGTGCGCCTGGGCGGCGTCACGCTCTCCTACGGGGCGCTGCTCACCCTCGTCGTCGCGGGACTGGCGATGAGCGTGCTGTCCTGGTTCGTGGCCCGCACCCGCACCGGGCGCGCCATGCAGGCCACCGCGCAGGACCCGAGGACGGCCCGGCTGATGGGCATCGACACGGACCGGGTCATCGTCGTGGCCTTCGCCATCGGCGCGCTCCTGGCCGGCGTCGCCTGCCTCACCCAGGGCCTCCGGCTCGGCACCATCTCGTACAACATGGGCTTCATCGCGGGCCTGAAGGGCTTCACCGCCGCCGTGCTCGGCGGGATCGGCAACATCAAGGGCGCCATGCTCGGCGGCGTCGTGCTCGGCGTGGCCGAGGCCCTCGCCTCCGGGCTCCTGCCCCATCTGCCCGCCCTGCACATGTTCGGCGGCTCCGTCTGGAAGGACGTGTGGGCCTTCGTGATCCTCATCGTGGTCCTGCTGATCAGACCTCAGGGACTGCTCGGCGAACGCATCGCGGACAGGGCGTGACCTCCATGAACCTCCCCCTCGGCACCTCCGCCGCCCGGATCCTCACCGCCGCGGGCGCGGCGCTCGCCCTCGTCGCGCCGTTCCTCGCCTGGACGTGGACCGCGCTCTACCCGGCAACCTCACCGTCTACGGGTACCCGGGCGGAAGCCAGCTCCTCACGCTGGTCACCGCCCTGCTCGCCGCCGTGTTCGCGGCCACCGCCCTCGGCGTCCCCGGATCACGCCGCCTCGCACCGGCGGGCGCGGTCCGTGCCCTGCGCGCCGCTTCGCTCGCCGCGCTGACCGCCACCTGGATCACCGTCGGCGCGATCGCCGTCGACCTGGGCGGCGCGGTCAACGTCGAGCCGGGCGGCTGGCTCGCGGCGGTGGCCGTGCTGCTCCTCGCGGCCGGCGCGCACGCCCTGCCCGACGACACGGTCACCGATCCGCCCGCGGCGGGGCGCCCGCCCCGCGCGGCCGAGATCGCCCTGATCACCGTCGTGTTCCTCGCCGCGATGTACGTCCTGGCGTTCGGCATCACCACCGAGTCGGCGCAGGACTTCCTCGCCTTCCTGCCCGCCGCGGGATTCGGGGTGCGCGCGCTCGCCGCCGCCGGGCTCACCGCCCGGTTCAGTGCGATCACCGCCCGGAACCGGATCGCGGTCGCCGTCGCGTCGCTCGCCGCCGCGCTCGCCTTCCCGTTCACCCAGACCGGGGAGCGGTACACGGCGATCGCCGACAACATCCTCGTGTTCGCCGCCGTCGCGCTCGGCCTGAACATCGTCGTCGGCCTGGTCGGACTCCTCGACCTCGGCTACGTGGCGTTCCTGGGCACCGGCGCCTACACGGCGGCCCTCGTCTCCGGATCGACGTTCTCCACCTTCGACATCGAGCCCTGGCCGTTCTGGGCCACCGCCCTGCTCGGCATGGCCGTCAGCCTGGTGGCCGGACTCGTGATCGGCGCGCCGACCCTGCGACTGCACGGCGACTACCTCGCCATCGTCACCCTGGGCTTCGGCGAGATCTTCCGCATCACCGTCAACAACCTCGACGGCACCTCGGGCCCCCAGCTCACGGGCGGCCCCAACGGCATCAACTCCGTCCCCGACCTCTCCGTGTTCGGCTTCGACTTCGGAACGCCGCACACCCTCCTCGGCGTCACCTTCGGCCGGTTCGCCCACTACTACCTGCTGCTGCTCGGCGTGATCGCCGTCATCGTCTTCGTGTACGCACGCGCCGGGAACTCCCGGATCGGGCGGGCCTGGATCGCGCTGCGCGAGGACGAGAAGGCCGCGACCGCCATGGGCATCGAGGGCTTCCGGTTCAAACTGCTCGCCTTCGGCCTCGGCGCGTCCCTCGCCGGACTCGCGGGCACCGTCATGGCGCACCTCCAGACCAACGCCGTGCCCGAGAACTACAAGTTCGCCGACACGGCACCGCCCAACTCCGCGTTCCTGCTCGCCGCCGTCGTCCTCGGCGGCATGGGAACCGTGTCCGGACCGCTGGTCGGGGCGGCGCTGCTGTACCTGATCCCCGCCAAGTTCGAGTTCTTCCACCAGTACCAGATGATGCTGTTCGGCCTCGCGCTGATTCTCATGATGCGGTTCAGGCCCGAGGGACTCGTGCCCGACCGCAGGCATCAACTGGAGTTCCACGACGAGCAGGTCGCGAGCGCCGAGGCGCGCCGGGCCGCCGCGGAGGCCACCGTATGAGCACGACCCCATCACCCCTGCTCCAGGCCGACGGCGTCACCATGCGTTTCGGCGGCCTCACCGCCGTCGACGGGGTCGACCTCACCGTCGGCGAGGGCGAGATCGTCGGCCTGATCGGCCCCAACGGCGCGGGCAAGACGACCTTCTTCAACTGCCTGACCGGCCTGTACGTCCCCACGGACGGCTCCGTACGGTTCGCGGGCGCGGCGCTGCCGCCGCGCCCGGCCCGGGTCACCCGGGCCGGGGTCGCCCGCACCTTCCAGAACATCCGCCTGTTCGCCAACATGTCGGCCCGCGAGAACGTGATCGTCGGCCGTCACACCCGCACCGGCGCCGGCCTGTTCTCCGCCCTCGCGCACGGCCCGCGCCACCGGCGCGAGGAGCGCGAATCCCAGGAGCGGGCACGGGAGTTGCTGGACTTCGTCGGACTCGGCGGGCAGGCGGGGCTGCTCGCCCGCAATCTGTCCTACGGCGCCCAGCGCCGCCTGGAGATCGCCCGCGCCCTGGCGAGCGAACCCCGTCTGCTCCTGCTCGACGAGCCGACGGCGGGGATGAACCCCCAGGAGACCGCGGAGACCGAGGAACTGGTGCGCTCGGTGCGTGCCAGGGGCGTCGCGGTCCTCGTCATCGAGCACGACATGCGCTTCATCATGAACCTCTGCGACCGGGTCGCGGTCCTGGTGCAGGGCGCGAAGCTGATCGAGGGCGCGCCCGCCGAGGTGCAGGCGGACGAGCGGGTCGTCGAGGCCTACCTCGGCGCCCCGGACGACGAGGACGACCACCCCGCGGCCGCACCGATCCATCTGGAGAAGCAGGAGAAGACCGTATGACCGCGCTCCTCGAGGTCCAGGACCTCCGGGTCGCCTACGGGAAGGTCGAGGCCGTCAAGGGCATCTCCTTCCGCGTCGAGGAAGGCCAGGCCGTCACTCTCATCGGCACCAACGGAGCGGGCAAGACCACCACCCTGCACACCCTCAGCGGGCTCCTCGCGCCGTCGGCGGGCCGGGTCAGGTTCGGCGGCAAGGACCTGGCGGGCGTTCCCGCGCACAAGGTCGTCGCGCTCGGCCTCGCCCACTCGCCGGAGGGCCGGCACATCTTCCCGCGCCTGAGCGTCGAGGAGAACCTGCTGCTCGGGGCGTTCCTGCGCAAGGACGCCGACGGCATCGCCGACGACACCGAGCGCGCCTACGTCCTGTTCCCGCGCCTTCGTGAGCGGCGCACCCAGGCCGCGGGCACGCTGTCGGGCGGCGAGCAGCAGATGCTCGCCATGGGACGTGCCCTGATGTGCCGCCCCCGGCTGTTGATGCTGGACGAGCCGTCGATGGGGCTCTCGCCGCTGATGATGAAGAAGATCATGGCGACGGTCGCCGAGCTGAAGGCGGGCGGGACCACCATCCTCCTCGTCGAGCAGAACGCGCGCGCCGCGCTGGCCCTCGCCGACCAGGCCTACGTCATGGAGACCGGCCGCATCGTGCTCTCCGGCAGCGGCAGCAGGCTCCTCGCGGACGACAGCGTGCGCAAGGCATACCTGGGGGAGGCGTGAGCGGCACCAAGGAGTGAGGTGACACCGAGAAGTGAGCGGCGCCGAGGCGTGAGCGGCACCGAGCAGTGGGCGCGGTCCGCGCCGATCGGCGCACAGCGTGGGCGCGTATCCTCCCGCCATGCATCTGGCGGACCCGGGCGGCTCGGCCGCCGTTCCTGCTGTCTCCCCGCGCGCCGTCGCGGACAAACTGGGCGGCGTGGCCGCCTACTTGGCCGAGGACCAGGACATCGGTGACATCACCGGCATCGTCATCGCGGAGCCGGGGGACGACCTCGGTGACGCGCGGGGCGCGCTCGTCCTGGCCGTCGGCGCGCGCGGCACCGACGCCACCGCCCTGGTCGAGGCGGCGGCGAAGGCGGGCGCGAGCGCCGTCGCGGTCCGGCTCGACGGCGGCGCGGAGCATGTCCCCGAGCCGCTGCCGGCCGCCGCGCACGCGACCCGCACCGCCCTGTTCGCCCTTCCCGCGGACGTCCGCTGGGACCATGTGCAGTCGGTGGTCCGCGGACTCCTGGCCGGTGCCCGCGCGAGCGGCCCGTACGCCAGGGGCGGCGGCGATCTGTACTCACTGGCGCAGACCGTTGCCACGCTCACCCACGGCCTCGTCACCATCGAGGACGGCGCGCACCAGGTCATGGCCTACGCCGGCGCGTCCGAGGAGGCCGACGACCTGCGCCGGCGCTCGATCCTCGGCCGGGCCTGCCCCGAGGAGTATCTGACCCTGCTCCGGCAGTGGGGCGTCCACCGCCGGGTCCGCGCCGGGGACGAGGTCGTCGAGGTCGCGGCCCGGCCCGAACAGGGCTTCCGGCGGCGCCTGGTGATCGGGATCAGGGCGGGCACGCGTCCGCTCGGCTCGATCTGGGTGCAGGAGGGCGCGCGCCCGCTGGCCGAGCACGCCGAACGGGCGCTGCGCGGCGCGGCGCGGATCGCCGCCTCGCAACTCGTCGACCACTACTACGAGGGCGACGCGGCCGCCCGCAGGCTGTCGCGCTCCGATCTCGCCCACGGACTGCTCACCGGCCGCTTCGACGCCGCCGCGCTCGCCCTCCACCTCGGGATACCGCCGTCCACGGCGGCGTCCGTGGTCGCCGTCGACCTGCGCGAGGACCCCGCCGTCGGCGAGACGGCCTGGCAGGAGGCCCGGCGCGCAGAGGCCGCCGAGATCATCGCCGTGCACGCGGCCGCGTACCGGCGGCACACCCTCGTCGCCCAGGCCTGCGGGCAGATCTACGCCATGCTTCCCGAGCCGGGCGCGCACCACGACGGCGGCGAGCAGGACGAGGCGGGCCTGGTGCGCTGGTCGACCGATCTCGTGGAGCGGCTGCGCCGGCACACCGGATCCCCGGTACAGGCCGTCGTCGCGGGGACCGCGGCCCGGCTCGACGACATCCCCGCCGTCAAGCTCCGCGGTCACCACGCGCTCCAGATCATGGCCCGCACCCCCGAGCGCGCCGTGCACACGCACCGCGGCCTCACGGCCTCGCTGATGGTGCGCGACCTCCTGGAACTGCTCGCCGGACACGAGGAGATCCGGCACCCCGCCCTTACCGAGCTGGCCGAGCGGGACGCGGCGCACGGCACCCGGCTCGCCGAGTCGCTGCTCCACTACCTCGACGCCTTCGGCGACGTGCCCCGCGTGGCGAAGACCCTGAACGTCCACCCCAACACGCTGCGCTACCGGGTCCGCAAGGCCGCCGCGCTCACCGGCCTCGACCTGGACGACGCCGAGCACCGGCTCGCCGCGATGCTCCAGCTGCGCCTCTACCGCGACCGACCGGGGGAACTTTCCCATTGAGACACGAGTCTCAATGGGACTCATGTCTCATTGGGACACGTAAGAGTTACCCTGGAGGCACGGGGGGTCGGACAGAGCGACGAAGGAGTCGAACCATGAAGGCACTTCAGTACCGGACCGTCGGAGCAGCACCCGAGGTCGTCACCGTCCCCGACCCGGAGCCCGGACCGGGCCAGGTCCTGCTGAAGGTCACCGCAGCCGGCGTCTGCCACTCCGACATCGCGGTGATGAGCTGGCCCGCCGAGGGCTTCCCGTACGAGCTCCCGCTCACCCTCGGTCACGAGGGCGTCGGCACGGTCGCCGCGCTGGGCGCGGGTGTGACCGGCCTGAAGGAGGGCGACCCGGTCGCCGTCTACGGCCCGTGGGGCTGCGGCACCTGTGCCAACTGCGCGCAGGGCAAGGAGAACTACTGCCTGCGCGCCGCCGAACTCGGCATCAACCCGCCCGGACTCGGCTCGCCCGGCTCCATGGCCGAGTACATGATCGTCGACGACCCGCGCCACCTCGTGCCGATCGACGGCCTCGACCCCGTTGCCACCGTGCCGCTCACCGACGCCGGCCTCACCCCGTACCACGCGATCAAGCGCTCGCTGCCCAAGCTGGTCCCCGGCTCCACCGCCGTCGTCATCGGCACCGGCGGCCTCGGCCACGTGGCCATCCAGCTGCTGCGCGCCATGACGGCCGCCCGCGTGATCGCCCTCGACGTGTCCGAGGACAAGCTCGCCCTGGCCCGCACCGTCGGCGCCCACGAGGCGATCCTGTCCGACGCCGAGGCCGCCGCGAAGGTCCGCGAGCTCACCGGCGGGCGCGGCGCCGAGGCGGTCTTCGACTTCGTCGGCGTCCAGCCCACGGTCGAGACCGCGGGCGCGGTCGCCGCGGTCGAGGGTGACGTCACGATCGTCGGCATCGGCGGCGGCTCGCTGCCCGTCGGCTTCGGGAAGACCGCCTTCGAGGTCAACGTCACCGCTCCCTACTGGGGCAGCCGCGGCGAGCTCATCGAGGTCCTCGATCTCGCCCGCGCCGGCGCCGTCTCCGTGCACACCGAGACGTACTCCCTGGACGACGCGCCCAAGGCGTACGAGCGGCTGCACGACGGCAAGATCAACGGGCGCGCGGTGATCCTGCCCAACGGCTGATTCCCAGGGGTGATTTTCGGCCACAGGATTGGTCCAGCGCTCAACTGACGGCGCGGAGTGGCCTGTTCCGTGCGACGGGCGGTGCATAGCCTGAGGCTGACCGCCCGTCCGCCCCATCCAGGGAGTTCCATGTCCACCGCGCAGGCCCCCGACATCCTTTCGCCGGAGTTCGCTGCGAACCCGTACCCCGCCTACCGTGCGATGCGGGAGTCCGCGCCCCTCATCTGGCACGAGCCGACCCAGAGCTGGATCATCTCGCGCTACGCCGACGTGGAACGCGTCTTCAAGGACAAGGAGGCGCAGTTCACCACCGACAACTACAACTGGCAGATCGAGCCGGTGCACGGCAAGACGATCCTCCAGCTCAGCGGCAGGGAGCACGCCGTGCGCCGCGCTCTCGTGGCGCCCGCCTTCCGCGGCAGCGACCTCCAGGCGAAGTTCCTGCCCGTGATCGAGTCCAACTCCCGTGAGCTGATAGACCAGTTCCGCGCCACCGGCAGCGCCGACCTCGTCGGCGACTACGCCACCCGCTTTCCGGTCAATGTCATCGCCGACATGCTCGGCCTCGACAAGGCGGACCACGCGCGCTTCCACGGCTGGTACACCGCCGTCATCGCGTTCCTCGGCAACCTGTCCGGTGACCCGGAGGTCGCCGCGGCGGGCGAGCGGACCCGCGTCGAGTTCGCCGAGTACATGATCCCGATCATCCAGGCCCGCCGCGAGAACCTCGGCGACGACCTGCTCTCCACGCTGTGCGCCGCCGAGGTCGACGGCGTGCGGATGAGCGACGAGGACATCAAGGCCTTCTGCAGCCTGCTCCTCGCGGCCGGCGGCGAGACCACCGACAAGGCCATCGCCAGCATCTTCGCCAACCTCCTGACGCACCCCGAGCAGTTGGCGGCCGTCCGCGAGGACCGCTCGCTGATCCCGCGGGCCTTCGCCGAGACGCTGCGCTTCACCCCGCCCGTCCACATGATCATGCGCCAGTCGGCGGTCGACGTGGAGGTCAGCGGCGGCACCATCCCCGCCGGAGCGACCGTCACCTGCCTCATCGGCGCCGCCAACCGCGACGAGCAGCGCTACAAGGACCCCGACCGCTTCGACCTCTTCCGCGACGACCTCACCGCCACGACGGCGTTCTCCGCCGCCGCCGACCACCTCGCCTTCGCCCTCGGCCGGCACTTCTGCGTGGGCGCGCTGCTCGCCAAGGCCGAGGTCGAGACGGGAGTGAACCAGCTGCTCGACGCGATGCCCGACCTGCGGCTCGCCGACGGCTTCGACCCGGTCGAGCAGGGCGTGTTCACCCGCGGACCGCAGTCCCTGCCGGTGCGGTTCACGCCCGCCGCCTCCTGAGGCACCGCACGGTGCGGGTGTACGATTTCCGCATGCATCGTTCTTCGTGTCTGAGCTGGTGGCGCCTCACTTAGAGGCGGCCGCACTCACACACGTACAAGGGCCGTCCACGGACGGCCCTTTCGTCTTCCCGCTCTGCCCCGTGGAAGCCATGCCGTCCCGAGGACGCCCATGACCCTCGGGAGAGACCATGACCAGCACCGACACCCTCGGCACCTCCGCCGCGCAGGCCCGCGGCGCCGAACTGGAGCAGCTGATCCGCAAGGACCCCGGACAGTTCCGGGTGCTCACCGGCGACCGCCCCACCGGGCGGCTCCATCTCGGCCACTACTTCGGCACCCTGCACAACCGCGTCAGACTCCAGGACCTCGGCGTCGAGACGTTCGTCCTCATCCCCGACTACCAGGTGCTCACCGACCGCGACGTCGCTGAGCACCTCCAGGAGTACGTGGCCGAACTCGTCCTCGACCACCTGGCCATCGGGATCGACCCGGACCGGTCCACGATCTTCACGCACAGCGCCGTCCCCGCGCTCAACCAGCTCCTGCTGCCGTTCCTCAGCCTCGTCTCCGTCGCCGAGCTGAACCGCAACCCCACCGTGAAGGACGAGATCGCCCACTCCCGCCAGTCGGCCGTCAGCGGACTGATGCTCACCTATCCGGTCCACCAGGCCGCCGACATCCTCTCCGTCAAGGCCAACCTGGTCCCCGTCGGCCAGGACCAGCTGCCGCACCTGGAGATCACCCGCACCGTCGCCCGCCGCTTCAACGACCGCTACGGGCGCGGCACCGAGGTCTTCCCGCAGCCCGAGGCGCTGCTCTCCGACGCCCCGCTGCTGCTCGGCACCGACGGCACCAAGATGAGCAAGAGCCGCGGCAACTCCATCGCCCTGTCCGCCACCGCCGACGAGACCGCGCGCCTCATCCGCGGCGCCAGGACCGACGCCGAACGCCGCATCACCTACGACCCGGCCGGCCGCCCCGAGGTCTCCTCGCTCGTCCTGCTCGCCGCGCTCTGCGAGGGCACCGATCCGCACACGGTCGCCGGTGAGATCGGTGACGGCGGCGCCGCCGTCCTCAAGAAGCGCGTCACCGAGGCCGTCAACACGCACCTCGCCCCGATCCGGGCCCGCCGCACCGCCTACGAGCGGGACCGCCAGGTCGTCAGGGATGTCCTGCGGGCCGGCAACGCGCGGGTGAACGCCCTCGCCGACGCCACGCTCCAGGACGTCCGCGCCGCCATGAACGCCGACTACTGAAGAGCCTGCCGGGCACCGTGCCGGGTGCCCGGCAGCTCACTGCACGACGGGTGTGAAACTCACCGGCAGCGACATCAGGCCGCGCATCCAGATGGACGGCCGCCACGTCAACTCCTGCGGATCGACGGCCAGGACGAGGTCGGGCAGCCGGTCGAGCAGCGTCTCCACCGCCGTACGCGCGATGACGTCGGCCAGCAGGGGAGCGGGGTACGGGCAGCGGTGCTCGCCGTTGCTGAACGACAGATGCGCCGCGTTCTCCGCGCCGACGTGCGAGTCCGGCCAGATCTGCGGGTCGGTGTTCGCCGCCGCGAGCCCGAGGACCAGGCAGTCACCGGCGCGGATCTGGCGCCCGCCGAGCTGCGTGTCGCGCACCGCCCAGCGGCCGATGAAGTTCTGCGTCGGCGTGTCCAGCCACAGCACCTCGTTGAGGGCCTCGCCCACGCTCAGGCGCCCGCCGGAGACGTTCAGCGCGAACCGCTCGTCGGTCAGGAGCAGTCGCAGCGTGTTGCAGATCCAGTTCGCCGTCGGCTGCTGCGCCGCCGCGATCACCGAGATCAGGTCCTGCACGATCTCCTCGTCGCTCAGACCCGCCGGATCGAGGATCATCCGCGACGTCACGTCCGCGCCGGGCCGCTCCCGCTTCTCCTTGACCAGCCGCTGGATGCGCTCCCCGACCCGTACGTACGCGGCGACCGGGTCGTCGCCCTCGGCAGCGTCCAGCGAGATCCGCAGATCGTCCACCAGGTCCTGCGTGTCGGAGCCGCGCTGCGGCATCCCGCACATCTGGACCGCGGCCCGCATCGCCAGCGCGTGGGCGTACGAGGACATCAGCTCGGCCCGGCCGCTGCCCGCGAAGTCGGAGATGAGCCCGTCGGCGATCTGCGCGCAGTCGCGGGCCAGCTCGAACTGGTCGACCTGCTCCAGGGCGTGCGTGATCACCCCGGCCCGGCGCTGGTGCTCCGCCCCCTCGGTGAACAGCACGGAGGGCTGGTACCCGACGAACGGCAGCAGCGGCCAGTCCTCGGGGATGTGCTCCCACTGGTTCCAGCGCCGCGAGTCCCGCGCGAACAGCTCGTCGTGGCTCGTCACATAGGTCAGCTCGGAGTAGCCGAGCACCAGCCACGCGGGCACGCCCCCGTCGAGCAGCACCGGTGCCACCGGACCGTGCTCGGAGCGCAGCGCCCGGTACAGCTGGGACGGCGTCTGCTGGTACTCCAGACCGCTCAGCGGGACCGCGCCCGCGTGCGCCGGGCAGGAAGGGGTCTGTTCCGTCACGGTGTCGTCTCCAGGGCCATGGCCTGTGCGTAGAGGTGGTCCACGAGGGTGATCAACACGTCCTTGCCCGACGACCTGACGCGCGCGTCGCAGTCGACCATCGGCACATGGGCGGGCAGCGCGAGGGCCTGGCGGATCTCGTCGAGGGAGTACCGCACCGGCTCGTCGTCGAACCGGTTGACCGCGACGACGAACGGTGTGCCGTGGTGCTCCAGACGGTCGACCGCGTACCAGGAGTCGTCCATGCGCCGGGTGTCGACGAGGACGACCGCCCCGAGCGTCCCGGAGAACAGCCGGTCCCACAGGAACCAGAACCGCTCCTGCCCCGGAGCCCCGAACAGGTACAGCACCATGTGGTCGTTGAGGCTGATGCGGCCGAAGTCGAAGGCGACGGTGGTCGTCGTCTTCGCCGCGACCCCGGCGGTGGAGTCGACGCCGGCGCCGGCCTGCGTCATCACCTCTTCGGTGTTCAGTGGCCGGATCTCGCTCACCGACCGGACCAGCGTGGTCTTGCCGACGCCGAATCCGCCGACCACGACGATCTTCAGGCCGGTGTCCGCGGCGGCGCCGAGCGGCGTGCGGCTCGCGGGCAGCTCAGAGGTTGCGGAGCCCATGGAGCACCTCCTTGAGAAGGGCGGAATCGGGGAGCCCGGCGACGGCTGGGGCCGAGCGCGGATGGCGGGCGGTGACCTTGCCGGTCGCCAGCAGGTCGCCGAGCAGGATGCGGACGACGGTGATCGGCAGCTTCAGCTCCGCGGCGATCTCCACGACCGCCGTCGGACGTCGGCACAGCTCCAGGATCCGTACGTGCTCGGACTGCATCGCCGCGACCGGCTCGCACTCGGCGACCACCAGGGTCACCAGGTCGAACGAGGTGTCGTCGGCGCGGCTGCGGCCCCCGGTGACCGTGTAGAGCCGGTCCGGGGCGCCGGTGTCGACCGGCCGGCGCGTCACGAGGCGCCGCTCCCGGGGGCCGTCTCGCGCGGCGCGGCCCGCAGATGCTCCCCGATCTGCTCGACCAGCTCCGTCATCTGGTGGCCCACGACACCCGGGTCGGCCTCCTCGGCGGCGACGACCGCCAGATGAGCGCCTTCGCCCGCGTCCACGATGAACAGCAGGCCGCCGTGGAACTCGGTCATCGAGTGCCGTACGCCACCGGTCCCGTCGCCGAACTCCACCGACGCGCCCTGGGCGAGGGCCTGGATGCCGGAGCAGATCGCCGCGAGCTGGTCGGCCTGGTCGAGCGTCAGGTGCTCGCTCCAGCACAGCTTGAGGCCGTCCCTGGACAGGACCAGGGCGTGCCGGGTCCCGGGGGTGCGCTCCAGCAGGCTCTCCAGGAGCCAGGTCAGGCTGGTGTCAGTCGTCTGCATGGCGGGGTCGGGCGGGAACGGGGTCCGGCGGGGCCGGGTCGCCGCCCGTGCCTCCAATCTCACGGTGTAGTGCGGGGGTTGAGGATCGTCGGGCGGCGCGGGCTACTCGGCCGGTCCGTCCTGCTCGGCCGGGTCGCCGTCCTTGGCCTTGCGGCCGCGATGGAAGGCGCCGAAGCGGGCGCCCGCGTCACGGGCCGGCTTCGCCTCGGGTTCGGGGAGGGCGCCGGGCGGCCGCGCTCCTGCTCCGCGGCGGCCATGGTGCGCCCCGGCGGGCGGACCGGGAGCCCGTTCGGCGTGGCGGCGGCGGGCTGCGCCGGACGCGGCACGGACGGCTCGTCGGCCAGGGCGCGCTCGTGCGTCTCGGTGGGCACGGAGCGCGGGGCGACGACGGGCGACTGCACCGGTTCGCGCTGCTGGGCGAGGAGCTGGGGCGGCAGCAGGACGACGACGCCGGTCCCGCCGCGGGAGGAGGGCCGGAAGTTCACGTCGATGCGGTACTTGGCGGCGAGCCGGCCCACGACGGCCAGCCCGAGCCGGGTGCCCTGCAAGGAGGCGAGGTCGGTGACCTGTCCTGACACGGCCTCCTCGGCGCGCCGCATCGCCGCGTCGGCCATCTTCAGGCCGCTGTCCTCGACGGTCACGACGAGCCCGGCCGAGCGTTCCTCCACGTAGACGTGCACCTCGTCGATGGGCGGCGAGAAGTTCGCCGCGTTGTCCATCAGCTCGGCCAGCAGATGCATCACGCCTTCGGCCGCGAACCCGGCGATCGCCGCGTTCGTCGCGCAGTGCAGCCGCACCCGCTGGTAGGCGGCGATCCGGCCGACGGCTCCGCGCAGCACGCTCTCCATCTCGATCGGCCGGTTCCAGGCGCGGCTGGAGCGGCCGCCCATCAGGAGCGCCAACCGGTCGGTCATCAGGCCCAGTTGAGAGGTGGAGTGGTCCAGGCGCAGCAGGTCGCCGAAGACCTCCTCGCCGTGCCGCTCCTGCATGCCGCGCAGATCGGCCAGCATGCTGACGGACTTCGCCTGGACCCGGCTGAGCGCCTTCGCCGAAGCGGCCTGCGCGGCGGCGCCCCGCCGCTCGCTCAGCGCGAGTTCGCGCAGCAGCGTCTCGGCGGGCAGCCGCAGCAGAGGGTTGTCCGGCCACTCCAGCTCGGCGAGGACCGTGTCCGCGGACAGGCCCTCGCGCAGCCGCGCCACCGCCAGCGGGAACGTGGTCGCCGTCAGCCGGTCCAGATCGGCGGCCGCGCGCTCCAGTTCGCCCCGTGCCGCGTCCCGTTCGGCCGCCGCGCTCGCGGCCTGTCGCAGGGATTCCTCGGTGAGCGCGGTGAACTCGTCGAGGACGCGGCGCAGTTGAGGATCGGACGGCGGTGCGGCCGGGAGGGCCGTGCTGCCCTGCGGGTCCCGCAACCGGCTGACGACAGCCGGCAGCGTGCGGTTCGCCAGTTCGGACGACTCCGCGCTCTGCTGCGCCAACCGGCCGCGCAGCAGGGCGAGTTCCTCGCGAGAGCGCCGGGCGTCACCGTGGGCGCGCCCCAGGAGCAGGTACGAGGTCACGACGGAGGCGGCCAGGCACCCCCAGGCGACCAGGGCCGTCCACACCGCCCAGGACCGGGCGGCCTCGGGGCGAGGGCCGCGGCGCCGCCCGCGACGGCGGCCGCCACCACGAGCACGGCGAGCGCCACGCCGAGGCCGGTGCGTCCCGCTCCGGCGGTCGCGTGCGGGCGGGGAGGAGCAGGCACTGACATTCCGCGGGTCCCTCGGTCCTTGAGTGCGGGGTCGATGAGCCGGCCGGTCACGCCGACTGCGGATCCGGGCAGCGGGCGCCGAACAGGACGCTGATCTTCCGGACCGTACGGGAGTTCATGCTAGCCATGCCGCGCGACGGGACGGCCGGACAAGCCGGGCAGACCGCCCCACCGGCGACTTCGTCGTGAACTCGCCGCTCCCGTAAGCACTCGTGATATCGAACGGTTGAACGCAGAAGGCCGAGGTCCGCACGGCGGAAGCGCACGTACGAGCCCGGTCGGCACGCCGATCCCGGCCTCCCGGGCTCCGCTCGACTCGTCACTGAGCGACATGTTTCGGCCAACGTTGGCCGACCGGCGGCGCACGCCGTGAGCCGATGTTCCCCGTGCGGGAACACCGACGCGCACCTGCTTCAGAACTCGCATGCATGCGACCGCCGATCCCGGGCACCAGCAGAGAGAGACAGCTCAAGCAGCCCACCCCCCCGGGCGCTCGAGCCTGTGGCCCCGTCGCTTCCTCTCCCCCCCCTGTGGAGCGACGGGGCCTTGTCGTTGCCCCCCCCCGGATCCGGGACGGTGGCTCAGACCCCCAGCACCAGGACCCTGATCGCGAGCACGGCCGCTCCGCGCGCCCAGGCGTGGAAGTCGCTGGGCAGGGTGTCGAGCACGACGGGCTCGTCGTCCGGGTGGCGGCGCGCGCGGACCGCCGCGTGCACCGTGTCCCCTGCCACGTCCATCAGGCCCACCCCCTCACCGGCCAGCAGGATCTTCTGCGGCAGCGCCAGGTCGGCGATCTGGGCCACCATGAGGCCGAGGGCGCGCGCCGCCTCGCCGACCACCCGGGACGCCGCCGGGTCGCCCTCCGCCGCCGCGGTGAGGACCTGCGCGTACGTCATGGGCCGCCCGGTCGCCGCCCGCACCTGGTAGAGGATGCTGGGGATGGTCAACAGGGCGGCGGCGCTGCCGCGTTCACCCTCGGGGGTCAGCGGACCGCCCGGGTCCACGATCCAGCGCCGGCCGATGCCGCCCCCGGTCTCCCGCGTCCGCACCGGACGGCCGCCGGTGACGAGCGTGTAGCCGATGCCCGCGCCGATCGTCAGGAGCGCGAACCGGTCGAGGCCGCGGCCCGCGCCGGACCACGCCTCGGCTTCCGCCAGCGCCGTCACGTCGTTGTCCACGACCACCGGCAGCCCCGTCCGCTCGCCCACGAGAGCGGCCAGAGGCACCCCGGTCCAGCCCAGGAACGTGTTGTCGACGACGACACCGCCCTCGCGCACCGGTCCCGCCACCCCGACCCCGACCCCCGCGAGCCGCGCGAACTCCCGCCCGAACTCCGCTACCAGCTGAGTCAGTTGCTCCACGACGCGCTCGGGGGCGGGGGAGTCCAACGGCACCTCCCGTCGCGCCACGACCTCGCTGCGCAGCGTCGTCACGACCCCGTACACCGTGTCACCCGTGACCTTGAACCCGGCGAAGTGCCGTGACTCCGCGACCACGTCGAGCGGCAGCGACGGCCTGCCCTGCCGGGACCCGGCCGCCGCGGTCTCCTCGACGAGCACCCCCGCGGCGATCAACGGCTTGGTCAGCCGGGTGAGACTCCCCGCCGACAACCCGATCCGCCGGGCCAACTCGCTGCGGGACAGCGGGCCATGACGGAGCACCTCGATCACCACGGCCCGCTCACCGGGGGTCAGGGCCGGCCAACTCGCCGCGTCACGTGCGCTCATGTCGACGAGGATTGTTCCGCGACGAAAGCAACGTCAAGAGGGGAACGGGTAGTTCACGGCCGCGAGCCCTCTCGTGCGGCCCTCTTGACGGAGACTTCCTTCCGGGCCAAAAGTAAATCCGGTCGGAACCAATCGGAACCAATCTGAAGGGATCCGCCCGTGACGTTCTCCCTCGGCATCGTCGGCGCAGGACAGTTCGCCGGCCAGTTCGCGAAGCTCTTCCGGGCCCACCCCGGCGTCGGCGTCGTCTACGCGACCGACCTGATCCCCGACCGGGCCCGCGACCTGGTCGCCGCAGAACGGCTGACCGCGACCTTCGACTCGTACGACGCCATGCTGAGCTCCCCGGACGTCGACGCCGTGGCGATCTTCACCCAGCGCTGGACCCACGGCCCGCTCGTCGTGCGGGCCCTGCGCGCGGGCAAGCACGTCTATTCCGCCGTCCCGATGGCGATCACCGAGGAGGAGATCGCGGCGATCATCGACGCCGTACGGGAGACCGGACTGACGTACATGATGGGCGAGACCAGTCAGTACAACCCGGCGACCGTGCACGCCCGCGACCAGATCGCCGCCGGCGCCTTCGGGCGCCTCTTCTACGCCGAGGGCGACTACGTCCACGACATGGACCTCGGCTTCTACGATGCCTACCGCTACAGCGGTGGCGCCGACTGGAAGGCCACCGCCAGCTACCCGCCGCTGCTCTACCCCACGCACTCGGTGGGCGGTGTGCTCGGCGCCTGGGACACCCACGCGGTCAGCGTCTCCGCGATCGGGGTGCCCGACGAGCGCGGCGACGGCGTCTTCGACAAGGACGTCAGCCGGTTCGGCAACGACCTGTCGAACGCCACGGCGCTCTTCGAGGTCGCGGGCGGCGGCTCGTTCCGCACGAACGAGTTCCGCCGCGTCGGCTACCCGTCCCACATCCGCGAATCCAGGTTCCGCTTCTTCGGTACCGACGCCAGCATGGAACAGCTCGCCACGGTCAGCTTCTGGCAGGACAAGAAGGGGGTCACGGACATCAGCGAACTCCTGCGGCCCAGGCCCACCCTGGCGCCCGACGACCCCTCCCTGGAGAACATCGCGCCCGCGCTGCGCGCCGCCTTCACCTCGGGCTCCGCCCCCGTCCACGACCGGGCCCGGCTGCCCCGCGTCTTCGACCACCTGCCGAACGGGCACGAGGGCAGCCACCACTTCCTCGTCGACGACTTCGTCACCGCCGTCACCACGGGTACCCCCGCGCCGGTCGACGCCTGGGTCGCCGCCCGCTACACGCTGCCCGGCATCGTCGCCCACCGCTCGGCCCTGCGCGACGGCGAGCGGCTCCCGATCCCCGACTTCGGGAGCGCGCCGACCGGCTAACCCTGCGGGAAGTGCTGCCGCGCCGCGTCACCCCGCGGCGCGGCGGCCTGCGCGAGCAGACCGTCCGCCTGCTCCCTGGGCAGCTTCTGCTCGGTGCCGCAGAAGGTGCACTGCGTACGGAACTTCGTGGAGACCGGGAACAGCGGCACGAAGAACAGCGTGAACTTCGTGACGTACTTGCGCAGCGTGTGCGCGGCCGGATTGCCGCAGCCGCCGCACACGAGTGTGAGTATCGCGAGCTGATACACGTAACCCCGCGTACCGAAGATGATCATCGATGGTCCCTCCCGGTCGAGGGCCATCGCCGAGCGTACGTGGCCCGTGGCCATCGTAGACAGCGGCCGTGCCGCCCTCACAGGCCGTATCTGCGGGTGGTGTGCTCCTCCTGCGCGAGCCGGCGCAGCGCCAGCAGGACCGGTTCGAACAGGACGGCCGACGCCACCGCGGCCTCGGCCTTCTCCGCGTCCTCCTGGAAAGTGCTACGTCGTCCAGTACTGGGAGTCCAAGGAGAAGCTCCTCGCGTACGCCGCCCGCCCCGACGCGCCGCACCGGCCCTGGTGGGCCCGGATGAACCGGTACGCCCGCGAGAGCCGCGGCCATGTCGGCCTCTGGCACGAGACGTACATCGTGTCCGCGGGGTCGTACGAGACCATCTACGAGGACATGCCGCCGCACGGCCTGGGCAGGGCCCACGCGGTGCGCCCGTTGCAACGCGGTGTGCAAGCGCAGGACCGCCTGGAGGTCTGATCCGGTCACGTTCCGGAACGGTCCGGCTACCGGGCGTCGCGAGACGGTCGCTGTGGCGGGCCGAATCGGCATTCGGGGCTTCGTGATGAAAGGATTGCGGCATGGCAATCAAGACCTACTTCGACATCACGATCAACGACGAGCCCGCTGGGCGGATCACGTTCGACCTCTTCGACGACGTCGTCCCGAAGACCGCGGAGAACTTCCGCGCGCTGTGCACCGGTGAGAAGGGCTTCGGCTACGCCGGCTCCTCCTTCCACCGCGTCATCCCGGACTTCATGCTCCAGGGCGGCGACTTCACCGCCGGCAACGGCACGGGCGGCAAGAGCATCTACGGCGAGAAGTTCGCCGACGAGAACTTCCAGCTCAAGCACACCAAGCCGGGTCAGCTCTCGATGGCCAACGCCGGCCCGAACACCAACGGCTCGCAGTTCTTCATCACCACCATCGTCACCGACTGGCTGGACGGCAAGCACGTCGTCTTCGGCGAGGTCGCGGACGGCATGGACCTCGTCAAGAAGATCGAGGCCCTCGGTTCGCGCAGCGGCGCGACCTCCGCGAAGATCACGATCGCCGAGTCCGGCCAGCTCTGATCCGACGCATCTGACGCACGGCACGGAGCCGGGCCCGCCACCACGGCGGGACCCGGCTCCCTGCATGTGCGCCGCGTACGCCGACTCCAACTCCACCGCGCCGCCCCCGGGTTAAGGTCTCGGTCACCGGACCAGTGATCCAACTCACCGTTCCCTCAACCCGGGAGGCACCCGTGCGCCTGCGCACCGTACCCACGCTGCTCCTGTCCGCCGCCCTCACGGCCGGAGCCCTCGCCGCCACCGCGGCACCGGCCACCGCCGCGACCACCGCCCAGGCGTCCTTCGAGGACCAGCTGCGCGCGATACCCGGCGTCACCGTCACCGGCGTCAGCGACAAGGAGGGCCACCCCCTCTACGCGCTGTCGATCACCCAGCCCATCGACCACACCGACCCCGCACTCGGCACGTTCCAGCAGCGGTTCACGCTCTGGCACAAGTCGACGGCGAAGCCGGTCGTCGTCTACACCGGCGGCTACGGACTGTCCTCCTCGACGCGGGAGCCCACCACGATCCTCGACGCGGGCCAGCTCAGCATCGAGCACCGCTTCTTCGGCCCCTCCGTCCCCGCCGGCGGCACCCCCTGGGCGAAGATGACCGTCCAGCAGGAGGCGGCCGACGAGCACGCCATCGTGCAGGCCGTCAGACCGCTCTACGAGAAGTCCTCGAAGTGGCTGGCCACCGGCGGCAGCAAGGGCGGCATGACGGCCACCTACCACTACCGCTTCTACCCGAAGGACTACGACGGCGTCGTCGCCTACGTCGCCCCGAACGACGCGAACAACAACGACGACAGCACCTACGAGCGCTTCTTCCGGAACGTCGGCACTAAGGAGTGCCGCGACGCGCTCGCCGCCGTCCAGCGCGAGATGCTCGTACGCCGCGACACCCTGCTGCCCAAGTTCGAGAAGACCGCGAAGGACGAGGGCTACACCTTCACCCACACCCTCGGCACCACCGACCGCGCCTACGAGTTCGCGGTCCTCGACCAGGTGTGGAACTTCTGGCAGTCCGGCACGTACACCGACTGCCCGACCGTCCCGGACGCCACGACCGTCTCCGACGACGACCTCTACACCTGGTCGCTCGGCCACGGCCTGTCGATCTACGAAGACTCGACGCTCGGCGCCAACAGCAGCGGCCCGTACTACCGCCAGGCCGCCGCCCAACTCGGCTGGGCCGACCTGAAGTTCAAGAACCTCAAGGGCGTGCGCCACTACCCGGAGATCTACCAGCCGAACTCGGTGCTCCCCGCCGACATGCGCACCACGTACGACGGCACCGTCATCAAGGGCGTCGACAAGTGGGTGCGCACCGAATCGCAGCGGATGCTGTTCGTCTACGGGCAGAACGACCCGTGGAGCGCCGAGCAGTTCACGCCGAGCAAGCGCGACTCGTACAAGTACGTCGTGCCGAACTCCAACCACGGCGCCCGGATCTCCGCGCTGCCGGCCGACGAGAAGGACGCCGCGACGGCGACCATCAAGCGGTGGGCCGGGCAGTAGCCGACGACCGGCGGCCGCGGCTCAGCCGAAGCGTTCGATGCGGATCCGGTCGACCGGCTGACCGAGCCCGACGAGCAGCTGGGAGGCGTGCTCCGCGAAGGAGTTGGACCCGCAGACGTACGCCTCCCACCGCGGCGCGCCGTCCGTGAAGCACGGCGCGAGATGGTCCGCGGCCAGCCGCCGGCGCTCGCCCTCACGGGTGAGCACCGGCGTCGTCTCGGCCGCGTACTCCTCGGCGTAGATCAGGTCCGCGCGGGTGCGCGCCGACACGAACAGGCGCAGGGGTGTGGCCAGGCGCAGACGCCGCTGGTGGCGGAGCATCGACATCAGCGGGACGACGCCGGAGCCCGCGCCGATCAGCAGCGCGGGACGGTCGCCGGGCCACGCGAAGAAGCCGCTGTTCGGGCCGCGTACCTCCACCTCGTCACCGACCCGCGCCACCGTGTGCAGATACCCGGACACCTCGCCGCCCTCGACGTGGTCGAGGGTCAGCTCGATGTGCCCGGAGTCGTCGGGCGCGGAGGCCAGCGAGTAGTGGCGCTGGGCGGTGTAGCCGTCCTCGGCGGTCAGCCGCAGCATCAGGTGCTGGCCGGGCAGATGCCCCTGCCAGCCGGGCACCGCGAACCGGAACGTGGACACCTGCGGCGTCTCGCGGCGGATCTCGGTGAGCACGGCCCGCTGCCACGTCGTCGCGGTCCGGTTGCTCACGGCGATCCGGCCGGGCACGGCGAACCGGGTCGGCGGCGTGAAGGGGGCGGCCGTCATGTTCTCGCTCGTCTCAGTCACCGGCGTAACGCTGCTCTTCCCACGGGTTGCCCCGCGCGTGGTATCCGTTCTGCTCCCAGAACCCGGGCTCGTCGTGATCGAGCAGGCGCAGCCCCGCCAGCCACTTGGCGCTCTTCCAGAAGTACAGGTGCGGCACCAGCAGGCGGGCCGGGCCGCCGTGCTCGGCGGGCAGCGGCTCGTCCTCGTACGTGAAGGCGACCCAGGCCTTGCCGCCCGTCACGTCGGCGAGCGGCAGATTCGTCGAGTACCCGGTGTGCGCGTACGCCACGACGTGGGTCGCCGCGGGATCCGGGCGCACCGCGTCCAGGAACACGTCGAGCGAGACCCCGCCGAAGCGCACCCCGAACTTCGACCAGCTCGTCACACAGTGGATGTCGCCCTCGTACGAGGAGGTCGGCAGCGCCCGTACGTCGTCCCAGGTCCAGGTGCGCTCCTCGGCGACGAGCCCGTCGATCCGCAGCGTCCAGTCGCGCGGTGCGATACGAGGCGTCACCTCGGCGGACAGCACCGGCCAGTCGGTGCCCGCGTCGTACTGGCCGGGCGGCAGCCCGGGGTTGTGCACGCGAGGGCGGCCGACGAAGCCGCGGGTGGGGTGGCCGGTCATGCGGTGTTCTCCAGGAGCGAGAGGCGGCGCCCTGGTCGAGCGTCGTGAGCGCGCGGGCGCGCACGGAGAACCATGCCATCCATGACGGATTTCCGCACGTCGCAGCCCTAGCCGCGCGGCCCGACAGGGACGCCGAGCGGCCGTGCCAGACCCGTGACGCCCTCGTCGAGCCGCTGGAGGTGACGCAGCACACGGAACGTCACGGTGTTCGCGGCCGGCACGCCGAGGCCGTCGGTCTCCAGCATCGCCGCGATGCTCGCGCCGGACTCGACGGCGGCCGTCGTCGTCTCGTCGTTCACGTGCGCGACGAGCACCTCGATGTTGTGGTCGATGCGCTGCGCGGCGCGCGCGAGGCGCGGATCGGCCCCGACCCGCTTGCTGTACGGCACCAGCTCGGCCGTCGCCGCCAGCGAACGGGCGTGGTACGCCGACGTCTCCAGGAGCGCCACCAGATAGCGGGCCGTCTGGCGGCGCTCGCGCAGCGGCGTGATCGGGTGCGTCAACGGCTGGGTGGACGCCCGCAGTTCGTCGAGCGCGGTGTCCAGGTCACGGGCCTTGTCGAGGAGGTCGACCGCGGGGCCGCCGCTCAGCTGCTCCACGGCGCCCGCGACCACGTCGCCGAGCCGCTCCAGGACGGTGGCGAGCTGCTCGTCGGTGTGCCGGTCGGTGCGGACGGGCAGCACGAGCATCGCCGCGATGATGCCGCACGCCGCGCCGAGCGCCGTCTCCTCGATCCGCAGCACCAGCACGTCGAAGCTGTAGGTGTTCAGGAGGGTGTACAGCAGGCCCAGCATCGCCGTGACGAAGAACGACATCAGCGCGTACGACAGCGGAGCGGTGAAGAACATCGCGAAGACGCAGACCAGGACCAGGACGAACGCGAGCCACGTGTGGTGGCCGACGGCCCCGGCCAGCGCCACTCCCGCGACCACGCCGAGCACCGTGCCGAGCAGACGCCGGTATCCCTTGACGACGATCTCGCCGGTGGACGCGGTGTTCAGGAACACGACCCAGCAGGTCAGGACCGCCCAGTACCAGCGCTGGCTGGAGAGGAACTCGCCGCCCACGATGGCGAGCGCCGAGCCGACGGCCACCTGGAACGCGGCCCGGGTGGTGGGCCGCCGCAGCCCGGCGGCGTCGTCCTCGGTGTCCGCCGCTTCCTTCTCGGCGCCGATGACCGACACGTCCTCCGCGTCGAACTCCTCGCGGGAACGCGTCGTGGCGGGGGAGTCGTCGGACTCGTCCTGCGGCCCGTCGAGCGCGAGCCTGAGGCCGAGGACCGCGCGGGCCGCCTCACCGATGCCGCGGAACACGTCCTGCACGGCGAGCGTGGTGCCCGGCGGGATGCACTCCTCGTCGCGGTAGCCGAGGAGCCGGTTGCGGATCTGGGCGACGGCCGTGCCCCGGTTGGCGTCCGCGGGGCGCGCCACCATCAGGTGCAGGGAGCCGAGGTCGCGGCGGAGCGTCGCGGTCGCCTCGTCCTCGCGGGGCAGCAGCCGCCCGGTGGCCGGGACCGGCGCGTTCGGCAGGTGCAGGGTCAGGGTGTCGGCGCGCTCGGCGCTGCGGGCGGTCAGGAGCAGCATGCCCAGACGCTCGGCGGCGACCTCGGCGTCCGCGACACGGCGCTGGATCAGTGAGGCGGTCCGCTCGTCGCCGGTGCCGTCCTCCAGGCGGCCCTGGATCATCAGCGCCGCCTCGTGCAGCCGCGCGGTGTGCCGGCGCAGGTCGTCGAGGACGTCGTCGAGCTCCTCCGGCGGGGCGTCAAGCAGCCGGGTCTGCGCGCTCACCAACTGCGCGAGCCGCGCCCGGAACGCCTCCCGCAGTCGGCCGAGAACCCGCTGCGGCGTCTCCGGGACCAGCGCGAACCGGGCCACGGCGCCGCAGGCGAAGGCGATGGCCAACGTGCCGTACAGCGGCGGCAGCCCGTCGACCGTGGCGTTCACGAACAGCGACACGAAGTAGACCTGGAAACCGATCAGGCCGAGCGCCGTGCCGCGGTCGCCGAATCTGCGGCTGTACACCGCGCCGAAGATCAGCGCGATGAAGAACAGGTCCCCGGCCACGACCCTGCTGTGCAGGAGCGCGCCGAGCGACACCGCCGCGAGGGCCACCGGCAGTCCGAGCGCGAGGGTGACCGCCTGCCCGCGCACCGTCTTCTCACGGATCGCGAACGTGCCGACCATCGCGGTCATCGCGCCCGCGACCATGAGGGTCACGCCCGTGCCGAGCAGCGCGAGCACGGCGAGCGTCAGCCCGATCGCGGTGACGGTGCGCAATCCGGCCATCAGGCGCAGCAGCCCCGGGTCGGAGGCCACGAAGCGGTCCCAGGTCGCGGTCAGGGTCGGCGTCCGCGGTCGCGCCACCAGTGTCACTCCAAGATCGATACGGCGTTCGTGTCCCCGAGCATACGAGGAGGTGAACCCGGTCTTGATGTGACCATGGCCTCGTCCGTCAGGGACGCGGTCGCGAGCGCTCGAGGCTCGCCGCCTGACGCGGACATGAGGCCATTCGGTTCACGTCGGCGGGGCGCCGCGCGCGTGCGCCCGTCGTTCGATGGGCGGTATCGCACGATAGTCCGATGATCGATGTAGTGGTGTTCCTGTGCGGAGTCATCGGTGTGGCCCTGCTGACCGAAGCGGCGTGGACGATGCGGCGCAGCGTGCAGGAAGGGGGTGACACGACCGCGGTCGTGGCCAAGGCCGTCAGCATCGCGATGGCCGCTTCGCTGTGCGGGGCGCTCGGCCTGACCGCGATCCTGGTCTTCGCGGTCGCCCATTGAGAGAGCCGTGTCCGGGTCGGAGAGCTGTGTCCGGCCGGCCCCTGGTCAGTCGGCCACAGCTCTGAGCACCGCCGCCACGAGCGGTCCCGACGACTCGCCGCCCCGGCCGCCGCGCTGCATCACGGCGGCCGCGGCCAGGTCGCCGTGCCAGGCCGCGAACCAGCCGTTGGGCTCCTTCTGTCCGATGACCTCGGCGGATCCGGTCTTCGCCCCGACGTCCCCGGCGAGCCCCGCCATGGAGCCGGCCGCCGAACCGGCCGTCGCCGTCGTGTGCAGCAGATCACGGAGCTGCTGGTGTGCGGCCGGGTCGAGTGTCCGCGACGCCGTCGCGAGCGTGCGGTGACCGATCGACGGCGCGACGAGGTACGGCTGCCTGAACCGCCCCGTCCGTGCCGTCGACACCACCGACGCCATGGTCAGCGGATTCATCCGGACCCCGCCCTGCCCGATCATCGAGGCCGCCTTCGACGCGGCGTGCTCCACCGGCACCGTCCCGTCGAACGCGTCGACGCCGACCGACCAGTGCTCCCCGATGCCGAACACCTCGCGGGCCTGCCGCGCCAGCTCGTCGTCAGCGAGCTTGCCCGCCTGGGTGATGAAGGCGGTGTTGCAGGACGCGGCGAAGCTGGTGCGGAAGGTGCCGCCCGCGATGTCGAAGTCGTCGACGTTGTGGAACCGCCAGCCGCCGTACGAAGCGGTCTTCGGGCAGGGGTGCGGCTTGTCCGGGTCGGCGATGTGCTTCTCCAGAAGCAGCGACGCCGTGATCATCTTCATCGTGGAGCCGGGCGCGAGCCGCCCTTCCAGCGCGGTGTTCGGGCCGTCGGGACGGGAGTTGGCGACCGCGAGGATCTCCCCGGTCGACGGCTTGAGCACGACCAGGGACGCGTCGGCGCGCCGGGCGACCTCCCGCTCGGCCGCCTCCTGCACCCGCGCGTCGATCGTGGTCCGCACCTGCCCGGGACCGCCCTCGGGGACGGCGAGGAGCACCGTGCCCGCCGGGGGCGCCGCGTCCGAACTCGCCCGGCCGCCGGGCACCACCCGCACCTCCAGACCGGGCCGGCCGCCCGCCGTCCTCCCGTACGACCGGCGCAGCCGCTCCACGACCGCGTGCAAGGAGGGGAACGACGTCGTGTCCAGCGCGCGCCCG
Source organism: Streptomyces sp. Q6 (assembly GCF_036967205.1). NCBI lineage: Bacteria > Bacillati > Actinomycetota > Actinomycetes > Kitasatosporales > Streptomycetaceae > Streptomyces > Streptomyces citrinus. The sequence goes on from NZ_CP146022.1 coordinate 8,292,480, forward strand.
GTCCGGTCGGCCGCGCGCACGGGGGCGGGGCCAATCTCCCTGGTCGCGAGCCGCTTGCCCGCGGTCAGCTCCGGGTGCAGCACGGACGGCTCCCAGCGCACCACCGGCTCCCCGTCCCCGGCGCGCCGCACCACGGTCAGCGCGGTCTCGTACGCGAGCGGGGCGCGGGCCCCGTCGAACGCGAACTCCGCGCGGACGCCCACCGGAACCCGGGTGCCCCGCGCCGCCGCGGGAGTCAGCCGCTTCGGTGACAGGTGCGCCCGTTCCCGGTAGTCGCGCAGCGCGGCACCGGCCGCCGACGCGTCCGACGTCCGACGGGCCGCGCCGTCCAGATCGCCCTCGGTCCACGCGTCGAGGAACCCGTCGGCTGCCGAGCGGACCTCCGCGGCGGACAGCGGACCGGTGCGCGGCTCGTCCCGCCCGCCGAACACGGCCCAGGCGCCGGCGCCGATCCCGACCAGCGCGAGCGACGCGGCCCCTGCGATCCACAGCGGGCGCCTGCCGGACGTTCTGCTCGGGGTGTCCTGCTGCTCGCCGCCCACGGGGCCCTCCGCCCTGCCGCACCTGATACCGACGCCTCACCGTAGGGCGGTGTGCGGCCTGGCTTCCTGCGGGAGTGCGCCGTTCAGGGCGTGCTCGCCGCGCGGACCGCCGCCGCAGCCACCACGCGCAGGCGCCGGTCACGCACGCGACCGCGCCGAGCAGCAGGCCCAGGCCGCGCGGATAGTCGAGCGGCAGGACGGAGGGGTTGCCCGGCCGCCCCGGGCGCAGCAGCACCGGCACCGCGACCAGGACCAGACAGCCCGCCGTGATCAGCCCGGCGCGCAGTGCGCCGCGTGCCTGGCCGCCCCCGAGCAGCAGACCGACCCCCATGACGAACGGCACCAGCAGCCCGTCGTGCACGACCACAGCCCCGGCCAGCCAGAGAGCGACCTCGGCGGGCGTGCCCGTCCGTGTCCCGGTGAACAGCTCCGACACACCGATCGCCGCGACACCCACGCCGACAGCCCCGAGCACCAGGCGGAGCAGCAGAGTCCTCGTCATGCGTCGAGCACCTCCAGCCGGGAGACCCACTTCGTCTGGAGGACCCCCGGCCGGTTCGGCGCGATGATCCGCGCCGGGAATCCGTGGTCCAGGGAGAGCACCTCCCGGTTCAGCCGCAGCGCGAGGAGCGTCAGGTCGTCGCGGCTGTACGGCCGGTCCAGCTCCGTCACCCGGTACGCCCCGCCGCGCTGCAACGACACCACCCGAAGGCGTGCCCCGTCCGGCACCCCGGCCCGCGCCAGCAGGTCACGGATCCGCACACCTTCCCAGTGCGCCGTCTTCGACCATCCCTCCACGCAGGCGATCGGCAGGGTCGCCGCGTGCTGCGGCAGGGCGCGCAGCTCCGCGAGGGAGAGGGAGTACGGCCGGGGCCCGCTCACCGTCAGCCGCCAGTCGGCGAGTTCGTCACGGCGGACATGGGCCGCCCGCGCCGTCCGGTTCACCGGCAGCCCCTGCGGGCCGTGGTCGGGGTGGCGGGGCGCGAGCAGCGTGAGGTTCTTGAGCACCGTGACCGACTGCCCCGCGGTGACCGCGGTGACGGTACCGACGGCGAACCCCATCCCGATGAGCAGCGAGCGCCGGTCGGGACCGTCCACGGACGGTTCCCTCGGAGCGCGCCAGTGCCCGGCCACCACCGGCGCCTTGACGGCGAGATGCAGCAACAGGGATCCCACGATCACCCAGGCGAGCGCCCAGTGCACGGCACGGAACGAGAATGGCCACGGGTACCACTGCGCCGTGTTGAGCAGGCCCATGGACACCTCGAGGAGCGTCGCCGCGACGAGCACCGCGATCGACAGCCGCTCCAGGGCGTGCGCGACGGACCGCACGGGCGGCCACACGAGCAGCCGTGGATACACCGTCCACAACTTGGCGAGCAGCAGCGGGATCGCGGCGATCCCGCTGATCACGTGCGCGCCCTGCGTGACCCGGTATCCCCACACCGGCCGCGTCGGCAGCCATCCCGAGAGCCGGGCGGGCGGCTCCTGGAGGTAGTGGCTCACGAGCCCGGTCGCGAAGCAGACGAGGATCGCGACACCGAGCAGCCGGCCGATGACCGTGGCCGTGCGCGGATCGTGCAGCGGCGCCCGGATGGCGGGCGGCCGGGGAAGACGGAGGTTCATGCCCCCCATCCGACCGCCCACCGCCCCGATTTCCCAGCTTTCGCGGCATTACGGAAGTCTGACGCGTCGTCGGTACTGCCCTGAGGGGGATGCCGCGCGACGCCCCACGGTGGCTTCGCTTGTGTGGGACATCGACACCGGCGCTCGCCGCGACGCGCGCGAAGCCCTCCGACCGCGTACGCCTGCGCCTGCCCGCCCCGACGCGCGTATCCGACCGCGTTCTTCTGCCGCCACCTGCGCGGCCGCGACAGCGGACTCCTCGACGGTCCCTCGACGCGCTTCCCCGAGGTCGACTTCACCTGACGGGCGACCGCCGGTGTGATCCGGTAGCCTCGACCCACCACGCCGCACAGCGTGGTGAAGGGGGGTCAGACGGGATCGGGAGGCGCGGGTGCCGGAGCGCAACATCGAGTTCGGCAAGCTCGGCGCGCGGGGTCTCAAGGGTCACGAGGCCGTCGCCCGACAGCTCGACCGGCTCGCCGGCTTCGTCGTCACCCCCGTCACCGCACGCCGCGGACTCCTCGCCCGCCTGCACTACCTGACCCGCAGCGACCACGCCCGCGCCGCTGCCCGCGCCGCGGGACTGACGGTCACGGACCGCACCCTGAAGGCCTGGCTCGACGGCACGCGCCGCCCCTCGGTGAAGAACCTCGCGCGCATCGAGCAGGCCTACCGCACGGTCCGCCGCCGGAACGTGGCCCGCCATCTGCTGGCCCGCCTCAACCGCGCGGGCCGCGGCACCCGGGTCGAGATCCACCCCCTCAACCAGTCCCAGGTGCCCAGGCCGCACCAGCGCGTGGTGGAGTTCCGCGCGCTGAACGTGCGGCACTGGGACGCCGTCGTCGCGGCCTGGGCCGCGTCCGACGACCGCGCCCTCGACGACGCCTGGGTGGAGCAGATCGTCGACCTCGGCTCCCAATGGGGTGCCTACGAGTTCGTCACGAACGTGGGCTTCGCGGCCTGAGCCGCGGGACCGTTCAGCCCAGACCCAGCGCGCCCATCGTCAGGTCGGCCATCGCCGCCTCACCGCGCGCGTTCGGATGCACCGGCACGAAGTTCGTGCCGAACAGCGCGGGTTCGACCCAGCGGGTGCCGATCGGCTGACAGGCGTCGTGCCCCTCGGACGCCGCCGCGAGATCCACGTACGTCGCCCCGGTCTCGGACGCCGCCCGCCGCACCGCGCTGTTGAGGTGGGTCTGGATGTCGCGCACGTACGGTACGTCGCCGGAGGCGATCGGCATCTTCAGGAAGCAGCCCGACCGCGCCGTGGCCGGCATGATCCACGGGTAGCCGAGGACGGCGACGCGGGCCTTGGGCGCCTTGTTCTTCACCGCTTGCAGCGCGCCCTTGACCGCCGGATACGTCTTGGAGTCGATGTCGCCGCTGAACTTGTCGCCGTACTGCGTCTTGCAGGGGCTGCCCTGGCCGCCCGACAGGACGCCCGCCGTGGCGCAGGCGAGGATCGTGTTGATGAAGGTGCTGTTGTCGTTGCCGCCGATGGTCAGCGTGACCAGGCGGGTGTCGGCGCCGAGCGCGTCGAGCTGCGGCGCGACCCCCGGGTACTGCGACCCCGCGAAGTCCTTGGTCTGCGCACCGCCGCACGTCACGTCCTTGAGGGCGGCTCCGGTCCGTTCGGCTATCACGTGCGGGTAGTTGGCGGTGGACCGGGCGCACAGCAGGCTCGCGGACGGATCGAGCGGCAGCACGCCGGAGGCGGCGCTGTAGCTGTCACCGAGCGCGACGTACGGAAGGGGCTGCTCGGTCGCCTGCGCCGGAACGGCCAGGCCGAGCACCGCCGCACCCGAGGCGAGGGCCGAGGCCACCAGGCGGGTGCGGACAGCGTGAATCGCCATCTGTTGCTCCTTCGAAACCGGCTCGGCTCATGGCCAAGTTCCGTATGAGACAGGTGAGTTCAGCGCTGATAGTTGAAAGTTACCGATGAGTTTGAAAATGAGTCAATAGGCGTGCACGCAGTCCTGAGCTGGGACGTCGAGGAGAGGAGAGCGGGGCTCACGGGTTTCGCCCGGGGGATGGCGTGTGATCAGATGTGCGCCACGCAGGATGCGGCCTCTGGGGAGGGGTCGAGGGGTGGGGAGAGGGCCAGCGGTGACGCACGCCGTCGAGGAGACAGTTCAGCCGTGCCCGCAGTGCGGGGACACCATCAGATCGGACGCCCGGTTCACGACCTGGTGCACCGGCTGCGACTGGAACGTGGACCCGGCCGCGCCTGACCCGCACACCGGTCGGGTGGAACGGGCGCGCCGCACACTGGCCAGGCGCCACGGCGAGCGGCTGCTCGGGGAGTTGACGGCGGGCGGCGCGAGTTCGACCCGTGAGGCACGGCCGGTCGCCGCGCGCCGGGACACCGCGAGCGTCGCCGCGCTCGCCCTGGCCCTGGCCGTGCACGCCGTGACGCTGGCGTTCGCCGCGGTCGGCGCCTGGATGCTGGTCACCGGCTGGGGCCACACCTGGCGGCTCATCGGTGCCGTGGTCCTGCTCGCCGTCGCCTGGACCCTGCGGCCCCGCTTCAGGAAGCTGCCCGACGACCGGCCCGTCCTGTACCGCGAGAGCGCGCCCGCGCTGTTCGCCCTGGTGGACGAGGTCGCCGCGGTGGCCGGAACCCGGGGCGTCGACGCTGTCGTCCTCGATCTCCAGGTCAACGCGAGCGTCACCACGTACGGCATCCGCGGTCGTCGGCTGCTGAACCTGGGCATCCCGTTGTGGGAGATGCTCGGCCCGCGGGAGCGCGTCGCCCTGCTCGGGCACGAGCTCGGCCACTTCGGCAACGGCGACACCCGGCACGGCGTGATCGTCGCGCAGGCCCTGCGCTCGCTGGACACCTGGCGCTACTTCGTGGCCGCCGCACCGCGTCCGACCCCGCTGGAGGCGGTGCTCAACCTGCTGCGCCTGCCGCCGCGGATGCTCGTCACCGGCGTGATGCTGCTGCTCGACGGGCTCACCCTGCGGGCCGCTCAGCGCGCGGAGTACCTGGCCGACACGATGGCGGCCCGCGCGGCTTCCACGGACGCCGCCGTACGCCTCATGGACCTGCTGCTCGTCGCGGCGTCCGCCGAGGGCATGCTGCGCCGCGAGGCGAACGCCCGGCAGGTCACGTCCCACGCCTTGGACGCCGACGGCCTGTGGGGTCGGCTCGCCGCCCACACCCGGTCCGTGCCCGAGCGCGAGTACGAACGCCTGCGCCGGGTCGGCGTCCGGCGCGGCCACAGCGTCGACTCCACGCACCCGCCGACCCACCTGCGCCGCAGCCTCCTGACGGCGGGCGAGCCGCTCGCGGCCGCGGTCCGCGTGGACACGGCACGGGACGAGGCGGTGTCCGGGGAACTCTCCGCCGCCCGCGCGAGACTCGCGCGCGAGCTGCTGCGCGACGGCGTCGGGAGCTAGGGGGCCGGCGCCCGGAGGCCCGTCAGTTCGACTGCTCGGGGGCCGGGGCGTGGCCGAAGTCGAGGACGTCCTCCGCGGTGCGCTCGGCCTGCTGCGCGGCTTCGCGGGCGTCGGACAGGACGTCGCCCTGCTCGTCGACGAGACGGTCGTAGATGGGCGCCGGTGCGCTGGACGGTGCGGGCACGGTACATGCTCCTGGTCTGCTGGCTTCTGAGGTCCCGGGGGGTTCGGGACAAAGGGGGACCCTACGCGGGCCGGGTGACGGGGGAGCACCCGGGGTGCGATCGTGTACCGAAAAACTGTAACTACTAGTATGTACGGGACTCTCGACGACGTACGACGACAGGAGCCCGCCCGTGCCGCTGGTCCGCATCGACGCCCTGACGACAGACAGCGCCCGCCTGAACGCGCTCGGCCGCGCCGTGCACGACGCCCTCGTGGAGACGCTCGGCTTCCCGCCCGACGACCTGTTCCAGATCCTGACCGGCCACGACGGGGTCCGCGGCACCCTGCGCTTCGACGACCATCTCGGGGTGCGACGCGATGCCGACGTCGTGTTCGTCGGCATCACGCTGCGCGCGGGTCGCCCCGCGGCGCACAAACGCGCGCTGTACCGGCGGATCGCCGAACTCGCGCAGGAGTACGCGGGGACCGAGCCGCGCAATGTCGTGATCACGCTCACCGAGAACGAGTCGGTCGACTGGTCCTTCGGCCACGGTGTCGCGCAGTACGCGCCGGACGGGGACTGACCGCTTCGGCCGGTCCCCGTCCGCCCGACTCAGTGCCGGGTCGGCGCCGTCCCGCGCAGGCCGACGGCCGCGACGGCGGCGCCCAGCAGGCACAGCAGCCCGGTCACCGTCAGCGCGGTGTGCACGCCGTTCATGAAGGCCCGGCCGCTGCCTTCGACGACAGCCGCCCTCAGCTCCGCGCCCATGGAGCCGGACACCGGGGCCACGCCCATCGCCACGGCGTCCTCGGCCCCCGTCAGGCCGTTCGCCACCTGGGGCGGCACGCCCGCCGACGTCAGTTCGCCGACGAGCGTGGCGCCGACCCGGCCGCTGATGAGCGAGACGAGCACCGAGGTGCCGAGCGCGCCGCCGATCTGGAGCGCCGTGGCCTGGAGGCCGCCCGCCACGCCACCGTCCCGCACCGGGGCCTGCCCGACGATCGCGTCGGACGACGCCGCCAGGACCATGCCGACGCCGAGGCCGAGCGCGATGAACGGCGGCCACATCGTCGCGTACGACGAACCGGTGTCCCAGGTGAGCATGCCGAACACGGAGGCGGCCTGGAGGAACATCCCGACCGGCATCGTGAGCCGCGCGCCGAACCGCTGCGTCAGCGCCGCGCCCAGCGGCGACGCCACGAGCGAGGCGAGGCTCAGCGGCAACGTGCGCACGCCCGCCTCGACCGGTGTGAATCCGCGCACGTTCTGGAGGTAGAGCATCACGAAGAAGATCACACCGAGCAGGACGAAGAAGTTGAGCGCGGTGATGACGGTGCCGACGGTCAGGGCGCGGATACGGAACAGCCGCATCGGCAGCAGCGGGTGCGCCACCCGCGTCTCGTACACGCCGAAACCGATCAGGACCAGCACGCCGACGGCGATCACGCCGAGCGTGCCCGCCGAGGTCCAGCCCCAGGTCTCGCCCTTGACCACACCGAAGACGACACACAGCAGACCCGCGGCGAGCAGGACGACGCCGGCGACGTCGAAGCGGTGCCGGCCCGTGGAGTTGCGGCTCTGCGGGAGCACCGCGGCGCTCACCGCGAGCGCGACGACGCCGATGGGGGCGTTGATGTAGAACACGGACTCCCAGCTGACCCGCTCGACGAGCAGGCCGCCGACGATCGGGCCGAGCGCGGTCGACACCGCGGACACCATCGCCCAGATCCCGACCGCCATGCCGAACTTGCGCGGCGGGAAGACCGCGCGCAGCAGCCCGAGCGTGTTCGGCATCAACAGCCCGCCGAAGAAGCCCTGCACCGCGCGGAACGCGATGACACCCGCGATCGATCCCGAGAGGCCGATCGCGACGGACGCAAGGACGAAGCCGGCGACACCGACCAGGTAGAACGTGCGCCGTCCGAAGCGGTCGCCGAGTTTGCCGCCGAGGATCAACGAGGCGGCCAGCGCGAGGAGATAGGCGTTGGTGACCCACTGGAGGTCGGCGGTCGACGCGTGCAGCGAGCGCCCGATCTCCGGGTTCGCGATCGCGACGACGGACGCGTCGAGCTGGACCATGAACAGGCCGAAGGCCACGGCCAGCAGGGTGAGCCACGGGTTGGCGCGCCGACCGCGGGCGACGGGCGCCTGATCGGTGGCGGATGAGGGCAGGGGGGAACGATCCACGTGCGTGGATGACATGAAGGTGCTGCCTTGTCTTGACGATGGCGAAAAGGGAGGGGAGCGGCCGACTGCGTGCGGCCGCGCCGCCCCGGAGCTGCCTACTGCTCGGAGGCGGGGTGCAGCGCCTCGGCCAGCGCGACCAGCGCGCCCAGGGCCGAGCCGAGTGCGTCCATCTCGCCGTCGGTGAGGGAGTGCAGGGCATGCCTGAGGTGCTTGCTCTCCAGGCCCTGCACCTCGGCCAGTTCACGCCGGGCGCGAGCGGTCGGGTACAGGTGGGCGATCCGCTTGTCGCCGCTGTCCGCGCGTCGCTCCAGCAATCCCTGCCGGGTGAGCTGGGAGACGATCGCGCTGACGTTGTTCGGCCGCATCAGCAGGGCGTCGGCGGCCTCGCGCACGGTGGCGCCCTCCTGCTGCGACACGAAGCGCAGCAGGGCGATCTGGCCCTCCGGCGGCTTGGGCCGCGCGAAGTCCTGTCCGACCCGACGGTCGAGAGCCCGGTTCAGCGCGGGCAGGCAGGACGCGAGGGCCGTGGCCACTCGGTCGGTGTCCTGCTGCGAGGCGCGGGAATCGGGCATGGCGGCAGACTAAGTCTGACGAGATAGGTATGTCAAAAGAGGTATGCCGGAGAGGTATCTCGGGAGAGGTGGGCGTGCTCGCTCCCGAGGGGCGGGCATATTCCCGCCAAACCTGACCGAACCGGCGACACGGAAACCGCGCCACCCCTAGACAGGAAGGAAGGGGACGAGGGGTCGCGGTCGAGTGGGGAGGGCCGTCGAATGGTCACGGTCGATGTCGCGGTGCTGCTGGCAGTCATCGTCTTCTTCCTCTGGCGGCGACCGCCCGCGCCCAGAAAACGCTCCGACACCACCCTGACCCTGCTGCTGGTCCTCGTCCTCGGTGTACTGATCGCCCCGACCGAATTCGGGCAGGCCATCAGCGACTTCGTGGGGCAGGTCGTGAACAGCGTCGAGTCGTTCGGGACGTGACACCGGGGGTCGGGGGCGGCATCGGCGCCACCGCACGGTTGGGTTAGGCTTACCTAAGTAGAGGGTCGGTGCGGCCCTCTCACCTGCCGTACGAAGGAGCCCGCATGACGGCGACGCCCGCCGCCGAGCCGCCGACCGCCCTCGCGTCCGACCGGCCCCGGGATCCGCGCCGCTGGTTGATCCTCGGCGTGATCTGCCTCGCGCAACTCGTCGTCATCCTCGACAACACGATCCTCAACGTCGCCGTCCCCACGCTCACTTCGGACCTCGGCGCCGCCACCGCCGACATTCAGTGGATCATCAACGCGTACGTCCTGGTGCAGGCCGGACTGCTTCTCGCGGCGGGCGCCGCCGCCGACCGCTACGGCCGCAGGCGGCTGCTCCTCGCCGGACTCGCGGTCTTCGGCGCGGGCTCGCTCGCCGCCGGACTCGCGCAGGACACCGGCCAGTTGATCGCCGCCCGCGCCGGCATGGGCATCGGGGGCGCCCTGCTGCTGACCACCACGCTCGCCGTCGCCGTGCAGGTCTTCGACGAGGACGAACGCGTGCGGGCCATCGGCATCTGGGCCGCCGTGAACGCCCTCGGCTTCGCCGCGGGGCCACCCGTCGGCGGCATCCTCCTCGACCACTTCTGGTGGGGCTCCCTCTTCCTCGTCAACCTGCCGGTCGTCGCCCTCGGCCTGGTCGCCGTCACCCTCCTCGTGCCGGAGAGCAGGGCCGAACAGAGCCACCGTCCCGACCTGCCGGGCGCGGCGCTCTCGATCGTCGCCATGACGGCCCTCGTGTACGCCGTCGTCTCCGGCCCCGAACACGGCTGGAGTTCGCCGTACGTCCTGGCCGGCGCCGCCGTCGGAGTACTCGCCCTCGCCGCGTTCGTCATCTGGGAGCGCCGCACTCCGCATCCCATGCTGGACATGAGCTTCTTCAGCGACCGGACCTTCACCGGCGCGGTGTTCGGGGCGCTGCTCATCACCTTCGGCAGCGGCGGAGCCCTGTTCCTGCTGACGCAGCAGCTCCAGTTCGTCCTGGGATACGGGCCGTTGGAGGCGGGGCTGCGCACCGCGCCGTTCGCGCTCACCGTCGTCCTGCTCAACTTCACCGGCCTGTCGGCCCGGTTGAGCGTGCGGCTCGGAATCCCGGGCGCCGTCGCGGTCGGCATGACCCTGCTGGCGGGCGGACTCGCCGCCGTCGCCCTGGCCGGGCGCGTCGTGGACGGGTACGGGGGACTGCTCACCGGACTCGTCCTGATGGGCGTGGGCTGTGCCCTGGCCAACCCGGCGATGGCCGTCGCCGTCCTCGGCGCCATCCCCCGCGAGAAGGCCGGCGCCGGTGCCGGGATCGAGGGGACGGTCACCGAGTTCGGCAGCGGCCTGGGCGTCGCCGTCCTCGGCGCCGTGCTCAGCGCCCGCTTCTCCGCGCTGGTCCCGGTGACGGCGGCGTCGCTGCCCGCCGCCCTCGCGGCCGCGGACTCGGCGGCCGAACGCCGCGCGGTCTCGCGGGCGTTCGGCTCGGCCCTGGAGACCGGTCAGCTCGTGGGAGCGGCCGCCGTGCTGACCGGCGGCCTGGTGGCGGCGGGACTGCTGTGGCGGGCGGGGCGCACGGCGCCGGTCGCGGCGGCGCTCGTCACAGATCCAGCGTGAGCCGTCCCCCCTTCGCCGCCCGCGACACGCACACCATCATCGTCTCGTCGCAGGCCCGCTCCTGCGGGGTGAGCACGCTGTCGCGGTGGTCGACCTCGCCCGCGAGGACATCCGTCTCGCACGTGCCGCACGTCCCCTCGGTGCAGGAGTAGAGGACCTCGACCCCCGCGTCCTGGAGCGCGGCGAGGACCGACCGGTCGCGGGGGACGGTCACCGTCCGCCCCGAACGGGCGAGTTCGACCTCGAACGCCTCGTCCCCGTCGGTGTCCGCTGCCGTCGCCGTGAACCGCTCGGTACGCAGCGCCTCGGACGGCACGAGTCGCTCCACCGCCGCCAGCAGGGACTCCGGGCCGCACGCGTAGACGAGTTCGCCCGGACGCAGATCCGCCAGTTGTGCCGCGAGATCGAGCGGCCCCTCGCACAGGTGCAGCCGCTCGGCGGGGTGCAGGGTGTCCAGCTCCGCGGCGAACGCCATCGAGGCGCGCGACCGGCCCCCGTAGAACAGCGACCAGTCCCCGGTGGCGGACGCCAGCATCGGCAGGATCGGCGTGATGCCGATGCCGCCCGCGACGAACCGGTACGCCGGTGCGGGTTCGAGCCGGAAGTGATTGCGCGGCCCGCGCGCCCGGACGGCCCGCCCGGGGGTCAACTCGTCGTGGACGAGGGCGGATCCGCCGCGCCCCGCGGGCTCGCGCAGCACGGCGATCCGCCAGGAGGACGTGTCCCCGCCGCACAGCGAGTACTGCCGTTCCAGACCGTCGCGCAGGCACAGGTCGACGTGGGCGCCGGGCTCCCAGTCCGGCAGAGGCGCGCCGTCCGGGCGGCGCAGCAGCAGGGAGACGACGCCGTCCGCCTCCTGGCGGCGGTCGGCGACGACGAGGTCGAGCGTCTCGGTCACGGGGTGCGGTCCTCTTCGGGCGTGGCGCCCACGGGCGCCGTCGTGTGGTCGGGGTGGGCGAGCATCCACTCCCACATGGCGACCGGGTCCTCGCAGGTGTGCGCGGCGCCGCAGTGGCAGCGGCCGCTGAGCACGTCGGTCCCGGGGAGCCAGTCGATACGGAAGACCTCGCCGGCGCGGTCGCTCATCCGGCGGCCAGCTTGCCGAGGATGCGGCGCGCGGCGAGCCCACCGGTGTCGATGTTGATGCTGAGCTCCTGGTACCCGGCGGGCTCGGTGTCCAGGGTGCGCTGCAACAGATTGAGCGCGTCGACGTCCTGCATGACGACCGTGTGGTTGAAGTCCCGCAGGAACGTGGTCACTTCCTCGTCCTCGACCGCGAAGTTCCGCGACACCGCCCAGAAGTCGTAGACCTTGCCGGGCGCCGACGGCGTGATCGCGTACGTGATCTCCGTACGGAAGGTGGGGGAGTCGGTGCCGGTCGGGCTGATGCGGCTGTGCAGCAGGTACAGGCACGGCGCGTGGTACTCGATGTCCTGGAGCCGCTGGATGCGCCCCTCGATCCCGGTCGAACGGGCGTAGAACGGCGGGCACTCGGCGTCGAGCATGTGCCGCGAGACCCGGACGATCCCCGCCGCCTCGTCGACCTCCGTCGTGATGGGCGTCTCGGCGACCTCGGGCGTGCCGATGTAGCCGCCGTGCAGGTACGTCTCGTGCGAGAGGTCCATCAGGTTGTCGACGAGGAGCATGTAGTCCGCGTCGATGGGCTCCATGCCCTGCACGGTCACCCAGCCGTCCTCGACGAGGTGGGGCGCCCGCGGTATCGCCGCCGTGTCGGCCGCCTCGGGGTCGCCCACCCACACCCACACCATCCCGTCGACCTCCGCCACCGGGTACGAACTCACCCTGGCCGTACGGGGGATGCGCTTCTGCCCGGGCACGTACACGCAGGTCCCCGTCGTGTCGTACGTGAAGCCGTGGTAGCCGCACACGACCCGGTCCCCGTCGAGCCCGCTCGCCGAGAGCGGGAAGCGGCGGTGCACACAGCGGTCGGCGAGGGCGACCGGCTCGCCGGCCTCGGTGCGGTAGAACGCGATCGGCTCGCCGAGGATGGTCCGGCCGAGCAGCTCGCGGCCGACCTCCGAGGACCAGGCGGCGACGTACCACTGGTCACGCGCGAACGAAGAAGCAGCAGAGGCGGAAGGGTCGGGCATGGCAGGCGTCCTCCTGTCGTACCGTGCGGCGCCGTCGCCGCCCGGTGCTCCACAGAGTGGTGACCTGGGCCACACCCCCACAACGCCGCTTCCGTCAGGCGGAAGCCGAGGGGGATCCCGGTCCCGGCAGCCAGCCCAGCGCCCGCGAGATGCCGCGACCGGCGACCTGGACGGCCGGTATCAGGGTGGGCGTCCGCGCGCCCGCGGCCGGCACGACGACGGAGACCGCCGCGACGACGTCGCCGCGCGGCCCCCGCACCGGAGCGGCGACGGACAGCGCGTCGTCGGTGATCTGACGGTCGCTCACCGCGACACCGCCGCGCCGCACCTCGGCGAGCATCCTGCGCAGCCGGTCGTGGTCGGTGACGGTGTACGGCGTGAAGGACTCCAACTCAGCCGCGTGGTAGCGCTGTTGCAGCTCCGCCCCGCCGTGGGCGAGCAGGACGAGCCCCACTCCGGTCGCGTGCAGCGGCCAGCGCGCCCCGACGCGCGAGTGGACCCCGACCGCGGAACGGCCCGAGAGACGCTCGATGTAGACGACGTCGAGGCCGTCCCGCACGGCGAAGTGGACGTTCTCGTGCGTCGCCTCGTACAGGTCCTCCAGGAACGGCAGTGCCACCTGGCGCAGCCCGAGACCGCGCGGGGCGAGCGCCGCGATCTCCCACAGCCGCAGCCCCACCTGGTAGTGGCCCGCCTCGTCCCGTTCCAGGGCGCCCCATCGCGTCAGCGCCCCCACGAGCCGGTGCGCGGTGGCCAGCGGCAGGTCGGCGCGGTGGGCGAGCTGGGTGAGGGTGAGGGCGGTGTGGGCCTGGTCGAAGGCGCCGAGTACGTCGAGGAGCCGGTCGGCGGCGGAACGGGTCACCGGCGGCGCTACAGGGAGGTCAGGAAGTCGAGCAGCGCCGCGTCGAACGCCTCGGGCTGTTCGGCGCCCGGCAGGTGCCCCGCCTTCTCGATGACGCGGAGCGTGGCGTCGGGCACGAGCGCGGCGATCGCCTCGGCCTGCGCCACCGGCGTGTAGACGTCGTCCGCGCCGACCACGACGAGCGCGGGGACCCGGGCCGCGGCGAGGCTCCCGCGGTAGTCGGGGCGCTCGGCGCGGCCCGCAGCGCGGCTGCGGCACCGCGCGGATCGGTCGACCGCATCATGGCGAGGACCCGCTCGGCGACGTCCGGCAGCGCGGTCACGTTGTACGCGGCGAGCATCTTGTCGATGACCTCGTCGGCGTACCCGCCCATCCCCTCGGCGAGCAGCCGGTCGGCGAGCGCGCTGCGGAAGACCTTGCCGTCCTCGGTCTCGGCGGGCGCGGAGGTGTCGCTGAGCACGAGCGCCAGGGTCCGCCGCGGATGGCGCAGGTGGAACTCCATCGCGATCTGCCCGCCCATGGACACCCCGCCGACGACCGCCCGGTCGACACCGAGGTGGTCGAGGAGCGCGGCCACGTCGTCCGCGAACCGGGCGAGCAGCACCGTGCCCGGTGTCACCTCGCTCTCCCCGTATCCGCGCAGATCGGGGGTGATCGCGCGGTACCCGGCCGCCGCGAGCGCCCGCGCCTGCGGCTGCCACAGCGTCCGGTCGAACGGATGCCCGTGCACCAGGACCACGGCGACCCCGTCGGACGGACCGAGGTCGTCGTAGTGCAGCGTGGTGCCGTCCACCGTGAAACGGGCCATCGTTCGCTCCTGACGTGGTTGGTCGGTGGGCGCACCGTAGGCGCGACCCGCCGCGGTGATCAAGTGCGATACGGGCGCCGCGACCCCCGGTGAAGCCTCTGTCGGGCTCCCTCCGGCCCGCCCGCCCCTTTGGGTAACAGTCCTTACTAGAATTCATGGCATGGTCCCCCCGAAGCCCACCCTGGAGATGCTGCGCGCGCTCACCGACGAGAACGTGCTGCGCGCCCTCATGGCCGAGGCCCGGCTGACCCGCGCGGAGATCGCCGCACGCACCGGCATCTCCAAGCCCACGATCTCCGACAGCGTGCGGCGCCTGAGCGCCGCGGGGCTGCTCGTCGACACGGGGGAGCGCACCACGGGGCGCGGCCGCGTCGGCTCGTACTACGCGCTGGCACCGGACCTCGGCGCCGCGCTCGTCGTCGCCCTCACCCAGCACCGGGTGACGGCCGAGACGGTCGACGCGCTCGGCCGCGTACGGGACCGCGAGGAGCTCGAACTCGGTCCCGGCGCGGGGGCCGAGGCCGCCGCCGACGCGCTCACCGGCGTCGCGGACCGCCTCGCCGCGCGGACGCCGGGCGGTCTGCGCCTCGCCGTGGTCAGCGCCGCCGACCCGGTCGCGCGCACCACGGGCCGGCTCGTGCGGCTGCCCGACGCACCGTTCCTGATCGGCGACCTGGACCCGCGCGCCGCCCTCGGTGCGCACGTGAGCGGACCCGTCCAGGTGGACAACGACGTGAACTGGGCGGCCCGCGCCGAGCACGCCGACGGCCGCGCCCACGGCACCGACGACTTCGTCTACGTGCACCTCGGCGAAGGGCTGGGCGGCGCGGTGGTCTGCGACGGGGAGGTGCGCCGCGGTCACCACGGTTTCACCGGCGAGATCGCCCACGTATGGACCGTCGGCCCGGACGACACGGCGATGCCGCTGACGGAGGTCTTCGCCGTGCTCGGCCTGCGCGAGCCGGGCTCCACGGCCGTCGACGTCGGCGCGCTGCGGGCTCGCCTGGAGCCGGGTGACGGGGACGTCGTCCGCGAAGGCGGAGGGAAAGGCGGAAGTGACGGGGGCTGTCAGCGACGCGGTGACGGTCGCGGCCGCGCCCGCGCCGACGAGACGCGCACCGCACTGGCCCGAGCCATCGGCCCTGTCCTGGAGGCGGCCGTCGCCTTCGCCGATCCTCGCCTGATCGTCCTCGGCGGAACGTGGGGCCCCGCCCTGGCGGAGACCGTCGCCCGGCGGCTCGCCCAGAGCCCGCGTCCGGTCCCGGTGATCGCCGCAAGCGTCGCCGACCCCGAACTGACCGGAGCGCGCACTCAGGCGATCGAGGAACTCCGCCGCCTCCTGGTCGACTCGACGCACCCGACGGACCGCACCGGCCACCCACCCGCGGACCCCCCTCACGCTCGCCCGCGTCCCTCCAGCCACGCGCCCGCGGGCGCTGACCCTCGCCCGAACACCCACGCGCCAGTAGGCGCCGACCTCACTCCGGCCACCCACCACCGCACTCAGGACATACCGTGACCACGCACGACCACCAGCCCACCCCGACCGACACGGCCGCCACCACCGGCACAGCCGCCGCGACCGGAACGACCGGCACCCCCGACATCCGTCTCGTCGTCACCGACATGGACGGCACGCTCCTCGACGCCGACGGGCGCATCCCCGATTCGCTGTGGCCGCTGCTCGCCGAACTGAACCGGCGCGGCATCGTCTTCTGCCCCGCCAGCGGACGCCAGTACGCCACGCTCGCCGACCAGTTCAGCGCCGTGGACGACGGTGGCATGGTCTACATCGCGGAGAACGGGACGTACGTCGTCCGCGGCGGTACGGAGATCAGCTCCGACCCGCTCGACCCCGCCGTCGCCGCGTGGATCGTCAAGGCCGTGCGCCAGCTGGGAGAGGAGGGCGTCGACGTGGGCGCGGTCGTCTGCGGCAAGAAGTCCGCGTACGTGGAACGCTCCGACGAGGCGTTCATGACCGAGGTGCGCAAGTACTACCACCTGCACCGGATCGTCGACGACGCCACCGCCGTGGACGACGACATCGTCAAGGTCGCCCTCTTCGACTTCGGCAACGCGGAGCGCACCACCGCCCCCGCGCTCGCCCCGCTCAGGGACACGCAGCAGGTGGTCGTCTCCAGTGAGCACTGGATCGACATCATGAGCCCCACCGCGAACAAGGGCGTCGCCGTGCGCGGCCTCCAGCGGGCGCTCGGGGTCACCGCCGCCCAGACGATGGTCTTCGGCGACTACCTCAACGACCTCCAGATGCTGGACGAGGCCGAGTGGTCGTACGCGATGGCGGGGGCCCACCCGGACGTCCTGCGGCGCGCCCGTCACACCGCGCCGGCGCACACCGAGGACGGGGTCGTGCGCACGATCCGGCAGGTCCTGGGGCTGCCGCCCGTGGAGTGATCACCGTCTGTCGGCGCGTCACGTGACCATCTGCCGACCATCTGCGCATCACGTGACCGTCAGCGCCCTCAGTGGCCGGCGACGAGCTTCACGGCGACGACACCCGCTCCGATCACGGCGTTGAGCGCGGCGGCGACCAGGCAGCCGAACAGGCCCGCGCCGACGCGCCGCCCGCCCATGAAGCCCCAGCCCGCGAGCGCCGCGACCTCGCTGGCCACCGAGATCCACAGCGCCGTGGTGAGGTGCAGCGCCCCGAGCGCCGACACACCGGTCAGCAGCAACGGGCCGACCGCCGAGGTCAGCAGCGGGCTGCTGACGAACAGCGTGTGCCGGATCTCCGGCAGCCGCGGCAGCCGCCCGTGGGCCACCGGGTGGGCCTGGAGGTCGGCGACCAGCGTGGCCAGCCACAGGCCCAGCGCGGTCACGGCGACCGACAGCGCGGCGACCAGGTGCGTGGGGTGCCCGCTCTGCGCGAGGCCCACCAGGACCGCGAGCAGGGTGATCGAGGCGTAGATGCGTTCCTTGAGCCGCTCGCGCAACAGGTCGGCGTGTTCCTGGACCACGGCCTGCGGTGACATGCCCTCCGTCATGGCCGCACAGTAGAGCGGACCGGCCGCTCGGGGCGACAGGCACTCTGGGCCGTTCGGCCGTCGCACCGCATCGTGGACCCATGACGCCTCCCGACCGCACGGACGAGTTCTGCCGCACCTGCGCCGCCGAGTCCCGCTTCGCCGACCTGCCGCCCCGCGAGCGCATCGTCCATGACGCCGACTGGCGCGTCGCGCACGCCTACGGCACCGCGCTGCCCGGCTGGCTGGTGCTGGTGCCGCGCCGTCATGTCACCGCCGTGCACGATCTCACCGATGCCGAGGCGGCCGCGCTCGGCATCTGGCAGGTCGCGCTCTCCCGTGCCCTGCGCGAGGTGACCGGCTGCGCCAAGACGTACGTCGTGCAGTTCGCGGAGGCCGACGGGTTCCGGCACGTCCACTTCCACATCGTGCCGCGCGCCGCCGACCTGCCCGAGGCCCGACGGGGCGTGGGCGTCTTCGCGTTTCTGCGCCGCCCCGAGACGGAGCAGGTGAGCGCCGAGCACGCGGACCTCCTCGCCCACGCCCTGCGCGCCCGACTCTGAACCACCGCTCGCTGCGCGGTGCGCGCGACACCGTACGAGCATGTCCGGAACACGACGCTCCATTGGCATGGACCTGTCCATGATCCCTCGCTAGGCTCCCGATCGGCAGCTGCCGGGAGCGCTCCCAACGTCCTGTTCCACCCCCACGCACGGGAACAACGAAGGGCCGACCATGAGACGTACGAGAACCATGTCGCGCGCCACCACGCTGCGCGCCACGCTGACCGCCCTGGTGCTCGGCGCGGCCTGCGCCACAGCCGGGCCGTCGCCCACCGCCGCGGCCGACACCGCCGCCGAGGCCCCCGCCTCCGAGGGCGTACTCGCCGCGATGCAGCGGGACTTCGGACTCACCCGAGGGCAGGCGGAGGCCCGGCTCGCCGCCGAGGAGAAGGCCACCGTCACGGAGAAGAAGGCGCGCGCCGCCGCCGGGACCGCCTACGCCGGCTCCTGGTACACCCCGAGCCGCGACCGGCTGACGGTCGCCGTGGCCGACCCCGGCAAGGCCGACGCCGTCCGGGTCACCGGCGCGCGGGTCGAGGTGGTCGCCCGCAGCGCGAAGAGCCTCGACGCCGCGAAGCGACGGGTCGACGCCCTCAAGGCACCCCAGGGCGTGACCAGTTGGCGCGTCGACTGGAAGAGCAACCGGGTCGTCGTCGAGGTCCTCGCCGACGAGCTCCGCGACAACGATGTCAAGACGTTTGTCGCCCAGGCCCGCGAGGCCGCCCCGGTCACCGTCGAGACGACGGACCACACACCCGCGACCCGCGCCGCCGGTACGGTCGGCGGCGACCCGTACTACACGGGCAACGTCCGCTGCTCCATAGGCTTCTCGGTCCACGGCGGCTTCGTCACGGCCGGTCACTGCGGCGGCGCGGGTCAGGGCGTCAACGGCTGGGACGGCTCGTACATCGGGAACTTCCAGGGCTCGTCGTTCCCGGACAACGACTACGCGTGGGTCAACGTCGGCAGCGGCTGGTGGACCGTGCCGGTCGTGCTCGGCTGGGGCACCGTCTCGGACCAGCTGGTGCGCGGCTCGGCGGAGGCCCCGGTCGGCGCGTCCATCTGCCGCTCGGGCTCGACCTCGCACTGGCACTGCGGCACCGTCCTCGCCAAGAACGAGACCGTCAACTACAGCCAGGGCGCCGTCCATCAGATGACGAAGACCAGCGTGTGCGCCGAACCGGGCGACTCCGGCGGCTCGTTCATCAGCGGTGACCAGGCCCAGGGCGTCACCTCGGGCGGCTGGGGCAATTGCTCCGGTGGCGGTGAGACCTGGTACCAGCCCATCAACGAGATCCTGAGCCGCTACGGATTGACCCTGCACACCGCCTGACCGGACCGGCCGCCTCGGTGCGGCGCGTCCTGGGCCGGATCCAGCGTGACGACCCGGTCCACGCGCGCCGCGCCACCGACCTGGACGACCGTCCCCGAGGCGGTCGTCCGGGACGCGCCGGTGACGGTCGCGGGCCGCCCGAGGCGGTCACCCATGTCCACGGCGATCCGGGGGACGCCCCGCTCGCCGAGGTGGGCGGCCAGGCAGGCGGTGCTGTTGGCGTTCGCGACGTCCTCCGGGACCCCGATCGACGGAGCGAACATCCGGGCCGCCGCCCGGCCGTCCGAGTCCGGCGGCGTATGGACGTACACGCCCAGGAGGCCGAACCGGTCGCACACCCGGCGGAGACGGTCGAGGTCCGGTTGCAGCGCGGCGAGCGCGGCGCGGCCGGAGACCGGGACGAGCATCCGCTCCCGGCCGAGCGCGGCCACCCGGACCTCCGGAGTCCGCGTGTCCGGCGTGAACCGCAGTGCCTGGTAGGTGAGGTGGCGCTCCGGGTCCGTGGCTTCGCGCAGCCGTACCGGCCCCGTCTCGAAGGTCGCGTCGACCTCGTCGCCGTCCGGCTTCGGGGTCGCCCGCCCGGCGAAGCTCTGGACCGGCGTGCGCAGGGTGAAGGCGCCGCCGCCCGTACGCCGTGTGAGGACCGCCAGAGCGGCGACGGTGCCGTGGCCGCACGCGGGCAGCTCGCCCGTGGCGGTGAAGAAGCGCAGGTCCGCACCGGTTCCGCCCGGTGCGACGCCCAGGAACACCGCGTGCGAGGTGCCGAGGAGTGCGGGGATCCGCTGCCGCTCGGCGTCGCTGAAGCGCGGGTCGTCGTCGAGTACGGCCGTGGGGCTTCCACCGCGTCCGTCCCGCAGGCAGGCGTGGACGACCGAGACCGGATGCGTTCGTTGACGAGTCATCAGTTCCCCTTCCCTTCATGCGCATTGCCCTCGCGCGTCACCCATGAAAGGTGTGGGCATGACAAGAATGTCAGGCCCCCCGCAGTACCCCCCACAGTGACGCAGGAGACCATCGTGACGTCGAGAAGACTCATCCGCAGGGCGACCCTTCCCCTGGGCGGCGCCCTCGCCCTGGTGATCGCGTTCGCGGGCGCCGCCGTCGCGGCCCCGCCGACGGCCCTGCCGGCCGCCGCCGACGCGACGGAGCGGACGTTCCAGCCCGCGTACGACTACGACACCGACGGCTGCTACCCGACCCCGGCCATCGGCCCGGACGGCACGGTCAACGGAGGTCTCGCGCCCAGCGGCGCGCTCAACGGGCAGTGCCGCGACGCCACGGACCTCGCCAACACCAACGGCTACGCGCGCGCCAAGTGCAACAACGGCTGGTGCGGTGTGCTGTACGGCCTCTACTTCGAGAAGGACCAGGCCGTGGCCGGCAGCGGGCTCGGCGGCCACCGCCACGACTGGGAACACGTGGTGGTCTGGGTGAAGGACGGCCAGGCGCGGTACGTCGCCACCTCCGCGCACGGCGCCTTCCATGTCTATCCGCGCGACCAGATCCGCTGGGACGGCACCCACCCCAAGGTCGTCTATCACAAGGACGGCATCAGCACGCACTGCTTCCGCCCCGCGACCTCGGGCGACGAGCCGCCCGAGAACCACCGGGGCACCTGGCAGTTCCCGGCACTCGTCGGATGGGAGGGCTATCCGGCAGGCGTGCGGGACAAGTTGAGCGGCTACGACTTCGGCAGCGCCACCTTCGGACTGAAGGACGCGAGCTTCGCGAGCCATCTCGCCGCGGCGCTGCCCTCCGGCGTCCCGTTCGATCCCCGGGCCTGAGCGCACCCGCCCCTTCCGCATTGTCGTCTCCTTGACGACAATGCGGGCGCGGACTTAGAGTCAGTATGACTTGAAAGCTGAGCCGTGCCTCACGAGGGGAACCGTCATGGCCGACATCATCAGGCGTCTCGGTCTGCGTCACCTGCGCTCCGCGCCGACGTCGCACGTGCGCCACCACCGCTCCGGGCGACTCGCGCACGACGGCGCCGGGGTGAGCTTCTGGTTCCGGCCGCTCGCCGCCGCGATCTCCGAAGTCCCGGTCGACGACCGGGAGTTGGCCATGACGTTCCACGCCCGCACCGCCGACTTCCAGGACGTCGCCGTGCAGGCGACCGTCACGTACCGGATCGGCGACCCGGCGGCCGCCGCCGCGCACCTCGACTTCTCGATCGACCCCGACACCGGAGCGTGGCGCGGCGCGCCGTTGGAGCAACTCGCCTCCCTGCTCACCGAGTCCGCCCAGCAGCACGCCCTCGACGTCCTCGCCCACACCCCGCTGGCGGCGGCGCTGACCGACGGCGTGCCCGCGGTACGGGAACGGATCGCGGCGGGGCTCGGCGAGGACCCCCGGCTGCCCGCCACCGGCCTGGACGTGGTCGCCGTACGGGTCATGGCGCTGCGCCCCGAGCCCGAGGTCGAACGGGCCCTGCGCACCCCGGCGCGCGAGCGCATCCAGCAGGAGGCCGACCGTGCCACGTACGAACGCCGGGCCGTCGCCGTGGAACGCGAGCGCACCATCGCCGAGAACGAACTCGCCAGCCGTATCGAACTCGCCCGCAGGGAGGAGCAGTTGGTCGAGCAGCGCGGCGCCAACGCCCGCCGCGAGGCGGACGAACAGGCCGCCGCCGACGCCATCAGGGCCCGCGCCGAGGCCGAGCGCACCGTTCGCATCGCGCGGGCCGAGGCGGAGGCCGCGCGCGAGGTCGGCGAGGCGCGCGCCCAGGCGCAGGCGGCCTGGCTGCGCGTCCACGGCGACACCGACACGGCGACGCTGCACGCGCTGACCGGCTCCCGGCTCGCCGAGAACCTGCCGCGCATCGAGAGCGTGACCGTCTCCCCGGACGTGCTGACCGGGCTGCTCGCACGGCTCGGCGCCGACCGGGGCGGTGCGGAATGAGCCTCGCGCCGCGCGCGGTCCTCGTCCACCGCACCACGGAGTACGAGGAGTTGCTGGCCCGGCACGGCACCCACGGTCAGGCCGCCTTCTTCCTCGCCGAGCGGGGCCGCTCCGTCGACGAGGTCGCCGAACGCCACCACCGCACCCGCAGGGCGCTCGCCGCGGCGGCCGCCGCGATCCCGCTGAACTGGCGGCAGGCGCACGTGGAACGCGCGGATCTGGACCGCTTCCTCTTCGCCGCGCAGGACGTCGTCGTCGTGGTCGGGCAGGACGGACTCGTGGCCAACGCCGCGAAGTACGTCGGCGACCAGCCGGTCGTGGGCGTCGACGCGGACCCCGGCCGCAACCCGGGCGTCCTGGTCCGGCATCGCACCGGTGATCTGCCCCGACTGCTGCCCGCCGCGCTCGCGCCGGGCACCGCCGTCGACGAACTGACCATGGTCGAGGCGGTCACGGACGACGCCCAGCGACTCGTCGCCCTCAACGAGATCTACGTCGGCGCCGCAGGCCACCAGACCGCCCGCTACCGCCTGGGCCTCGACGACGACGGGGGTGTCGTCGAGGCCCAGGCCTCCTCCGGGGTCCTGGTCGGCACCGGCACCGGCGCCTCGGGCTGGATCCGCTCGGTGTGGCAGGAACGCGGCGCGGCCGGCCGGCTCCCCGGGCCCACGGACCCGCGCCTGGTCTGGTTCGTCCGGGAGCCCTGGCCGTCACCGGTCACCGGCACGCGGCTGAGCGCCGGCGACCTGGGTGCCGGGACCCGGCTGACGCTCACCGCCGAGTCCGAGCGACTGGTCGCGTTCGGCGACGGCATGGAGGCGGACGCCCTCGAACTGACCTGGGGGCAGACCGTGCGCGTGGGGGCCTGCGGACAGCGGCTGCGCCTGGTGTCCTGAGCGGCGTCCCGGCGGGGGCGGAGGGCGCGCCGGGACAGGGCCTGGAAGAATATTCGGCGGGCCGCCCACCAGCTGAAATGTTCCGCCCCCGGCGAGTGTTGTGGGTGGTGGCGAGTACTCGTCGTTACATCGGTGCGCAGGGAGCGTCGTATGACACAGACAACCGAGAAGGCCGTCCTGGCAGGAGGCTGCTTCTGGGGGATGCAGGACCTGATCCGCAAGCAGCCCGGCGTGCTGTCCACGCGCGTGGGCTACTCGGGCGGTGACACCCCGAACGCGACCTATCGCGACCACGGGGACCACGCCGAGGCGATCGAGATCGTGTTCGACCCGTCGGTGACCAGCTACCGGGACCTGCTGGAGTTCTTCTTCCAGATCCACGACCCGAGCACCCGGGACCGCCAGGGCAACGACATCGGGCGCAGCTACCGCTCCGCGATCTACTACGCCGACGAGGCGCAGCACACGATCGCCCTCGACACGATCGCGGACGTCGACGCGAGCGGCCTGTGGCCCGGCAAGGCGGTCACCGAGGTGGAGCCGCTCGGCGACTTCTGGGAGGCCGAGCCGGAGCACCAGGACTACCTGGAGCGCTACCCGGCGGGCTACACCTGCCACTTCCCGCGCCCGGGCTGGAAGCTGCCCAAGCGCGCGGCCCAGGCGGGCTGAGCACTGCTGTCCCGGGGCCGTCGACCGGCCCCGGGCGGCCGGGGGTAGGTTCGAGCGGGGCGCGCGACCGGGTGCGCGGGAGGGAGTCGGCGCATGGTGGAGTGGCGAGCGATGGGGCGGGGCATACGGCCCGTCCCGCGACCGTGGGCCACGCCGCTCGTCTGGGCCGCCGCCTACGGCGGCGCGTTCGTTCTCGTGGGGGCCTTCGACGCGCTGGGCGTCCTCGACCGCACGGGCCTCGCCCTGCTGGTCCTCTCCCTCCTCGCCGCACTGCTCGGCCTGCGCGGCCGGCTGGTCGCGGCTCCGGGCACGGCATTCCTGTGCTGGACGTGCCTGAACGTCCTGGGCACCGAACCGACCGGGGAGATCTCCTGGGCGGGACACCGCGATCCGGGCTGGATGGCGTGCCTGCTCGCGGCCGCCGTCCTCGGCACGGTCGCGGGACGTCTGCTGCACGCCCGCGCGGCGTACCGCCGCGTCACGCCCGGCTGACGTCCCTCGTCCCAGAGCGCGGAAGGGCCCGAGCCGTGCGGCTCGGGCCCCTCTTTTGAGCTGTGGATCAGGCGGCCTGAGCTGCGCCCACGGTGCCGTGCAGGCGCGCGACGACCTCGGTCAGCTGCGCGGCGATCTCGGCGTCGTCGACCGGGTGGGTCTCGGCGAAGCGGGTCAGGGAGCCAGGGATGGACAGCTTGACGTCCTCCAGGACCTGGCCACCGGCGATGCCCACGGACTTGCGGGTCTCGTCCTGCGCCCACACGCCGCCGAACTGGCCGAACGCGGTGCCGACCACGGCGACCGGCTTGCCGCCGAAGGCGCCGGCGCCGTACGGGCGCGACAGCCAGTCGATGGCGTTCTTCAGGACGGCCGGGATCGTGCCGTTGTACTCGGGCGAGAAGAACAGGAACGCGTCCGAGTCCTGCGCGGCGGCACGCAGGCGAGCGGCCGCGGCCGGGACGCTGCCCTCGACGTCGATGTCCTCGTTGTAGAAGGGGATGTCGGCGAGCCCCTCGAACAGCTCGACCTCGGCACCTTCCGGGGCGAGCTTCACGGCCGCCTCGGCGAGCTGGCGGTTGTGCGAACCGGCACGGAGGCTGCCGACGAGCGCGAGGATACGGACAGACATGGGAACTCCAAGGGCTGAGACGCGGGGGTCATCACACGTGAGAACGCGAATGCATCGATCCGGACCGGGGTCCGTTTAAAGTCCTATCACTCTAACCGGACCACGGTCCAGTTGTTCCCGTGATGCTTTACGCTGTGTTCATGTCCCGCGCCCTGCCGCCCTTCCCGGCTCCGCAAGAGCCCGCAGAACAGCCCCAGTTGCTCGACGTCGGCACCGGCGCGGACGACGAGCGGGGCCTGCGCGCCGACGCCGCGCGCAATCGCGCGCGGCTGCTGGAAGCCGCGGCCCGGCTGATCGCCGAGCACGGTGCGGCCGGAGTCACCATGGAGGCCGTGGCCGCGGCGGCCTCGGTGGGCAAGGGCACGGTCTTCCGCCGCTTCGGCGACCGTAACGGCCTGCTCATGGCGCTCCTCGACCACTCCGTGAAGCAGTTGCAGGCGGACTTCCTCGGCGGTCCGGCGCCGATCGGGCCGGGGGCCCCGCCCATCGACCGGTTGCACGCGTTCGGCGCGGCGCTGCTGCGCCGGTCCGCGGAGCAGCTCGACCTCTTCCTCGCCGCTCAGCCCGACCCGACGCGCCGCTTCGCCCACCCCACGCACCGGCTGTATGTCACGCACGTCACGTACCTGCTGCGCCAGATCGTGCCGGACGCCGACTGCGAACTGCACGCCCAGGCGCTGATGGGATACCTCGACCCCGCCCTGCTCCACCACCTGACACAGCAGCGCGGGATGCCGCTGGAGCGGCTGGAGGCGGGCTGGACCGACCTGGTCGCCCGCGTCACGGGAACCACCGGCCGAGATCGGTGACGTCGGCGCGTCACGCCCGCCGGTAGAAGTAGCCGCTCCCGTGGGCCGCGCCCACGTTGTGCCGGATGCCGCTCCCGTCGCGGGTGAAGTACGACGCGTCGAGCGTCGCGTTGCAGTAACCGGGATTCGGCCCCACGAGCTTCGCGGCACCGACGTCGACGCGGCTGCCGCCGTTCGACGCGGAGGTGACCTGGGCCTCGTACGAGCAGGAGAGGGTGGGTAAGTCGGAGAGGCGCACCGTGCCCGACGACGAGATGCCGAGGGCGCCCGGCTGCCCCGTGTTGTACGACTCGCCGTACGTCCAGCTCCCCACGAACGACGACGGAACCGTGGCGTCGCCGCCCGCCGCACCGCCGCCGGCGCTCCCGCCGTCCGACGACCTGGAGCCGCCCGACGCGGTACCGCCGTCCGAGGTCGAACCGCCGCCCCCGGAGGTCGTGCCGCCCCCGCCCGTCGTGACGGCCGCTCCCTGCTCGGCGTCTTCGCCGTCGCGGCCGTCGTGGCCGTCAGCGCCGCCGGTGGCGTTCTGGCCCGCGTCACCCTTCTCGCTCGCGTGGGAGGACGCCCGAGGGCTCCTGCCGCCCCTGGTGGGGGAGTGGCCGGGTGACGAACTCGCCTCCGGGGTGGTCGATTTGGTGGCCACGGAGGACGGTGGAGCGGCGTGGGCGCCGCCGTCGTCGCCGAACGGTTGCAGCAGCGCGACCGTCCCGCCGCCCACCGCCAGCACCAGGACCACGGGGACGGACAGGGCCACGACTCGCCGCCGCCCCCGCCGTTCACCCTGGGCCGCGGGTGCCGCGGCCTGCGGCTGGAGGTCGATCGTGCCCCGGTCGCCGCTCTCCTCCCGGGCCGGCGCCGCCTCCGCGTCCAGGATGCGCGCCGACTGCCGGGCGAGCCGGCCCATCACCTCCGCCGGCAGCCACGCTCCACCGGCCGGCACGTCGGACATGCTGTCGAGATCGGCCAACAGGTCGGCCACGGAAGGCCGTTCGTCCGGTGACTTGACCAGGCAGCGGCCGATCAGCGCCCGCAAGGACGCGTCCCCGACGGCGTCCAGCCGCGGCTCCGCCTCCACGATCCGGTACATCACCGCGTGCTGATTGCTCACCCCCTGACCGAACGGCAGCGTCCCCGTCGCCGCGTACGTCAGCACGCAGCCCAGCGTGAACACATCGCTCGCCGGGCCCGCGCTCCGCCCGCGGATCTGCTCCGGGGCCATGAAGCCCGGTGAACCGATCACCATGCCCGTACGCGTCAGCAGCGACTCGACGGACGTCCCGATCGCGCGGGCGATGCCGAAATCGATGACCTTGGGCCCGTCGGCCGTGAGCATCACGTTCGACGGCTTGAGATCGCGGTGCACGATGCCCGCGCCGTGGATGTCCTCCAGCGCGTGCAGCAGCCCCCGCGCCAGCACCAGGACGGACACGGCGGGCAGCGCGCCATGGCCCCGAACGACCTGCTCCAGGGAGAGCCCGGGTACGTACCCCGTCGCCACCCACGGGAACTCGCCGTCGGGGGCCGCGTCGAGGACCGGTGCCGTGAAGCGCTCGCCGACCCGCCGCGCCGCGGCGACCTCGCGCCGGAAGCGCGCCCTGAACTGCGGCTCCGTGACGTGCTCTTCGTGCACCACCTTGACCGCGACCGTGCGCCCCGCCTCGGAACGGGCCAGATAGACGCGGCCCATGCCGCCCGCACCGAGCCGGCCGAGCAGCAGGTACGGGCCGATACGGGTGGGATCCGTCGCGGTCAGCGGCTTGATGCCACCCTCGGGATCCGCCCCGGCGTCGTGCGCGCTGGTCATGGTCGTCGTCCCCCACAGTGATCGTCAGCACCCGCAGTCTGCGGTACGACCCCCGCCGAACGGATCAGAATTCGAAAATCTTTCTAGAATCTTCTTCTACCCCGGTGTGGGGCGGCGGAGGAGCCCGTGGACGAGGGCGCGACGGCTGTTAGGGTGGAAAGGACGTTGATCGTGCAGCGAGGAGTGACAGACATGGTGGGTGACGACGACATCAGCGGGTGATACCCGCTTCGGTCGGCCACCGGCAGGCGCACAGGAGCGCCGCCGAGGTGGCCCCGTCGTCGACCCCTTTTCCCTGTCTCCCGGGCAGAGGTCTCTTCCCTGCCCCTTCCTCTCGCGAGGTCATCTCCATGTCCGACGCCGCCGTCGTCTGCTCGAACCTGTCCTTCTCCTGGCCTGACGACACCCCCGTCTTCGACGACCTGTCGTTCACCGTCGGCACGGGCCGTACCGGCCTGGTCGCCCCGAACGGCTCCGGCAAGAGCACCCTGCTCAAGCTGATCGCCGGTGAACTCACGCCGCGCAGCGGTTCGTTGACCGTCACCGGCACCCTCGGCCACCTGCCGCAGGCCCTGCCTCTGACCGGGAACCTCACCGTGGCGCAGGTGCTCGGAGTCGCCGAGATCGTCCGGGCCATCGACGCCGTCGAGTCCGGCGACGTCGACGAACGCCACTTCACGACCATCGGCGACGACTGGGACATCGAGGAGCGCACCCGCGCCCAGCTCGACCGCCTCGGCCTCGGCTCCGTCACCCTGGACCGCACCCTGAGCACCCTCAGCGGTGGCCAGATCGTCTCGCTCGGCCTCGCCGCGCAGCTGATGAAGCGCCCCGACGTGCTGCTCCTCGACGAGCCCACCAACAATCTCGACCTGGACGCACGCCACAAGCTCTACGACGTGCTCGACGCCTTCCACGGCTCCCTCCTGCTCGTCAGCCACGACCGCGCGCTGCTCGACCGCATGGACCGCATCGCCGAACTCGACCGCGGTGAACTGCGCCTGTACGGCGGCAACTTCACCGCCTACGAGGAAGCCGTACGCGCCGAACAGGAAGTCGCCGAGAAGAACATCCGCAGCGCCGAGCAGGAGCTGAAGCGGGAGAAGCGCGAGATGCAGCAGGCCCGCGAACGCGCCGAGCGCCGCCAGAGCAACGCCGCCCGCAACCTCAAGAGCGCGGGGCTGCCCAAGATCTTCGCCGGCACCATGAAGCGCGGCGCCCAGGAATCCGCGGGCCGCTCCGGCCAGGTGCACGCCACCCGCGTAGGCGAGGCCAAGGCCCGCCTCGACGAGGCCGGACGGGCGCTGCGCGACGAGCAGCGTCTGACCCTCGACCTGCCCGAGACGAAGGTCCCCGCCGGCCGCACGCTCTTCCTCGGCGAAGGGATGCGGGTCCGGCTCGGCGACCGGGACGTCTTCGCCGGGGACGGTGCCGGCCTGACGATCCGCGGACCCGAGCGCATCGCGCTGACCGGCCCCAACGGAGCGGGAAAGAGCACCCTGTTGCGGCTGGTCAACGGCGACCTCGCCGCGGACAGCGGAGTGATCAGGCGAGGCGAGGGGCGGATCGCGTACCTCTCGCAGCGCCTCGACATCCTGGACGTCGACCGGACCGTGGCCGAGAACTTCGCCGCCTTCGCACCGCACCGCACCGAGCCCGAGCGGATGAACCTGCTCGCCCGGTTCCTCTTCCGCGGCGACCGCGCCCACCTGCCCGTCCACGTCCTGTCCGGCGGCGAGCGGCTGCGCGCCACCCTCGCCTGCATCCTGTGCGCCGAACCGGCCCCGCACCTGCTGCTCCTCGACGAGCCGACGAACAACCTGGACCTGGTCAGCGCCGGCCAGCTGGAGAGCGCCCTGGACTCCTACCAGGGAGCGTTCGTCGTCGTCAGCCACGACGAGCGGTTCCTGCGCGAGATCGGCGTGAACCGCTGGCTGCGGCTGGTCGACGGCGACCTCAAGGAGACCGGAGCACCCGAGGTGTGAACCGCTGACGTGCCGTAGGCCCGCTACCGAGGCACAGCGCCCGGCGGGCCGCCCACCGATCACGTCAGGCGGAACCACCATGTCCTCTTCCCCTGCCCCTTCGCCTTCTTCGGGGCCCCTCATCGCCCACGACCTCGTGCGCACCCTCGGCGACCGGAGGGTCGTCGACGGCGTCAGCCTCACCGCGCCCCCGGGCCGGCGCATCGGGCTGATCGGCGAGAACGGCGTCGGCAAGTCGACCCTGCTGCGCCTGCTCGCCGGGACGGACCAGCCCGACAGCGGCCACGTCACCCGCCCCGCCGACCTCGGCCTCCTGCACCAGGAGATGCCGTTCGACGCGACGGCCACCCTCGCCGACGTCCTCGACGACGCCCTGCGCGAAACCCGCCAGGACCTCGCCGAGCTGGAGCGCCTCGGCGCTCGACTGGCCGACGAGACACAGGAGCCGGCCGACCACACCGCCCTGCTCGACGCCTACGCCGAGCGGCTGCAGCGGGCCGAGGAGCGGGACGCGTGGGACGCCGACCGGCGGGCCGCCCTCGTCCTCGACGGGCTCGGCCTCGCCGCCCTCAACCACGAGCGCAGCCTCGGCTCGCTCTCCGGCGGCCAACGCGGCCGCCTCGCCCTGGCCGCGCTGCTCATCCGGCGCCCCTCCGCCCTGCTCCTCGACGAGCCCACGAACCACCTCGACGACGAGGCCGCCGCCTTCCTGGAGGCACAGCTGCGCGCGCTGCCCGGAGTCGTCGTGCTCGCCAGCCACGACCGGGCCTTCCTCGACGCCGTCTGCACCGACCTCGTCGACCTCGACCCGGCGGTGGACGGACCGGTGCGCCACGGCGGCAACTACACCGCCTACCTCGCCGACCGGCGCGCCGAACGCGAACGCTGGGAGCGCCGCTACGCACAGGAACAGGAGGAACTGGAGGCGCTGCGGTACGCGGTCGGCACCACCGCCCACACCGTCGCCCCGAACCGCGAACGACGCGACAACGAGAAGATGGGCTACGGCCACCGCGGCGGCCGCGTCCAGCAGCAGATCTCCCGCCGGGTCCGCAACGCCACCCGCAGGCTGGACGACCTGGAGCGCACCCAGGTCGGCAGGCCCCCGAGCCCGCTGCGCTTCCGGGCCGCCGCGCTCGCCCACGACGACCCGGCGGCGGACGGCCCGCTGGTCGCGCTGCGCGACGTCCACGTCCCCGGCCGCCTCGCCGTGGACCGCCTCGACGTGGACCCGACGGAACGCCTCCTGGTCACCGGCGGCAACGGCGCGGGCAAGTCCACCCTCCTGTCCGTGCTCGCCGGACGGCTCGACGCCCGGGGCGCGGTGCGCCGCCGGACCGGCCTCACGGTGGCGCTCCTCGACCAGGACACCGCGTTCGACCGGCCCGACCGCACCGTCCGCGACCTCTACGTACGACAGCTGGGAGCCGAACGCGCGGAGGCGGTGCCGCTGGCGTCCCTCGGCCTGATGCACGACGCCGACCTGGACAAAGAGGTCGGGCGGCTCTCCGTCGGGCAGCGGCGCAGGCTCGCTCTCGCGCTCCTCGTCGCCCGCCCGCCGCAGCTCCTGCTCCTCGACGAACCCACGAACCACCTGTCCCCGCGGCTGTGCGACGAGCTGGAGGAGGCGCTCGGCCCCGGGCCGGGCGCCATCGTCCTGGCCAGCCACGACCGTTGGCTCAGAAGGCGCTGGCAGGGGCGGGAGCTCGCTGTGACGAAGGACCGTACGGGAGCGCTCCCGCGCTGAGATCGTGTGCGGCATGGAGACAGCACCCTTCATCCGCCCCTACCGGGACTCCGACCGTGCCGCGCTCGCCGACATCTGCGTCAGGACCGCCCTCGACGGCCAGGACTCGTCCGCCGTGCACCCCGATCCGGAGCTGATGCCGTCGATCTTCGCCTACCCCTACGTGGAGCTGGAGCCGGACTTCGCGTTCGTCCTCGACGACGGCCGCGGCACCGCCGTCGGGTACGTCCTCGGCGCCGCGGACACCCGGGACTTCGCCGCGCGCTTCCGCGCCGAGTGGATCCCCCGGGTGTCCGCGCGCTACCCCGCCCCGACCCGCGAGGCCCGCACGCCCAGCGAGGAGATGATCGGGCTCCTGCACACGCCGGAACGCATGGTGTGGGACGAACTGGCCGCGTTCCCCGCCCACTTGCACATCGATCTGCTGCCGGCGTGGCAGGGCCGGGGCTTCGGCCGCGCCCTGATGAACACCCTCCTGGACGCCCTGCACCAGAAGGGCGTACCCGCCGTCCACCTGTGCATGGTGCGGGCCAACACCCCTGCCCGCGCCTTCTACGACCGTCTGGGCTTCGGCCCGTTGACCGTGCCCGACCCGGGACCCGTGTGGTACCTCGGCCGCCCGACGCATGTCATCATGCAATGACATCACTTGATGACATGCCCTGAGGGCATGGCCGGGAACGAACGGGAACCTTCTTGCAGCCCTCCATATCGGCGTCCGCACTCCGCCGTCCCCGAGCGCTCGTGCCCGTGCTCGTCTCGCTCGGGATGCTCGTCGCCGTCGTCAGCAGCCTCGGGGCCCCGCTCATCCCGACCATCGCCGCGCAGGACCACGTCTCCGTCTCCACCGCGCAGTGGGCGCTGACGGTGACGATGCTGGTCGGAGCCGTCGCCACGCCCGTCATGGGGCGCCTCGGCGACGGCCCCCACCGCAAGAACGTCATCCTCACCGGCCTCGCCGCCGTCCTCGCGGGCAGCGTCCTGGCCGCGCTCCCGCTCGGCTTCGTCTGGCTCCTCGCCGGGCGCGCGCTCCAGGGCGTGGGCATGGGCCTCGTCCCGCTCGCCATCGCCACCGCCCGCGACGCGCTGCCGCCGGCCCGTGCCAGGTCGGCCGTGGCGACCCTCTCGCTGACCACCGCCGCGGGCATCGGCCTGGGCTACCCGATCACCGGCCTGTTCGCGGAGTACCTCGGCATGGCCGCGGGCTTCTGGTTCGCCGCCGCCACGGCCGCCGCCGCGCTCGCCGCCACCGTGCTCGTCGTGCCCGCGCCGCCGCACCGGCCCGCCACCCCGATGGACGTCCCCGGCGGGCTGCTGCTCGCCGGCGGCATGGCGGCGCTCCTGATCGCCCTCGCCGAGGGGGAGCGGTGGGGCTGGAGCTCGCTACCGCTCCTCGGCCTCGCCGCGGCGACCGTGATCCTGCTCGGCGGCTGGATCGCGCACTCGCTGCACGCCGCCCACCCCCTGGTACGGATCCGGCTCGTCAGGGACCGTGGCGTGCTCCTCGCCAACCTGACCACGATGGTCGGCGGCGTCGGCACGTACCTCCTGATCTCCCTCGTCACCCGGTACGTCCAGACGCCCACGTCCGCTGGGTACGGCTTCGGCGCGTCCATCGTCGTCACCGGCCTGCTGCTCGTGCCGTTCTCCGCGGCCAGCCTCGTCACCGGCCGTCTCGTGCGGGCGCTGGGCAGTGCCGCGACCCCCGCCCGCATGCTGCCGCTCGGCTGCCTGCTCTCCCTCGGAGCCCTGGTCTGCTTCCTGCTCGGCCGCTCCAGCCTCTGGGGCATCGGCGCGATGATGTTCCTCGCCGGACTCGGTGTCGGCGTGACCTTCGCCGTGACGCCCGGCCTGATCGTCGGCGGCGTGCCCGCGGAGGAGACCGGCAGCGCCATGAGTTTCAATCAGGTCGTGAAGTACATCGGATACTCGACCGGCAGCGCCCTCAGCGCCGTCATCCTCCAGGCCGCCACCGCGCCGGGCGACGCGCTCCCGGCCGACGACGGCTACCGCACCGCGGGCCTCGCCGGCTGCACCGCCTTCGTGATCACCGGCATCCTCGCCGTCGTCCTCACCCGCGTGGGCCCGCGCGACCGGCCCTCCGTCGTCGCGGCCGGGCGGGCCACGCTCGCCGTGGCCGGCGACGAACCGCGCCCCGAACCGAGCCGCCCGTGAGCGCCGGAACCCCCGCCGCGCGCCGCAGTTCGGCCCGCAGCCGCGAGGAACTGCTGCGCGCCGCCACCGAACTCTTCTCCGAGCGCGGCTACGACCGCACCACCATCCGCGAGATCGGCGACCGCGCCGGCGTCGACCCGGCCCTCATCGCCCGCTACTTCGGCAGCAAGCCCCTCCTGTACGTGGAGGTCCTCAAGGCCGAGCACGGTGACACCCCGCCCGACGACCTCCTCACCGCACCCCGGCTGCGGGAGGTCGCCGCACGCGCGGAGCGGCGCGGTCCCGTGCCGCTGCTGCGCGTCGCCGTCCAGCCGCTGAGCGACCCGGCCGCCCAGGACGCCACCCGCGCGGCGCTGCGGGCCCGCCTCGTCGAACCGCTGCGCGCACGCTTCGCCCGCGAGGGCCGAGACCGTCCCGGACTGCGCGCCGACGTCCTCGTCGCCGCGGTCGCCGGCGTCCTGCTCGCCCGCCACTCCGGCGCCTTCGAGGACCTGGCCGACGCCGAGGTCGACGAGGTCGTCGACGTACTCCTGGAAACACTCGACGGCGCCGGCGCGGACCGCGCCTGAACCCTTATCGCTGGCGCCGCCTCAGCGGCCTCGGACAGGATGGACCCATGAAAACGATCTCCTTCGCCCCGACCGGGCCGCAGGCATCCAACGTGATCCTCGGCCTGATGCGTATCGCGGAACTCCCCGACAAGGACATCCGCGCCCTCTACGACAGCGCCCGGGACGCCGGGATCAACACGTTCGACCACGCGGACATCTACGGCCCCGAGCGCCACGCCTGCGAGGAGCGCTTCGGGCAGGCCGTCGAACTCACCGCGGCCGAGCGCGAGTCGATCGTCATCCAGAGCAAGGTCGGCATCCGCTCCGGCTACTTCGACTTCTCCCACGAGCACATCGTGCGCACCGTCGACGAGTCCCTGGCCGCCCTGCGCACCGACTACCTCGACCTGCTCCTGCTGCACCGCCCCGACACGCTCGTCGAGCCGGAGGAGGTCGCCGCGGCGTTCGACGCGCTCCACGCGGCGGGCAAGGT
Organism: Streptomyces sp. Q6; assembly: GCF_036967205.1. Classification (NCBI taxonomy): domain Bacteria; kingdom Bacillati; phylum Actinomycetota; class Actinomycetes; order Kitasatosporales; family Streptomycetaceae; genus Streptomyces; species Streptomyces citrinus. The sequence continues at coordinate 8,326,840 of NZ_CP146022.1, forward strand.
CGTGAACTTCGGCGTCTCGAACCACACCCCGGGCCAGATCGAACTCCTGAAGACCGCGGTGCGGCAGCCGCTCGTCGCGAACCAGGTCCAACTGAGCATCACCCACTGCCCGTTGATCGCTTCGGGCGTGGCCGCCAACATGGCCGGCCTCGACCAGTCCGTCAGCCGCGACAACGGCCTGCTCGACTACTCCCGCCTGAAGGGCATGACCCTCCAGGCGTGGTCCCCGTTCCAGAAGGGCTTCTTCGACGGCGTCTTCATCGGTGACCTCGACAACTACCGCGAGCTGAACGCCGTACTCGACGAGCTGGCCGCCAAGTACGACGTGACGCCGACCGGCATCGCCGTCGCGTGGATCACCCGCCACCCGGCGCACATGCAGGTCGTGCTCGGCACCACCAACCCGGGCCGGGTCGCCGAGTCCGCGGCGGGCTCGGACATCCCGCTCACCCGCGAGGAGTGGTACCGCCTCTTCCGCGCGGCCGGCCACACCCTGCCGTAGGCGGTCCGCCCGCCACGATGTCGAGCGGCGGCCCCGGCCGCCGCTCAGACGGTGACGGAGATGCCGACGACCGGCTTCTTCGGCAGGTGCAGGGTCCTGGCGAACCAGTTCCCGACGCGCGACATGAGGTACCGCCGCGCGAGCAGGGTGCGGGCGGTCGCGGTGCCGGCGTCGTCGAGCAGGCGGGCCGTGCCGGGCAGCGTCGCCGCGTCCGGCGACGTCCGGCCGCGCACGTCGCAGACCGTCACGGTCACCGCCGCGTTGTTGCGGATCCGCCGGACCTTCCAGGAGTCGGCCGGCGTCACGACCAGAAGCTCCCGGTCGCCGCGGACCACGTGCCAGACCGGCGTCGCGACCGCGGTGCCGTTCTTCCGGTACGTGGTGAGGCTGATGTACTTGCTGCGGCTGATCTCGTCCATGGCTGACACGCCCGGAGTCTATCGACCGGGGCCCGGACCGCCCCGCCGCCCGTACGACGTCCCTGCCCCCCAGAACCGTCCTTCACGTCGCCCGGCACCTCGCCGGGCGGCACAACAGACCCTTCCCACCCTGGAGTTGCAGCCCATGCCCTTCGATGTCGCGGCGATCCGCGCTCAGATACCCGCCCTCGCGTCCGGCGCGGCCCGGTTCGACTCGCCGGGCGGGACGCAGACCCCGCGTCCGGTCATCGACGCGATCACCGCCGCACTGACCGAACCGCTGGCCAACCGCGGGCGGACGAACGAGGGCGAGCGCAACGCCGAGCGCATCGTGACCGAAGCCCGCTCCGCCCTCGCCGACCTCCTCGGCACCACGCCCGAGACCGTGGTGTTCGGCCGCAGCGCCACACAGCTCACGTACGACCTGTCCCGGACGCTGGCCAAGACCTGGCGGACCGGCGACGAGATCGTCGTCACCCGCCTCGACCACGACGCCGACATCCGGCCGTGGATCCAGGCCGCGGAGTCGGTCGGCGCCGTCGTCCGGTGGGCCGACTTCGACCCGGTCACCGGCGAGCTGCGCCCCGAGCACATCGCGGCACAACTGTCCGCGCGCACCCGGCTGGTCGCCGTCACCGCGGCCTCGAACATCCTCGGCACCCGCCCCGACCTGCCGGCGATCGCGGCACTCGCCCACGAGGCGGGAGCGCTGCTCCACGTCGACGCGGTCGGCTACGCCGCGCACGCCCTGGTGGACCTCGCCGCGTTCGGCGCCGACACCCTGGTCTGCTCGGCGTACAAGTTCCTCGGCCCGCACCTGGGCGTGCTCACCGGCCGCGCCGCGCTCCTGGAGTCGCTGCGCCCCGACAAGCTGCTCCCGTCCAGCGACGCGGTCCCCGAGCGCTTCGAACTGGGCACGCTGCCCTACGAGTTGCTGGCCGGCGCCCGAGCCGCCGTGGACTTCCTCGCGGGCCTCGACCCGGACGCGCGGGGCACCCGCCGCGAGCGGCTGATCGCGTCCTTCGCCGCGCTGGAGGAGCACGAGCACGTTCTGGCCAAGCGGCTCGACCACGGCCTCGCCGACCTGGACGGCGTCACGGTGCACGCGCGATCCGCCTCCCCGTCCTCGATCCAGCTCTTCACCGTGGCGGGCCACCGGCCGGCCGAGGTCTCCCAGCACCTGTCCGCGCACGGCGTCGAAGCACCCGCCGGATCGTTCTACGCCATCGAGGCCGCGCACCACCTCGGCCTCGGCGCCGAAGGAGGCGTCCGGGTGGGGATCGCGCCGTACAGCACCACGGAGGACGTCGACCGGCTGCTCGCCGCGCTGGCGCTGCTCGTACGCCCCTGACTCGCTCCGCGCACCCGCGCCCGCGTGCGAGACTCGCGGGCATGAACACCGCAGAACCCGAAGCAGCGACGCGGCGCCCCCGCGACACCGCGGCGGCAGCCGGGTCGCCCCGATGATGGCCCGCTCCAAGCTCATCCAGGAGCTGCGCCGTGGCGAGGCGGGCCACAGCAGCGCGGACGCCGCGCTGCTCGTCGAGAACTACACGCACCAGCTCGCCATGCGGCTGCGTGAGGCCGGCCACCGCGCGGCGGCCGATCTGATCGACCCGTGGGCGGGCCGCTGCACCTGCGGCGCGCCCGACGGGGACGACGAGGAGAGCCGGCAGACGCGCAGCTACTGGGACCACTCCCGCGCCTGCTCGCTCGCCTGACCATCGCCCCGCGGGACCGCCGCGACCTACGTAAGCTGGCAGGCATGCGTACGCGACCCACGCTGACCTGGGAACCCACGGGTGACCCGCTGCCGGCCTCGACCGACCTGACAGCCGTCGTCGAGGCCGTGCGCGGGGGCGGCGTCGCCGTACTGAGCGGAGCGGGTCTCTCCACCGAGTCGGGCATCCCCGACTACCGCGGTGAGCACGGCTCGCTGCGCCGCCGGCACACGCCCATGACGTACGAGGAGTTCGTCGGGGACCCGCAGGCCCGGCAGCGCTACTGGGCCCGCAGCCAGCTCGGCTGGCGGGCCATGACCCGGGCCGTCCCGAACACCGGACATCGTGCCGTCACCGCGCTCGCCGAGGCGGGCCACGTCATCGGTGTCATCACCCAGAACGTCGACGGGCTGCACCAGGCCGCCGGAGCCCGCGACGTGATCGAACTCCACGGCAGCCTGAGCCGCGTGATCTGCCTCACCTGCGGCGACCTGAGCGACCGCGCGGAGCTCGACCGGCGGCTGCGGGAGGCGAACCCGGAGTTCGAGGCCGACGCCGCCCGTCACCGGGCCGCACGCGTCAACCCCGACGGAGACGTGGAGCTGCCCCCGGAGGCCGTTCGCGCGTTCCGTGTGGTCCCGTGCACGGTGTGCGGGACCGGCGTGCTCAAGCCGGACGTGGTCTTCTTCGGTGAGAACGTGCCGCCCGAGCGGGTCGAGCGCTGCCGCCGTCTGGTGGCCGGGGCCACCACGCTCCTCGTGCTCGGCTCCTCCCTGACGGTCATGTCCGGGCTGCGCTTCGTGCGCCAGGCGGCCCGGAGCGGCGTACCCGTCCTGATCATCAACCAGGGACCCACCCGCGGGGACCGCTGGGCCGACCAGCGCGTCGAACGGCCGCTGGGCGAGGCCCTGACCGAGATCGTGGCGCGGACGCGCGCCTGATTCGCTCAGCGCCCGGCGTCGCGCGCCACCTGCCGCGCCCACAGCACCAGCGGCACCTGGAGCGGAACCCTGGCCTGGGCCGCGCGCCGCAGCGGCGCCGGACGGTCGCGCCAGTCGACCGCCATCTTGACGTTCGCGGGCGCCACCGCCACGAAGAACGCGGCGGCGGCCGAGGCCGCGCGGGCGCGCGTGTGCGGCAGGGCGATGCCCGCGGCCAGCGCCAGTTCCACGACGCCGCTGGCCTGCGTCCACGTACGCGGTGATCCGGGCAGCGAACGCGGCACGATCGCGTCGAACGGCTTCGGCATCAGGAAGTGCGCGGCCCCCGCCCCGGCCAGGAGACCGGCGAGGAGGTGCGCGGAACGGGCGCGGGACACGGGGATCTCCAGAGGTACGAGGGAGGTGAGGGAGGATGTCGCGCGATCCTACTCACGAGTAAGTCAGGGTGTCGAGACCGGAACGGACCGCGCCGGACGCCCCGGACAGCGCCGACGCCTCGCCGGACGTCAGCCGCGCAGGAGGGCGTTCAGCCGGGCGGCCTGCCGCGTCAGATGATCGCGCTCGGCCAGATTGGACGCCGTCCGCGCCGCCTCCGCGTACAGCCGCGCGGCCGTCCTCGGATCGCCGTCGCGCTCGTGGAGATGGGCGGCCACCGCGGCGTGGCGGGGCAGGGCGGGGTCCAGCGAGGCGAGCGCCGCGAGGCCCGCCCGCGGACCGTCCGCCTCACCGACCGCCACCGCCCGGTTCAGCCGGACGACCGGGCTGTCGGCGATCCGGACGAGCTCGTCGTACCACTCGACGATCTGCACCCAGTCCGTCTCCTCGGCGGTGAGCGCGTCGGCGTGCAGGGCCGCGATCGCGGCCTGGACCTGGAAGGCGCCCAGGCGGTCACGGGCGAGGGCCGACTGGAGGATCACCACCCCCTCGGCGATCGCCCGCATGTCCCACAGCCCGCGGTCCTGCTCCGCGAGCGGTACGAGGCTGCCGTCCGGTGCGGTCCGGCCGGCACGGCGGGCGTGATGGAGCAGTATCAGGGCCAGCAGCCCGCTCACCTCGGGGTGGTCGATCGCGGCGGCGAGCTGCCGGGTCAGCCGGACGGCCTCGGCGGCCAGATCGACATCCCCGGAGTAGCCCTCGTTGAAGACCAGGTACAGCACGCGCAGCACCGTGGCGACATCGCCCGGCCGGTCGAACCGGACCCCGGACACGGTGCGCTTGGCCCGGCTGATGCGCTGCGCCATGGTCGCCTCGGGCACCAGATACGCCTCGGCGATCTGCCGGGTGGTGAGCCCGCCGACGGCCCGCAGGGTGAGCGCGACCGCCGACGACGGCGTCAGCGACGGATGGGCGCACAGGAAGTACAGCTGGAGCGTGTCGTCGGCGGACGGCGCGGGCCCGGGCGGCGGCTCCTCGTCGACGAGGTCCTCGCGCCGCCGCCGGGAGGCGTCCGCCCGCGTCGCGTCGAGGAACCGCCGCCACGCCACGGTGACCAGCCACCCCTTCGGGTCCCGCGGGGGATCGGCGGGCCACACCCGGACCGCCTCGACCAGGGCGTCCTGCACGGCGTCCTCCGCCGCCGCGAAGTCGGCTCCGCGGCGGACCAGAATCCCGAGCACGCCTGGCGTGAGGCTCCTCAGAAGGGCCTCGTCCATGGCCGGGGTCACTCCGTGACGGTGGGCTGCACGCCGTAGAACGGCCGCAGTTCCAGCCACTCGTGGATCGGCTTCCCGCCCGCGCCGGGCGCCGCCGACAGCTCCCCGGCGAGCTCCACGGCACGCTCGTAGCTGTCGACGTCGATCACCATCCAGCCGGCGATGAGGTCCTTCGTCTCGGCGAACGGTCCGTCGGTGACCGGCGGGCGCCCCTCTCCGCCGTACTGGACCCATGTCCCCTCGGGGGCCAGCGCCTGGCTGTCGACGAACTCGCCGCTCTTCTCCAGACGGGCCGCGAAGTCGTTCATGTACCGCAGATGCGCCGAGATCTCCTCCTGCGTCCACTGGTCCATCGGCGTGCCGTCGACCGGGGCCGGAGCGCCTCGGTAGTGCTTCAGAAGCAGGTACTTCGCCATGACGGTTCTCCTCGGTGCTGGTGCGGCCTCGTGTGGTCGCGTTCATCCCTGGGACGGAGCCGGATCCGGGTTCTCGACATCCTCGCCGAAGTACCTTCCCGGCGGCCACCGACGTCCGGCGGCGGCGCCGTCGCCGAGCGTCCCTGACCTGCGACCGCTAGCGTGTCGAGCGGTACATCGGAGAGTCACATGGCGCCTACGGAGAAGCCGGACATCGGTCTGGAAGAGCGGCTGCGTCTCAACGGCGTGGGCAGTTTCGACTGGGATCTCGAGCACGGGACGCTCAGCCTCGACGCGAACTGCCTCGCCGTCCTGGAGCTGCCCGCGCAGGAGTTCCACGGCACGGCCGCGTCGTTGCGCGGGCGCATCCCGCCGGAAGAGGCGGTGCGGATCACCGGCGCCGTGCACAGCGCGGTCTCCTCGCGGGCCGACACGTACGGCGTCTACTTCCAGCTGCGGCTGCCGGACGGCACCTCGCGGCTCAGCCATGTCTCCGGGCACATCCTGCGCGACGGGGACGGCCGGGCCGTGCGCGTCGTCGGCGTCATGCGCAGAGCCCCGAACGAACCGGCCGAGCTGGCCGGCCTCGACTCGGTGGACGCCAAGCGGCGCAGGGTCGCCCTCATGGTCCAGGGCACCACCGAGGCGCTGTCACGCGCGGTCACCGTGGACGATGTCGTGGCCGTGCTGTCCGGCGCGAGCGGACTCGACCGGTTCGCCGCCGACGGGCTCGTCCTCGGACTCGTCGAGGGGGAGTCCCTGAAGCTGATCGCCCTGGTGGGACAGTCCATGGAGGCCCTCGCGGAGCTCAAGCTCCACCAGATCGACGAGTCCCTGCCGCTCGCCGAGGTCGTGATGAGCCGCAGACCCCGCTTCGTCTGTTCCCTCGCCGATCTCTCGCACCGCTTCACCCGCCTCGGCCCGTACATCGATCAGCTCAATCTCGACTCGGCCGCGTTCCTGCCGCTCGTCGCCCAGGACCGCGCCATCGGCGGCCTCGCGCTCTTCTACCGGGGCCGCAGGGAGTTCTCCGACGCCGACCGCAACCTCTGCATCGGCCTGTCCGGCATCGTCGCCCAGTCGCTGCAACGGGCGATCCTCTTCGACGAGGAACGCGACCTGGCCACCAGCCTCCAGGCCACCATGCTGCCCCGCGACATCCCCGTCGTGCCGGACACCGAAGTCGCCGTGCGCTACCACGCCGCCTGGGGCGGGCGCGAAGTGGGCGGGGACTTCTACGACGTCATCCAGCTGCCGCGCGGCCGCTTCGGCATCGTCGTCGGGGACGTCGAGGGACACGACACGCACGCCGCCGCGATCATGGGCCAACTGCGCATCGCCCTGCGGGCGTTCGCGGGGGAGGGGCACTCGCCCGCGACCGTGCTCTCGCGCACCTCCCGCTTCCTCGCCGAGCTGGACACCGAACGGTTCGCGACGTGTACGTACGCCCAGTTCGACCCCGCCACGGGCATCGTCCGCGCGGTCCGCGCCGGGCACCTGCCCCCGCTCGTCCGGCACGTCGACGGCCGGGTCGGCATTCCCCGGCTGCGCGGCGGACTCCCGCTGGGGCTCGCCACCGACTTCGACCTGGAGGACTTCCCCGAGGTACGGATCGACCTCGTGCCCGGCGAGACGCTCGTGCTGTGCACCGACGGACTCGTGGAGGAACCCGGGCTCGACCTGGACGCCGGCCTGGAGGCCCTGGCCACCGCGCTCGGCGCGGCGCCCGAGTCGGCGGACGCCGTCGCCGACCACCTCTCCCGGTCCCTGTGGCAGAAGTGGGACAGCGGCGACGACGTCGCCCTGCTCGTGCTGCGCCGCGTGCCCGACCCGGGCACCCCGCGGGCGCCGCGCATCCACCGGTACGTGCACCAGGCGGACCCGGAGGGCCTGGCCGACGCCCGGCAGGCGCTGCGCGAGCACCTGGAGGCCTGGGGCCTCGCCGAGGTGGCCGACGACGTCGAGGTCGCCGCCGGGGAACTCCTCGTCAACGCCCTCGTGCACACCGACGGAGGCGCCGTCCTCACCCTGGAGGTCCTCACCGGACCGCCGCGCCGGGTCCGCCTGTGGGTCAAGGACCGCTCCAGCACCCGCCCCCGCCGCCGCACCCCGGGCGAGACGGCGACCTCCGGGCGGGGGATGCTCCTCGTGGACGCCACCGCGACGCGCTGGGGCGTCGAGCCGCGCGGCGAGGGCAAGGCCGTCTGGTGCGACTTCCAGGTCCCGGACGACTGACCGGACCTGACCCGGCCCGACCCGACCGGCCGGTTCGGCCCGGCAGTTCGGGACGGCAGGTTCGGGACGGTTGTCCGCTTGGATTGCCCCGGTCGGCCCCTTACTGTGCCTTCAGGCCGGGCGAAGCTTGATGCCGCAGGACGTACCTCAGTGGACGCCCGGTGCCTGGCTGCCGAGTTCCGACAAGTCGTGCGCGCGGCGTGCGCGAGGGGGAGGGCCCGGTCATGGCGGATGTGCCGCGGATTCTGCTGGTCGACGACCACGAGGCGACCCTGCTCGCGCTGGAGGGCGCACTGGCCCCGCTGGGCCACCCCGTGGAACGCGCCACCGGCGGCGCCCACGCCCTCAAGTCCGCCCTGAGAGGCGGCGTCGGCCTGGTCGTGATGGACGTCCTGATGCCGGCCCTGAGCGGCCTGGAGGTCGCCCGCTACCTGCGCCGTCTCGACCAGACCTACGGCATCCCGATCCTCCTGATCACCGGTATGCCGCTGGACGACGAACTCGCCGTCGAGGCCCTAGAGATCGGCGTCGCCGACGTGATCACCAAACCGATCGACCTCAACGCGCTGCGCATCAAGGTGAATTACCTGATGCGGCGACCGGAGAGCGACCTCGCCTGACCCGCCGTACGCTGCGCCCATGGACGAGATCGACGGAGTGCAGGTCGCCGCGTTCCCCGACGCGGGGGCGTTCGAGACGTGGCTCGCCGCGCACCACACGCGCACCGAGGGAGTGTGGGTCAAGGTCGCCAAGAAGCGGTCCGGCATCCCGTCGGTCACCGATGACGAACTGGTCGACATCGGCCTCTGCTTCGGCTGGATCTCCGGACAGCGCCGCTCCCTCGACGACGCGTACTACCTGCAAAAATACCTGCCGCGCAGACCGAGGAGCGTGTGGTCACGGGTCAACGTCGACAAGGTCGCCCGGCTGACCGACGAGGGACGGATGCGTGAGCCCGGACTCGCCGAGGTGCGCAAGGCACAGGAGGACGGACGGTGGGGGGCGGCCTACGCCTCGCAGCGGACGGCCGAGGTGCCCGACGACCTGGCGTCCGCGCTCGCCGCCGACCCCGACGCCGCGAGGGCGTTCGAGGCCCTCGACCGGACGCGGCGCTACCAGCTGATCCTGCCGCTGCTCCAGGCCCGTACACCACGTACCAGGGAGGCGCGGGTCCGCAAGGCTTTGGACGCCCTGAGCGGCGCCGCGGCAGACGGTGACGGAAATCCGGAACGACAGGCATAGATAGCCGAGGGTCCACGCGTCCTGGGGGTGTCAGTACAACGGGAGGACGTATGGACCCGCAGGACCAGGAGAGATTCCGGGAGTTCGTCGACGCCCGGTGGGGGGCCTTGCTGCGGCTGGCGAACATGCTCACCGGGGGAGACCGGCACGAGGCCGAGGACCTCGTGCAGACGGCTCTGATGAAGGCGCTCGGGCGGTGGCGCCACGTCGAGGATCCGGAAAGCTATGTGCGCAAGGTGATGTACCGCCACCAGATCAGCCGCTGGCGGCTGCTCAGACCGCACCGGGAGACGACGTTCGCCGTACCGCCGGCGAATCTCGGCGTGCCCGACGGCACGGCCACCGCCGATCTGCGGATCGCCGTGGGCCAGGCGCTGGCCCGGCTGACCCCGCGGCAGCGCACGATGCTCGTACTGCGCTACTTCGAGGACCTGTCCGAGACGGAGGTCGCCCACGTCCTGGGCTGCTCGGTCGGCACCGTCCGCAGCACCACGCACCGGTCACTGGCCCGACTGCGCACCCTCGCGCCGGAGTTGGGCGGCCGCGCACGCCTCGCCGCCCCCGTCCCCAGCAGCCACGCCCCGAAGGGAGCCCACACGTGAACACCGACCAGATGGACCGCACGATCAGGGACGTCCTGAACAACTGGACGCCGGACAGCCCCGCGGCTCCCGCGGGCCTCGTGGACCGCCTCGTGCGCCGCCGTCGGCGCCGCGGCCTCGTACGGGCGGGCGGCGCGGCCCTCGCGATCGCCGGGGTCACCGTCGGCGCGATCATGGTCACCGGCACGGGCGGCCAGGGCGGGGAACCCCGCCCGGCCGGACAGGTGAGCAAGGAGAGCAGGCTCTGGTGGCGGACCACACTGCCCACGTCCTCGCTGGACGCCTGCACCACCGGCCCCGGCGCCGTGTACTGCCGGTCCGCCGCGTACGACGCCGTCAGCCTCGACATCGGTACGGGAAAGATCGCGTGGCAGCGCAAGGGCCAGGACCCCAATGGCGGGGCCAGTCCGGCGGGTCGGCTGCCCGGTGTCCGTGACGGCGTGCTGTACACCTTCGCCGATCACGCCCCGAAGAAGCCCCGGCCCGGCACCGACCTGGTCGCCCTCGATGTCGAGAGCCGGCGCGTGCTGTGGCGGCACGAACTGGCCGACGACAGCCGTGGGCCGGTCTCCGCCATCATGTTCGAGCGAGGGATCCTCGCCAACACGCCCACCTTCAAGAAGGTCGCCGCGCTGGACGGGAAGACCGGCCGGACGCTGTGGACCCACGCGTGGAAGCAGGCCGACTGCGACCGCGCGGTGATCGGCGGAGTCCCGTATCTGACGTGTTCACCGGACAGCGAGAAGGCACCGCAGCGGAGCACCGTCGTCCGCCTCGACCCGGCGACCGGTGCGGCGCGGACGGTCGCGACCGTCAAGGGCATGACCACCCTGCTGGGCACCGACGGGGACACCGTGCTCCTCGGCGGCCCGGCAGGGGACCGGAGGTCGTTCGGCGACCCGGGGCCCGTCACCCTGACCCGGGTCGACACCCGTTCCGGGAAGATCACGCAGCACCGCGCCGACCGCCTGCCCTGGGGCGTGGTCGCGGACGGCGTCATCCTCGGGACCGACGGCAGGGGCCGTGCCGTCGCCTACTCGGCCGACGACGGCACCCGGCTCTGGTCGCGCGACCTCGGCCTGAAACTGCGGAAGAACCCGCGCGACAGCGCGCTGCGGGAGCTGCCGTCGGCCGCCGCCGTGGACCTCGACGCCCGGCTGGCGTACTTCATGGACCCCTCCGGGAACCTCGTCGGCGTCGACCTCGGCAGCGGCGAGGTGCGCTGGCGCGACCGGGTCGCGCTGCCCAAGACCCCGGCGAACGCCGGAGTCGCGCCGGAGCTGATGGTCCATGACCACGGTCTCGTCGGCCAGACCGGCGGTGAACTCTTCCGGATCGAGCCGAAGGTGAAGTAGCCGGACCGGTTGCTCAGGTCTTGCTCAACTCTGTTCGTTTCCGGCCGGATACGGGGCATGGTCAGTACACCACCGGATGATCGAACGTGGCAGGGCGGAGGTCCGCCCTGCCACCCGGTGGGCGCGACGGGAGGGAGTGGTCATGGCCAAGGCGGTACGGGCCTCGCTGGGGGACATGTGGATCACCTGCCAGGTCTGCAAGAGCGACCTCTTCCGTGAGCGAGGCGTCAAGCTCAACAGCACGGGTGGCGAATTGTTCAACCTGGCGTGGGCGGACGAGACCGCGACGGGCCTGATCTGCCGGCGCTGCGGCTTCGTGCACCTCTTCGTCAACCGGGGGATCGCCCTGCACCGCGTGAAGGACTGACGGCCCGCGGACGTGCGCGGGCGCTGCGGAGTCGTGCGGATCACTCCGTCCGTACGGCGGCGACCGCGACGTCGTGGCGGGCGGAGCCCCCGTCGCGACCGGCGAAGCGGGCCACCGCGGCGCCCAGTTCGACCTTGAGGTCGTCGGGCATCGGCTCGCTGCCGACCGTGGAGTCCAGGAGTCTGCGGGCCACGGTGTGCAGCTTGGTGTTGGTGCGCTGGGAGACGCTGACCAGCGTCTCCCACGCGTCCTCGGGGCCGAGTCCGAAGGCCGCGACGAGGATGCCGCGGGCGACGTCGATCAGGCCCCGGCTGTGCATCGCCTGACGGAGCTGTGCGACTTCGACGCGCAGAGCGGCCTCGTCCTCGTCCTCAGAGGGGAGTTCACGCTCCGTGCCGGACGTCAGATGGCACGGGTCGACGCTCAGCAGAATCTCGACGGACGCGGGGCCGCTCGACCGGACGCCGTCGAGACGCACGTCGATCCCGTTCTCCGCGCCCAGCACGGCGGAGTGGAGCGTCTCCCGTACGTGCTCGTCGACCTCGGTGTCGAGGTCGAGATCCCCGCGCACGCCGACGACCGTGCGGTCGCCGTCGGGCCGGGGAAAGAGTGTCAGTCCCGACAGTCGTCGCACCCCGCCGGTCGGCGACGCGACGCAGCCGGACGACACCGCCCCCTCAGCGGACCATGCGGACTCTGGCATCGCCGTCTCCCCTGGTGCTCTGGCGGACGCTCCTCCTTCGTTCAGGTTGGCGCCCCGACCCAATACACGTCAAGAGATACAGGAAGTCAAGTTCAGGTATTCTCTGACGCGAACTACAGGGCCTACGATTCAGGTATGGGTGGAGCGCCGGAATCACACACAGGGTGGACGTTCATCACGAATCACGCGCGCGTGCTCGCCGCGATCGCCGAGGATCAGACCGCGCGGATCAGGGACATCGCCGCGCACTGTCGGCTCACCGAGCGGGCCGTGCAGAAGATCATCTCGGATCTGGAGCAGAGCGGGTTCCTGTCCCACACGAGGGAGGGACGGGGTAACACGTACAGCATCGAGCCGAGCAAGATCCTGCGTCATCCGGCCGAGGCCGAGGCGGGGCTGACGGTGGCGTCCCTGCTCGCGCTGCTCATCCGGGACGAGGCGCATCGCGCCGACGAGTTCCACACCGGGCAGCGGTTCCACGCGGACCACGGCTGACGTCCTCGGTCGTCGCTCGTCCGATCCGTTCAAGACCACGCGGCGCACGGCCCGCTAGCCTCAGGCCATGACCAGTACGCGCGGCACGGAATCCCGCCACGTCAGCGTCCGCATCGACCGCAGCGTCGAGGACGTCTACGCCTTCGCCTCCGACCCGGCCCATCTGCCGGCGTGGGCCCAGGGCCTCGGCGGAACCATCGAGAACATCGACGGCGAGTGGGTCGCCGCGTCCTCGCCGATGGGACGGGTCGTGGTGGCCTTCGTACCCGCCAACGACCTGGGCGTACTCGACCACGACGTCACGCTGCCCTCCGGGGACACGGTCCACAACCCGGTCCGGGTGATCGCCGACGGACCGGGCAGCGAAGTGGTCTTCACCTTGCGCCGACAGCTCGGGACGAGCGACGAGGCGTTCCGCCGGGACGCCGAGATGGTGACGGCGGACCTCGCCCGACTCAAGAACCTCCTGGAACACGCCTGAGCCCGGAGCGGCCGTTTCCGCCCGGGGCGGGTCAGGTGAGTCGAGGTGCTCAGGTGTACGCCCTGTGCGTCGGCCGCGGGGTCGGCGGTGTTCCTCCTTCCCCAGGCACCGGTTGCGGCTGCCTGTGACGTACGTGCTGAGCAGGTCACCGGCACTGAACGGTGACTTCCTGAACGGAGTTGTTCGCGAAACCGCCCTGGTTCCAGGGTTGCTGGAGCGGCTGGGTGTGTCCGTGCACGTCCGTGGCGCGGGCGGTCAGCAGGTGCGGGCCCGGGGTCGGGTCCCAGGTGATGCGCCAGGCCTGCCACGCGTGGCTGTCCGCGGGGCGCGGCGCGACCTCGGCGTCGCGCCAGGTGTGTCCGTGGTCGGTGCTGACCTCGACGCGGGCGATGGGGCCGTGCCCCGACCAGGCGCGTCCGTGGAGGGACGTGAGGCCGGGACGGACGAAGCGGGTGCGCGTCATGAAGTCGGGGAATCCGGGAGGGATGATCAGGGCGCGCGGCGCGATCCGGGTGACGGGCTCGCCGGGGTCCTCGGGCCGGTCGCGCAACCGGTAGGCCACCGACTGCTGGTATCCGGTGAAGGGGGTGCCGGTCAGCGTGATGTCGCACAGCCACTTCACGTGCGACATTCCGTACCAGCCGGGTACCACCAGGCGGAGCGGAAAGCCGTGTTGGGGAGGCAGCGGCCGGCCGTTCATCGCGTAGGCGAGCAGCACGTCGTCCGCCACGGGCAGCGGCAGGCTGCGCTGATAGTCCTGCTCCACGCCCCGTTCGATCCCGTGGTCCGCCCCGGTGAACACCGCTTCGACCGCTGTCGACTCCACCCCCGCCTGTTCGAGAACGGCGCGCAGCGGCACGCCGGTCCACTCGGCGCAGCCCACCGCTTCCACGAGCCAGGGCTGGCTGATGGGGCGGGGAACGAGCCGGGCGCGCCCGTTGCCCGCGCACTCCATCACGACGTGGCGGGTGACGGCCGGCATCTCCTGGAGCTGAGCCAGGCTGAGGGTCAGGTCGGTGCGCACCCGCCCGGTCACCGACAGCTTCCAGTCGTCGGCCCGCACGTCGGGGATGTCGTAGTGGACCAGGACGTAGTGCAGGCCGGGCGGCGTGACGTCGTAGCGCAGGGCTTCCAGCGGCTGACCGTGATTGCGGGTCGCCAACGCGAGTTCGTCGAGCGTGATGCCGTCGACGTCACCGGCAGCGGCGGGCGGACGAGGCACGACGGATGCGGCGTTTGGGCTGGTTGATGGGGTTTCCATAGCCTTCATCGTCGTCCTGGCGGACGCGGCTGGCTAGGCGTCGTGAGGGAAACGCGGCATCAGGCGGCCTCGACACCTTCCCCGACTCGGCTCCGTGCCGCGGGCGCGACCCTGCCGATCACGGTGGCGAGGGTCGCTCCGAGAAGGCTGACGCCGACCATTGTCAGCCAGGTCGCGGCCGCGCCGCTCGACAGCAGCCCGGAGAGAGCGACCGGAGCGACCGCCCCTGCCACGGTCACGGCGAGTTGGTTGAGGGCCAGGTACCGGCCGCGGAGCGCGTCCGGGGCGCTCTCCGCGGCGACCGTCGACGCGACGGGCCCGCCGAGCATCTCGCCGAGCGTGTAGCCGACCGCGCCGAGCAGGACGACGGCGACCGCGAGCGAGAGCGCCGACATCTGCCCGGCGGCGAGGAACAGCAGATAGCCGACAGCGAAGCAGGCGTGTCCGGCGACGAGCACGCGACTGCGGACGCGTCCGCCGAGCCGCCCGAGGAGGACGCCCTGACCGAAGCCGACCATCAGGGTGTTGAGCGTGAAGACCACCCCGGCCGTCCAGCCCGGCAGTCCCAGCACGTCCACGGTGTAGAGAGGAACCGCGACGTTGAGGGCGAACAGCGAGAGTGCGAAGCACAGTTGATGCCCGACGACCGTCAAATACCGCCGGTCCCGGAGCACGCGCCGCCACCCGCCGGCGGCATCGTGGCCCGCACTCGGACGAGCGTTCGGAACGGCCCGCATCAGAGCGAAGGCGGCAACATAGGACAGGGCGTTGACAGCCACGATCGCCACGTAGACGCCGTGCGTGCCGATGCTCACGGCGACGGCGGAGAGCAGCCCGCCCACCGCGTACCCGAGATTGCGCACGGACCCGAGGAGGGCGAACCAGCGCTCGCGTCGACCGGGTGCGGCCAGCGCCGTGACGGTCACGCCGTAGCAGCCGAAGAACACGGCCCGACCTGCGTTGTTCACCCACGCGCAGAGCACGATCTGCCAGACGTGCCCCGCCACGAGATACCCGGCGAACCCGAGCGCCTGAGCCAGATTCGCCGCCTGTAGCACGGGAGTCGCCCCGTACCGGTCGACGAGCCCCCCGACCAGAGGCCCGGCGGGCAGCGCCAGCAGCCCGGCCGTCGTCAGGGCCGCGCCCACCTGCAACAGCGTCAGAGAGGTCGTGGCCAGGAAGTAGAGGAGCGAGACGGGGGTGAAGACGCCGCTGCCGATCGAGTCGATGACGATCGCCGCGACGAAACGGCCATGACGGGTCACCGAGGAACGGACCATGAAATCGGAAGGAGCCACGACCCGCACGGTATAAATCCGATACCGGTATCTACAACGCTACTGATCGCTGTCGCTGTCGCTGTCGCTGTCGCTGTCGCTGTCGGTCTCGGTCGGTGGTGCCTCGACGGGAAAGAGGATCGGGCTGATCAGGTACTGGGTCCGGTCGGGTGATGGCTCGTTGGACAGGTGCGGGGCGATCGCCTTCCGCATTCCGTCGATCATCCCGTGCAGTTCCCCGGCGCCGAGCCAGACGGCGTGCTGCCGGTAGCCGACGAGGTCGGCCACCGGGTCGGCCGTGTCGCGGTCGAGATACGCGGTGAACTCGGCGGTCAGGACCGCCAGAGCGGCGGCGAAGGCGCGGCGATGGTCGTCGGGCGAGAGCGAGTTGGCCGTCTCCGCGGTGATCCCCGCACGGTCGCGGCGCAGCCGGTAGCGGCGCTCGACCGCGCCGCGCACCCGCCGCTCCCGGGCGACTTCCAGGACCCCGCCGGCCGCGAGCAGATCGACGTGCCGATAGACCGTGGCCTTCGAGACGTCCCGGATGCGGTCGCAGAGTTCGGCCGTCGTCAGTTCCCGGCCGCCGCGCATCGCGTGAACCACGCGCAACCGCACCGGGTGGGCCAAGAGTTCGAAAGGATCCATCCCGTAATGATCTCATGCGGTGATACCGTTCGCAGGTATTGAGAAAGGTTGTGACGGGATGCCTGACGACGCTGCGACAGAGTCCATGACCGGCTCGGAACTCGCCTGGATGCCACCGCCCTACGCCGAGCCCGGACGGTTCGGCGAGCATGAAGTCACCGTCGGCACCGGCCCGTTCGCGGTGTCGGGCACGATGAGCGTCCCCCGCGGCCAGGCCCCCGGCCCCGGCGTGGTGCTGCTCGCCGGTGGTGGGCCGTTCGACCGCGACGAGACGAGCGGACCGAACAAACCGCTCAAGGACCTGGCCTGGGGGCTCGCCGGCCGCGGGACGACGGTGCTGCGCTTCGACAAGCCGACCCGCGCCCACCGCGATGCGAGCGCGGCAGCGGATCTGACGATGACGCAGGAGTACGTGCCGTACGCCGTCGACGCGGTCGGCCTGCTCCGCAGCCATCACTCGGTGGACCCCGAGCGGGTCTTCGTGCTCGGTCACAGCATGGGTGGCAAGGTCGCCCCCGCTGTTGCCGCCGCCGCGCCCTCGGTGGCGGGACTGGTGATCATGGCCGGTGACACGCAGCCGATGCACCATGCCGCTGTCCGGGTCGTCAGCCACCTCGCCGCCGTGCTCCCTGACCAGGTGCCCCCTACGGTCATCGAGACCTTTCGGCGACAGGCCGCGCTGGTCGACAGCGCGGAGCTGACTCCTTCGACCCCAGCGGCGGATCTGCCGTTCGGCCTGTCCGCGCGGTACTGGCTCGAACTGCGTGACTACGACCCGGTCACGATCGCGGCCGGACTCCGCAGGCCGATGCTCATCCTCCAGGGAGGGCGCGACTACCAGGTGACCGTCGCCGATGACCTGGCGCGATGGCGGTCGGGTCTGGCCGGCCGCCCGGAAGTCGACATCCGCGTCTACGAAGCCGACAACCACCTGTTCTTCCCCGGAGCGGGACCGTCCACCCCGGTGGAGTACGGAACCCCGCAGCATGTCGACCCTGCTGTCATCGCCGACATCGCCCATTGGCTGAGCCAAGGTCAGGGATGAGTGGGCGCGCCGCCCGCGGAGGAGGACGAGTGCGGCCCTGGGCCCCGGGACAGCAGGAGAGCGGAGAAGTCACATGCCCCGCTGCGCCGCGCTCTGAGGGGCTGTGGCCGGTGCCGTCAGGTCGAGGAGGCGCAGGGCGTCGTGGTCGGGGCTGCCGGGCTCGGCGGTGTAGACGCCGATGCGCTGGCCAGGGGTGCCTTCGACGTGCAAGGACTGGGACGTGAGGGTGAGCGTGCCGACCTGCGGGTGCTGGAACGTCTTGTGCGTGGGCTTGCGGCCCGTCACCTCGTAGCGCTCCCACAGGCCCGCGAAGTCCGGGCTCTTGAGGAGGAGTTCACCGACGAGGTTCGTCAGGTCGGGGGCGTCGGGAGCCGTGCCGGCGATGGCGCGCAGGCGGGCGACACAAGCGGTGATCTGCCGGTCCCAGTCGGTGAAGAGGTCGCGGGCCTGGGGGTGCAGGAAGAGGTAGCGGGCGAGGTTGCGGTGCTTGGCCGGCCAGTCGTCCAGGCCCGCGTAAAGCGCCAGGCCCCCCGGGTTCCACGCGAGCATGTCCATGCTGCGGCTGATGACGTACGCGGGGTTCGGGCGGAGCGCGTCGAGCAGCAGCTTGAGGTGGGGGCGCACGGTGCGGCTGGGCGCTGGCGGTGGCTCGGGGGCGTAGCGGGCGGCCCGCGCCGCGAGCTCGCGCAGATGATGGTGCTCCTGGTCGTCCATGTCCAGGGCGCGGGCCAGGGAATCGAGGACCGCGGGGCTCGGCCGGGTCTCCTTGCCGCGTTCCAGACGGACGTAGTAGTCGATGCTGATGCCGGCGAGGGTGGCCAGCTCCTCCCGGCGCAGGCCGGGGGTGCGGCGGATGCCGGTGCCGACGGTGAGGCCGACCTGTTCGGGGCTGGTCTGAGTGCGGCGGGCGCGCAGGTAGCGGCCCAGCTCGGCGCCTTCGCTGTGCGCGCTGTCGGATGCCATGCCTCCAGTTTCACTCGGAGAGCAGCCTGTGCGCCGGTCGGTGGGGGGCCCTGTCATGACCCCCGAAGAGCCCGCCCTGCCACATCGGCGCGATCCGGGCGAAGGTGGAGGAGCAAGACGCCGGCAGCCGCGCGAGAGTGAGGGTGCCGGGCGCCGCCATGAACCGGAGAGGGCGAGATGCACTACATCAACCTGCGTGACCTGGAGGTTTCCCGGATCGGCCTCGGCGCGATGGGCATGTCCCACGGCTATACCGGCTCCGGGACGGACGACGCGGAGTCGATCAGGACCGTGCACCGCGCCCTGGAACTGGGCGTCACGCTCATCGACACCGCAGAGATCTACGGGCCGTACACGAACGAGGAACTGCTCGGACAGGCGCTGAAGGGCCGCCGCGACCAGGTGGTGCTGGCCACGAAGTTCGGCCTCGTCTCGCACAGCGGCGAGGGCGCGTGGAACCTGGACTCCACCCCGGCCAACATCCGCGCGGCCGTCGAGGGCTCCTTGAAGCGCCTCGGCACGGACCACATCGACCTGTACTACCAGCACCGCGTCGACAAGAACACGCCGATCGAGGAGACCGCCGGGGCCGTCGCCGAGCTGATCCAGGAGGGCAAGGTCCGGGCCTTCGGTCTCTCGGAGGCCGGTCCTGACACGATTCGGCGCGCCCACGCCGTCCAACCGGTCACCGCGGTGCAGTCCGAGTACTCCCTGTTCACCCGCGGCATCGAGGAGCGCGTCCTGCCGGTACTGCGGGAACTGAACATCGGCCTGGTGCCGTTCTCCCCGCTGGGCCGGGGCGTCCTGACGGGGACCGTCCGCTCCACCGACGCGTTCGCCGAGGACGACTTCCGCCGCGGCAACCCGCGCTTCACGGGCGAGAACTTCCAGCGGAACCTCGCGCTCGCCGACGAGGTCAAGGGCCTGGCCGACGAGGTCGGAGCCACGCCCGCGCAGGTCGCGCTCGCCTGGCTGCTGGCTCAAGGTGACTTCATCGCCCCCATCCCCGGCACCAAGCGGGTCTCCCGTGTCGAGGAGAACACGGCCGCCGACGCCGTCACGCTCACCGCCGAGCAGCTCGCCCGGCTCAGCAGCCTGCCGCCCGCCGCGGGTGACACCCACACCGAGGCTCAGGCGCGGATGCTCGAGCGCTGACCTCCCGTACAACGATCCCCCATTTGGAGTAGTGCCTCTCATGCGCGCAGCAGTGATGTACGGAGCCGGCGACGTCCGCGTCGAAGACCGGCCCGACCCGAAGATCCTCAAGCCCGGCGACGCCGTGGTCCGTGTCGTCGTTGCCTGCGTGTGCGGCAGCGACCTGTGGCCCTACGGATCGATGCCCGCCACCGCGACGGGCCGACCCATGGGCCACGAGTTCCTGGGCGTTGTCGAGGAGACCGGCGAGGACGTGAGCGGCCTGAAGGCCGGTGATCTGGTCGTCGCCCCGTTCACGTACAGCGACAACACCTGCGACTACTGCGCCAAGGGACTGCACATCTCGTGCCGCGACGGAGGCCGCTACGGCTTCGACGACGTCGACGGCGGTCAGGGCGAGGCCGTCCGCGTCCCGCACGCGGACGGCACCCTGGTGAAGCTGCCGGTGGCCGCCGACTCCGCGCTGCTGCCGTCCCTCCTCGCCCTGTCGGACGTGATGACCACCGGCCACCACGGCGCGGTCACCGCAGGCGTCGGCCGCGGTGACGCGGTGCTGGTCGTCGGCGACGGCGCGGTCGGCCTGTGCGCCGTGATCGCCGCGAAGCGGCTCGGCGCGGACCGGATCGTGCTCGCCGGACGCCACGAGACCCGTACCGACCTGGGCCGCCACTTCGGTGCCACCGACGTGGTCGCCGCGCGCGGCGAGGAAGGCGTCACCCGCATCCGGGAACTCACCGGCGGCGTGGACAAGGTGATCGAGGCGGTCGGCACCCGGCAGGCGCTGGACACCGCGCTCGGCGCGGTCCTGGACGGCGGCACCATCAGTCGCCTGGGCGTCCCGCAGTACGAGCAAGTCCCCATCGGCCCGGCCGAGTTCATGCGGAACATCACGCTGACCGGCGGCGCCAGCCCGGCCCGCGCCTACATCGAGCAGCTCCTGCCCGACGTCCTGGACGGCACGATCGCCCCCGGCCGCGTCTTCGACCGGGAATTCCCCCTGGACGGGACGCCGGACGCCTACCGGGCGATGGCCGACCGCCAGGTCCTCAAGGCCCTGATCCGCCCCTGACCTCACGCCCCTCTCCTCTTCCCTCCCCGCACGTCAAAGGACGCTTCCCCATGCAGTACGCAACCCTGAACAACGGCGTCGAGATGCCGCTCCTCGGCTTCGGCGTCTACCAGATCCCCGCCGACGACACCGAACGCGCCGTCTCCGAGGCTCTCGCCGCCGGATACCGTCTCCTCGACACGGCCGCCGCATACGGCAACGAAGAGGCCGTCGGCCGCGCCATCAAGTCCAGCGGCATCGCCCGCGACGACCTGTTCGTCACCACCAAGCTGTGGGTCCAGGACGCACCGGCCGAGGAGAACACGCGCCGCGCCTTCGAGACATCGCTGACCAAACTGGGCCTGGACCACATCGACCTGTACCTGATGCACCAGCCCTACGGCGACGTCTACGGCCAGTGGCGCGCCATGGAGAACCTCAACCGCGAGGGCCGCGCCAAGGCGATCGGCGTCGCCAACTTCTCCCCGGACCGGCTGCTCGACCTGATCCTCAACAACGAGATCACCCCGCAGGTCAACCAGATCGAGACCCACCCCTTCTTCCAGCGCGCCGACGACCAGAAGCTGATGGCCGAGCACGGCGTGCAGATCCAGTCCTGGGGCGGCTTCGCCGAAGGCAAGAACGACCTGTTCACCAACCCGCTGCTCACCGAGATCGGCAAGGAGTACGGCAAGTCCGTGGCCCAGGTCGTCCTGCGCTGGCTGACCCAGCGCGGCGTCATCGCCATCCCCAAGTCCGTCCGTGCCGAGCGCATGGCCGAGAACTTCGACGTCTTCGACTTCGAGCTCACCGACGAGCAGGTGACACGGATCGCGACCCTCGACACCGGCGGCTCGCTGTTCTTCGACCACCGCGACCCGGAGATGGTCGCCTGGCTCGCGGCGCGACGCCTGGACGCCTGACCCGCACACGTAAGGGGGCGAGCGGTATGCCGCGCCACCGCCGGCAGCCGCCCGCCCCTTCCTGCACCCACGTACCCCAGGCGCGAAGGACGTCGTCACCCGGTCTCAGGTGAGGGTGACGGTGAGGAGGCCGGTCTGCTGGATGATGGTGGAGTTGAGGCAGTCGAGGACGCTGAGGCTCGGGTAGACGGCGATGCGTTCGGAGACGGCGCCGAGCCCGTAGCCCGCGGTGACGGTGCCGGTGGAGGTGACGATCTCCTGGTTCGCGGCGTGGACGACGGTCGTGACCGGGTAGGTGATGGTGCTCGTCTGCCCGTTCTGCCAGTGGTACGTGACCACGTTCTGGACCAGGGTGTCGCCCAGCCCCTGGGCGAGGCAGCTCACCTGCTGGTCGAAGGCGGTCGTGGCGGTGCCTGCGGTGAACGGTCCCGTGCAGCTGCCGCCCCCGGCCGTCCCGAGTTCCTCCGTCACCGTCTGGTGGGTCTGCCGGGGGAGCGGGCCGAGCGGCGGGGAGTAGTCCACGGTGGCTGTGCCCGAGCAGACGATGAGCGGGGAGTCGGCCTCCGCCGGAGCGGCTGTGGCGACGAGTGCCGCGGTGAGAGCGAGGACGCCTGAGAAGGCGGGGATGGGCTTGCGCATGATCTTCTCCTGGCCCGGGATGTCGAACGTGCGGTGCTGCGGTTCCACGGCCGGATCGTCGCACGGGCGACGCCCCTGACGAGGAGAGGCAGGCGTGTCTGCGCGCGCCGCGATGCGCGGGAGGGGGAGCTGGTGCTGGGCGCGGTACGTGTGACGGACCGATAGAGGAAGGGTGCGGGCCCGGCCGGTCGGGGGCAAGGAGTTCGGGCCGACCTGGTACGGCTGGGGCGGGGGAGGGGCGCGAGGCGAAGCGCGGGGCGCGCGTGGGGTGGTGAAGCGTTTCTCCGCGCGCCCGGTGGCGGGCATTCGACCTGCCGGTCGTCGGGAGGGTCGGTGCAGGGCCCGGACCACCGCTCAGTCGGCGCCCGCGAGGACCCACGCGTCCGTGTCCGCGTACCGCCTGATCCCCGTGCCGTCCTCGACGGAGCTACCGACCAGGTGGAGCCGTACGGACCGCCATCGGTGTCCGGTGAAGCCGTCGAGGCCGGCGGCCGCCTCGGTGACGGACGTGGTGTCGTACCGCCGGGCGCGAGCCAGTGTCAGGTGGGGGCGCAGAGGGCGTTGGGGGACGGCGATCTCGCAGTCCGCGACCCGCGCCCGTACCTCACGGGCCAGCCGCCGCAATCCGTCCAGGTCGCCCGCCACGCCGCTCCACAGCACCCGCGCGTCGAAGTGCCCGCCCCCGCGCAACCCGAGTTCGGGGGAGGGGTGGGACGCGGCCAGGTCCGCGAGCGGCGCACGCAGTCGCTGGACG
This sequence comes from Streptomyces sp. Q6, assembly GCF_036967205.1. Lineage (NCBI taxonomy): Bacteria > Bacillati > Actinomycetota > Actinomycetes > Kitasatosporales > Streptomycetaceae > Streptomyces > Streptomyces citrinus. Next base: position 8,349,681 of record NZ_CP146022.1, read on the forward strand.
GACCGCACCGGCAGCTCGCCGAGGAACGCCAGGGTGATGTGCCAGTCCTCGATGCGGTTCCACCGCAGGTGGGGGTAGGCGGCGTAGGCAGGGCGCAGCGCGTGTTCCAGCTCCGTCTTCGCGGGGTCGGTCGGGGCGAGGGCGATGAACGCGCGCATGGTGGCGGGCTCGGGCAGTTCGGTCACGGACACCTTCGTACCGCATCGACCTCTCCGCCCGCGGACCGCGGTCCCGCCCCGGGGTCGGCCGAGGGGCGGACGCGCCGCCTGCGGCACGTCCGCCCCGCTCCGCATCCACCATCACGCCGCATCCGCCGACTCACTTCGGCGCGCCGCAGAATCAACGACCGGAGTGCTGGTGCTCGGTGTCGGTCTCCGTCTCGGTCGCGGTCTCGGTCTCGATCTCTGCCCGTCGGTCGGAGCGGGGCTGGGCCTACCTCCTGGTTCTGGATCGTCATGGGGCCGTGATGGCCTCCCGCACCGTAGGCCTGGCCATCACCGGAGCGCGACCGTCCGTTCTTGGCGGCACGCTCGTCGACATCACCCTTACCGATGGTGGCGACGATCGGCCATCGCCGGCGTCCCGCCCGATCTGGGCAGAGTGGTATCACGGCCCGCCGGCAGAGTCCAACCTGTGGGCGCCGTACGACTCGCAGGGCAGGGCCGCGTGGCTGGACCTCACCACCCGTGCCTGGCGGGTGTCCGCGCCCCGGCCGGACCACTCCGGCGGCGAGTACCACCTCGACGGCCGGTTCGTCACGGACGTTCCCGGGCTGCACTGCGCGATCGCCGAGGCCCTGCTCGGGCCCGGCCGCTACTTCGGCCGGGAGTGGAACGCGTTCAAGGACTGCCTGAGCGGTGGATTCGGAGTGGCCCCGCCGTTCACCTTGACCTGGCACGACTCCGAGATCGCGCGCCGCGCGCTGGCGGACGTGGTGGAGGGTCCGAAGGACGGACTCTCCTACTTCGAGGACATCGTGCGGCTCCTCGAACGGTGCGGCGTCACGGTCGTGCTCCGGTGAGCCGCATGCGCCCGAGCGCATACGACTCCGGGACAGGCCGAGCGGACTTCAGCGCCTGCTGTTGCCGGGCGCGAGCAGGCTGGTGACCTTGGCGATTGTCTCCGGGGACAGCTTGAAGTAGCGGCGGACGTTCTAGCCGGAGGAACCTGGAGCCGATACACCCCTGGCGACCACTCACGGTGACGTCAGGATCGACCTCACTGAGTTCAGTTGTGGAAGCGCGCCCGCTTGGGGCCGCACGCGCCGTCGGCGAGGGCCTTGTTGTACGCCCGCTGCATGGCGGCGTCGGTTTCGGCCTTCGGCGCATTCATGGGGATGTAGGCCCCGGAGTAGACGACGCACGACGAGTCGGAGACCGGCCACAGCGCCCACGACCCGAAGGCGACGACGGCGGCCATCACTGTGAGCACGGCTGTTACTCGGCGACGCGGCGTGGAGAAGAGACTGGATATCAACAGCGGATGGTACGGAATGGCGCGCAGGCAGCGGACGACCGGGGTCTTGGGCCAGCAGTTGATGGCACCTTCGGCAACACACATGGTGACACCACGACTGACCTGACCGAGGAATACGCGACACCTCAACATGCGGGCCTACCAGTCTCATGCTCCGCAACCTGCTGCCCGGGGGAGTCGAGACCGCGATCGGAGTGGGCAGCGCGCGGGAGACCACGGTCGAACGCGTCACGCGGGGGTTGGGGCTTGCCCACCCGCCCGCCGTGGACGTCCGGTGCCGACCGGGCGCCGGGGGACGAGCGGAGCATCGGCCCTGTCGGCGCTGAGGGAACCGATGAGGCCGTGGTCCGGTGCCAGCGCGCAGGCGGGATCGGTACGGGAGGCGTCGCCGGTCAGGGCGAAGGCCTGGCAGCGGCAGCCTCCGAAGTCGGCGTCGCGCCGGTCGCAGGACCGGCAGGGCTGGGGCATCCAGGCGGTGCCGCGGTAGCGGTTGAAGGCAGGGGAGTCGTTCCAGATCCGGGCCAAGGGCTGATCGCGCACATTGGGTGCGTCGAGACCTGGCAGAGATGAGGCCGCCGGGCACGGCAGGACCGTTCCGTCGGGTGTGACGGTGAGGGACACGTTGCCCCAGCCGCCCATGCACGGCTTGGGTGTGCCGGTGAAGTAGTCGGGTTCGACCCAGGTGATGTCCAGGGAGACGTCGGTGCGCTCGCGCCACCGTGCCACCGTCGCGGCGGCTTCGATGAGTTGGCCGCGCGTGGGCATGAGGGCGGCCCGGTTCAGCAGCCCCCACCCGTAGAACTGGGTGTTGGCGAGTTCGATCCGGTCCGCTCCCCATGACACGGCGAGTTCGAGGATCGAAGGCAGCGCGTCCAGGTTGTGACGGTGCAGGACGACATTGAGGCCCAGGGGCAGCCCGCGGTCCTTGACGCGGGTCGCCGCGGCTCGCTTGTCGTGCCAGGAGTCGCGGCCGGCGAGGCCGTCGGACTGCCCCGGATCGGAGTGCTGGACGGACAACTGCACACTGTGCAGGCCCGAGGTGGTGAGCGCGTCCAAGCGCGCGGCGGAGAGTCCGACGCCGCTGGTCACCAGTTGGGTGTACAGGCCCGCGTCGACCGCTGCCCGGACGAGGGCGTCGAGGTCACGGCGGAGCAGCGGTTCGCCGCCGGAGAGGTGGGTGTGCAGGACGCCCATCCGCGCGGCCTCGGCAAAGACACGGGCCCAGTGCTCCGTGGTCAGCTCCGCCGAACGGCGGGTCAGCTCAAGGGGGTTGGAGCAGTAGCCGCATCGCAAGGGGCACGCGTGGGTGAGCTCGGCGAGCAGGGCCCAAGGGGGAGCGGGTGTGGTCATCGGAGGCATCCCTGTGTACGCAGACGGTCCAGGAAGAGCGCGATGCCTTCGCGCTCGGCTTGTGCGGGGTGTTGCTCGACGAGGAGCGTGGCGATGTCGTCGCCGGTGCGGTGTCCGTCGCACAGTTCGAGGACGGCCCGCGCCGAGCCGTGCAGGACGACCACGCGTTCAGGCAGGAGCAGGACGTGCGCCCCGCGCACCGGGTCGTGCCGCAGGAGTGCGCCCGGTGGCAGCGTGGGGCACCATGGCGCGCTGGTCATCGCGTGCTCCCGTCCCCGGCGTGCTGCACGCTGTCGAGCAGGCTCCACAGCACGTCGCATTTGAAGGAGAGCGCGGCCAGCGCCCGCTCCTGCTGTTCGGCGGTGATCGCCCACTGCTTCACCCAGGTCAGGGCCTCGCTGCCGTCGCGCCGCCCTTGAGGGACGCGCCGCTGGAAGTACTCCAGACCTTCCGCGGCGATCCACGGATAGCACCGAGGGAAGGCGTCGAGGCGGGTCAGCATGATCTGCGGGGCGCACAGTTCGGTGAGGGACGAGGCGACCGCCTCCAGAGCGCTCCGGGTGCGGCAGAAGTTGACGTAACCGTCGACAGCCAGGCGCACACCCGGCAGCAGACGCCGATGTTCGGTGAGCTCGCACCGGTCGAGGCCCACGGCTTCGCCGAGCCGGAGCCACCGCTCGATCCCGCCCTCCGCGTCCGTGGTCCCGTCGTGGTCCTGGATGCGCCTGATCCAGGAACGGCGGTGGGCCGCGGACTCCAACTTGCTGAGGATGAACGCGTCCTTGATGGGGATGTGGCACTGGTAGTAGAAGCGGTTCGCCACCCAGGTGCGCAGTTCGTCGGGGCTGAGGTCGCCCTCGTGCATGCGCCGGTTGAACGGGTGACGGTCGTGGTAGCGGGAGGCCGCCAGCCGGCGCAGTTCGGCCTCCAACTCGTCCGCGCCACGGGCCGCAGGGGGAGAGGACCGTACGGCGGCCGGATGGGAGCAGGGGGCGAGGGGACTGGTCACAGCGGGATCACCATCCGGTCCTGGGCCACGTCGAGGCCGAGCGCGGCGAGGTGTTCGCGCTCGGGCGCCCCGGGGTCGGCCAGGACGTTGCTGTTGTTGAGATGGGTGTAGTGGGCGCGCACCCCCAGGGCGTGCAGGCGTCGCGCGGTGCCGGTGGGGCCCAGCACGGGCAGATGGCCCATGGCCGATGCGCTGCGCTCGCTGAATCCCGTGCGGCGGGGTTCCTCCTCGTCGAGGAAGGTTCCGTCGATCAGGACACAGTCGGCCGCGGCGAGTTCGTCGTCGAGGCCGTCGGTCCACGCGGCCAGTGCCGGCAGGTACACCGCACGGCGGTCGGAGTCCGGATCCCGTACGCGCAGCGCCGAGCTCCAGGCGGGGTGGGCGGCCTCGTCGGCTGCGTAGCGCGGACGCTTGGACGACACAGGGACCGCGTGGACCTCGAGTCCGGCGACGACCGCCGGCGGTGCGTCCGTGCCGGACGGCAGGTGGTGCCAGGTCAGTTCGGTGTACGGGGCGAGGACTCGGCCCAGTGGGAAGCTGATCTGCAACGCCTTGCGCACGGGCTCGGTGCACCAGATCTCGATCCTGGCCGCCTCGCGCAGGCGCAACAGGCCCAGGGTGTGGTCCAGTTCGGCGTCGGTGAGGACCACCCGGACCACGGGGGTGCGCGCGTCTCCGGCACCCGGCCGCAGGGTGGGGTGGCTCTCCAGTTGTTCGGCGACGTCCGGGGAGGCGTTGGCGAGGAACCAGGGGCCGGTCGGGGTGCGGTGGAAGGCGAGCGAGTCGTGCAGGCGGCGGCGGGAGGGGTGCCGGCGTGCCCCGGCACAGCCGGGGCACGCGCAGTTCCACTGAGGCAGACCGCCGCCCGCTGCCGTTCCGAGCACACGCAGCAGCACGGCGGGCCGCTACTTCGAGCTCAGGGCGTAGGCGGTGATCTCCATCGCCGTGTCGACCACGGTGAAGTCGGGCGTCTGCCAGCCGGTGCTCTGGGCGGGCTGGGCCTGGGGCTGAGGGGTGGGGAGGGTGTTGTCCTGCATGGTGATCGCCTTTCTCGGGGTGGGGAGGATGCCGCGCCGGCCTGGTCACGGTCCGGCACGGCTGCCGGCGTTCGGGATGTCCGCCGCCGGAGACCTACTTGCAGAAGGGCGCCTTGCCCATGGCCGACTCGATGCCGCCCAGCAGGAGCTTCTGGAACTCGGCGGCGCCGGGGAACGAGCCGTCGGTGGTGAAGTCCTTGGCGTCGTGGCCGAGGGTGGTCAGCCAGGCGCGGCCGCCGTCGTAGTACTGGCACCAGGCGACCGGGTGGTTGTCGCCGTGCCCGGGGTGGTGGTAGTTGCCGGCGACGCCCTTGGCCAGGGTGCTCTCGTCGACCTCGGCCAGGACGCGGACCTTGGTGGGGGCGGGCACGAGGTTGTACCACTCGTCGGAGAACTCCCACCGGGAGGGGAGGTTCTTGGTGGAGACGTCCTTACGGTTGACGGTCTCCACGGTCCCGGGCTGGTTCGCGCCGTGGTCGTAGAAGTTCGCGTTGCCCAACAGGCCCTCGTACCAAGGCCAGTTGTACTCGGTTCCGAAGGCGTTGTGGACGCCGACGAAGCCGCCGCCGCCCCGGATGTACTGCCGCAGTGATGTCTGCGCGGCGTCGTCCAGGGTGTCGCGGCTGGTGGAGTAGAAGACGACCGCGTTGTACTTGAACAGGGTCGCGGGGGAGGCGAGTTGGGAGACGTCCTCGGTGTAGTCGACCTGGAATCCGTTGTCGGCGCCCATGGTGAGCAGCGCCTTCTGGACCGTGTTCGTCTCGGTGAGCGGCGGGTTCATGCCCGGTGCCAGGGCGGGGCCGAGGTTGGCGTGCCGCGGTCCCGCGGTGCGGGTGTAGAGGAGGACCTTGTAGCCCTTGGCGGTGTCGAAGTTGCCCCAGTCGTGGTAGCAGCGGGCGTCGGTGCCGCGGCACACCCCGTAGTCGGGGTCGCCGAGTTGTCGGGCGCCCTGGCCGACGCGGCCCTGGGCCACGCTGAGGGTGCCGGTGGCGACCAGCGCGACGGTGACGGCGGCCGTTCCGACGACGCCGGCCACGGCGGTGGTGAGGGGGCGGAGCCGGCGTCTGCCGGTGACAGGAGGGGTCATCTGAGGTCCTTGGCTGTGAGTACGGATGCGATGCGGGCGGAATCACGGCAGCACTGGGCCCAGCGGGTGGACGGGGAGCGTCGACGCGCCCGAGTGCGGACCCGACGGAGTACCGAGGGAGCGGAGCGTGAACGGGGTGGCGGGCCGGATGCCGGGAGGTCGGAGCCGCGGCTACTTGACGACGATCTTGCCGGTGCTCTGCGGGGCCACCGGGTCGTTGTAGAAGTACTCGCCCGGGGTGGTGAACGTGTGGCTGGAGGACTGGCCCGGCATGAGCAGGCCGGTGTCGAACTCGGCCTCGAAGAACGAGACCGCGCCGTGCGCGGACTTGTTGTCGGCCGGGTTGGTGAACGTGACCGTGGTGCCCGCGGCGATGCTCAGATGCTGCGGTGCCATGGCGTTCTGCGCCACCAGGCTCTCGCTCGTCCCCGGCGCGTTCTTCGCGCTGTCCCAGACCCGGCCCAGGGTGACGGTGTTCTTGGCGGTGTCGCCGCTGACGGCGGCTGTGCGGATCTGGTTGCGCTTCGAGGGCGGGGTCGGCGCGGCGGCCGGACCGACCTTTCCACCGAGCTTGAACGCCCAGAGATGGTCGCCCTTGGGGATGTCCGGGTACGGCAGCCCGTTGCCGCCCGCGAGCACCGCGACGTACTGCTCGCCGTCGATCTCGTAGGTCAGCGGGCTGGTGTTGACGCCGGCTCCGCACTGCCAGCTCCACAGCAGGCTGCCGTCGCGGTCGTCGAGCGCGGTCAGGACGCCGTCGGGCCGGCCCTGGAAGAGGACGCCGCCGGCCGTGCTGAGGATGCCGTTGCCGTGGGCGAGGGACCAGTCGCCCTCCTGGCGCCAGGCGACGGTGTTGGTGCGCGGGTCGACGGCGGCCAGGCCCCCGGCGAAGTACTCGCCGAGCGGGCGGGAGGTGTTGACGCGGCCGCCGTGGGTGTTGGAGTACGCGGAGTTGATCAGCCCGTATCCCACGTAGACGAGACCGGTGCGGTGGCTGAAGGAGGGGAAGGACCAGTCGGCGCCGCCGCCCGCGCCGGGGAAGAGGATGGTGGCGCGGTCCCAGTGCACCTCGAACAGGCCGCCGGTCGGATAGAACGGGACGGGGCGGGTGGCCTTGTCGAGACGCGGCTCGGTCTCGACGAAGGGCTCGCCGCCGGGGAACGGCTGGGTCGGTGAGGTCTTCTGCGCGGCGTGCTGGGGGACCGGGCGTTCCTCCATGCCGTGGACGGGCTTTCCGGTGGCCCGGTCGAGGATGTAGTACATGCCGGTCTTGCTGCCGTAGACGACGACCCGTGCCTTCTTCCCCTTGATCAGCAGGTCGGCGAGGACGGGCGACATGACGCCGTCGTAGTCCCAGATGTCGTGGTGGACGGATTGGAAGTGCCAGCGCCGCTTGCCGGTCTTGGCGTCGATGGCCACCAGGCAGTTGGCGAAGAGGTTGTCGCCGGCCCGGGTGGAGCCGTCGGTACGGGGATACGGGTTGCCGAACGTCCAGTAGACCAGGCCGAGTTCGGGGTCGACGGCGGGGTGGATCCAGCACACCGCGCCGCCGGTCTTCCAGGAGTCGCCCTCCCAGGTGTCGTGGCCGAACTCGCCCGGCCCTGGCGTGCCCCAGAACGTCCAGGCGACCTCGCCGGTGGCCGCGTTCAGGGCGTAGGCGCGACCGCGGGCGCCGGCGGTGCTGCCCTGGGTGCCGATGTAGACGAGGCCGTCCCAGTAGACGGCGGCGCCGGCCAGGCCGCCCTTGCTGCCGCCGCACTGGCCACTGGCCGGGTCGCAGTCGGGATCGCCCTGATCCTCGACGAGCAGTTCGCGGGTCCAGCGGATCGCGCCGGTCCTCTGGTCGAGGGCGACGACGGTGTTGTCACCGGTGATCGTGAACGCCAGGCCCTGGCCGAGGGCGAGGCCGCGCATGTTGGTGGTGTCCGAGCCGACCTTGGTCTTCCACCTGGTCTCGCCGGTGCGGCCGTCGATGGCGAAGACGTTCTGCTGGGTGGTGGCCAGGTAGAGGACACCGTCCTGGGCGATGACGGCGCACTGCTGATGGGTGGAGGTGGAGCCGTTCTCCAGGTTGATGTGCCAGGCGCCGCCCAGCTTGCGGACGTTGTCGCTGTCGATGCGCTGGAGCGAGGAGTGGTTCTGGTTCCCCAGATTGCCGCCGGCCTTCGGGAAGTTCTTCCCGGTCGCGGCGTGGGCCTGCGCCGGCACGGGACGGGCCCACGCCGCGGTGGCGGAAGCGGCTTGGGCCGACGTCGAGTTGAGCAGGGCGACGGTGCCGGCGGTGGAGGCCGCGGTGGTGGTGAGGAAGCTGCGTCTGTCCATGGTCCCTCTTTCAGGAAAGAGCCTGACGGGCCGTCAAGGTTCGGCCGCGGTGTGCCAGGTGGGGGAGGGAGGAGAGCGAAACGGATCACGATCCACCGGAACGGATCACGGTTCACCGGAACGGATCGTGGCCCACCGGAACGGATCGTGGTCCACCGAAAGGGGCATGGCCCACGAGAGCGAATCGCGGTCCAGGAGAGCGGATCATGGTCCGGCGGATCGGATCCTGTCCCATCGACCGAATCATGGTCCGCTAGGTGGTTCGATGAACCCGTATGATGGTTGCCGTTTGGCGGAAAGCTACGTTAGGTACGGCGCGGGGGTGTGGCAAGAGGGCGGGCGCGACTTGTTCAGGCCTGCTGCTGGGGCGGGAGGCGGGCCGGGAGGACGGAGCGGGGCAGGGGGCCCTTGTTGCGGCGCCCCTGGCCGGTTTCCTCCCAGGCGTGCGCGAGGATGCCGACCGATCGGCTGAGCACGAACAGGCCCCTGGCCAGGGGCGGTGGGAAGCCCAGCTCGGCGTAGATGACGGCGGTGGCACCGTCGATGTTCATCGGCACGGGGCGGGCGCCGCCGCGGCGGCGTGCGAGAGCGGATTCGACGGCCTGGGCGGCCCGCAAGTGGTCGCCGGCCACGATGCCGTCGGTGACGGCCTGGTCCACCAGGGCGAGGAGGGGGTCGCGTCGCGGATCGCGGGGATGGAAGCGGTGGCCGAAGCCGGGCAGGTACCGCGAGCGGCGCTGCCAATCGTCCATCACCTCCCGGGCGGCTGCATCCCACGTGTGGCCCGCCTCGTGCAGGGTGCGGACGTCGGTGAGCATCTCCACGCACTGCTGGCCCGCCCCGCCGTGGGCGTCGCCGAGCATGTTCACCCCGGTGGCGATGGCGTTGTTCAGGCCGACGCCGCAGGTGGCGGCCATCCGGGCGGCGGCGATCGAGGGCGCCTGCGGGCCATGGTCGACCCCGGCGACGAGGGCCGCTTCGAGGAGTGCCGACTGGCGGGAGGAGGGCAGGTCGCCGCGGAGCAGGAGCCAGATGATGTCGACGAACCCGACCTCGCCGATGAGCTGCTGGATGGGCCGGTCGCGCAGTTCGATGCTGCCGGGCTCGATGTGGCTGACCGCGGTGGCCCACCACTGTGCCGCTTCGTCCTCGGAGATGGTCATGAGGCGGTGGCCTCTTCGGTGGCCTCTCCGGCGGCGGCCGTCGCCCAGACCCGGGCCAGGTCGGCCCGCTCGGCGTTGTGCTGACCGAGCAAGGGTGGCGGGGAGGGCGGGGCGAACGCTTCCCCGTCGAAGAGCACGCCGTTGCCCACCACGCGCAGGGCCCGCTCGGGGCGGCCGGGGTGGGGCAGTGCGCTGACGAACCCGCGGTGTTCCAGCTGGGGTTGCTCCAGTGCCTGCGGGACGGTGAGCACGCGGGCCGCGGGTACGCCGGCCGCGTTGAGATCGCGTTCCCAGTCGGCGGCCGGACGGAGCGAGAGCGCGGCGTTGAGGGCGGCGTTGAGTTCCTCGCGGTGGCCCTTGCGGCTCTCCCGTTCGGCGAAGCGCGCGTCGGTCGCCAGCTGGGGCGCGCCGACCAGGCGGCACAGCGTCTCGAACTGCCCCTGCTGGTTGGCGGCGATGTTCAGCGGGCCGTCGAGCGTACGGAAGGTCCCCGACGGGGCGGCGGTCGGGTTCTGGTCGCCGAGCGGCTGCGGCGGGACCCCGCTGACCAGGTAGTTCGACACCGCCCAGCCCATGGTCGACATCGACGCCTCCAGCATGGAGACATCGAGTCTGGTCCCCTCGCCCGTGCGCTCACGGTGCAGGAGCGCGGAGGCGATGGCGAACGCGGCCATCAGGCCGCCGGTGGTGTCGCACACCGGAAAGCCGATGCGCTGGGGGGCGCTCTCCTGGGTCCCGGTCACGCTCATCATGCCGGTCAGGCCCTGGATGATCTGGTCGTAGGCCGGTGCCTCGCTCATCGGCCCGCTGTGCCCGAAGCCGGAGATCGAGCAGTACACGAGTCGCTCGTTGAGCGCGGCCAGCCGCTCGGGGCCGAACCCCATCCGCTCCAGCACGCCCGCGCGGAAGTTCTCCAGCAGGACGTCGGCGCCGGCCAGCAGGTCCTCGAAGACCGTGCGGTCGGCGGTGTCCTTGAGGTCGAGCTCCAGCGACTTCTTGCCCGCGTTCTGGGCGAGGAAGGAGGCCCCGATGCGCTCCCGGTTCAGCGTCGCGTCGGGACCCAGGTTGCGTGCGAGATCCCCCTGTCCCGGTCGTTCGATCTTGATCACTTCGGCGCCCAGAAGCATGAGCTGGTAGCTGCAATAGGGTCCGGCCAGCACATTCGTCAGGTCCAGAACGCGTATGCCGTCCAGTGGTCGTCCGTGCATGAACGTCTCCTTCCGGGCGCCGTTGCGGCGCGCGTGGGTTAGGTGCGCGGCCCCAGGGGGTGCGCGAATCCCTGGGAGGCGATCCGCGCCGCGACCTCGATGAGGTCCTGTGCGAACTCCTTGATCGCCGACTCCGGGATGCGGGCGCTGGGGCCGCTGAGCGACAGAGAGGCGACGACCACACCGGACTGCGAGCGGATGGGCACGGCGACGGCGGTGAGGCCGATGTCGCGTTCGCCGTGGCTGGCGGCGAACCCGTGCTCGGTGGCCTCGTCGGCCCACAGCCGCAGTTGCTCCGCGTGCGCCACGCCGTGCGGCGAGGCGGCCGCGACGCGCTGCAACAGCCCGTCGGTGGCACCGATGAGCAGCACCTTCGACGAGGCGCCCGCCCACAGCGGCAGTTCGTCGCCGACCCGCACGACGTGACGCAGCGGTTGCGGACTCTCCTGCTGAGCGACGCACACCCGGTGGATGTCGCGCCGGATCATCAGGTTCGCCGTCTCGCCGCGCCGGTCCGACAGCTCACGCAGCAGCTTCTGGGTGTCGGCGGGCAACTCCCACCTGGTGTGGGCCAGATGGGCCCAGCGCCACAGGCCCGGTCCGGCGGTGTAGCCGCCGGGCGCCGCCCAGAGCAGTCCGTACTGCTCCAGGGTCTGCACCAGGCGGACCACCGTGGTCTTGGGCAGGCCGGTGGCCTCGACCATGTCCCGCAGCGGGACCGTGGGCTGATCTTCAGTCAGCAGCGACAGGATGTCCAGAGCGCGCCGCACACTGCGTACCCCGCCCTGTCCTTGCTCCGCGTCCATGTCTCCTCCGTACGTCAGTGGCTACCGCCTTCCGAGCGGCGGCAGCTCTGGTGCGCCAGCTTCCAACAGCGCCGCTCCCGGGGGAAATCGCTGTTCCGAACTTCCTTGCGCCGACCTATTGCCACGGCCTCTCGGCGCCCGTACGTTACACGCCAGTCCACAGAGCAGTCCACGGAAACCACTAGATGGTTTTTTCTGGAGATGTGATGCTGCAAGACCTCCTCAAGGCAGCCGACTCGGCCGATGTCGTCGACGCTCTGCCTCTCATCGCCGGAACCTGGGGCGGTGAAGGCCCGGCGCTGGAACGCACCGGCCCCTACCTCAGACGCCTCGTCAGCCGGGCGCCCACCGCCACGCCCGCCGACATCGCGAAGGCCCTGCACCACAGCCACCGGTTCGCCGACCAGGTCGCCTCGCTGGCACCCGCCGCGCGCGCCGACATCCTGCAAGCCGCCTCCCACACGGCGACCGCGCACCGCGACCGGCTCGCCCGGCTGCTCGCCCTGGAACTCGGCAAGCCGCTCAAGGACAGCCGCACCGAGATCGACCGGGTCGCCTCCACCTTCGCCGTCTGCGCCGCGGAGGCCCGCCGGATCGACGGCGAGAACCTCCCGGTCGCGGGCTGGGACACCGGCATCGGCAACACCGCCCTGACCTACCGGGCCCCGGCCGGCGTCGCGTTGGCCATCACCCCGTTCAACGCACCGGCCAACCTGCTCGCCCACAAACTGGGCGCCTCCTTCGCCGCGGGCAACACCACCCTCGTCAAAGCCCCACCGCAGGCCCCTGCGATCTCCACCGCGATCGTGGCGCTGCTGCTGGAGAGCGGCATGCCCGACCAGGCCGTGCAACTCCTGCACGGCGGCGGGGACATCGGCGCGGCCCTGTGCGCGGCCCAGGAGGTGAGCGTCATCAGCTTCACCGGCAGCGCCACCACCGGCGCCGCCGTGGCCCGCGCCGCCGGAGCCAAACGCCTCGCCCTCGAACTCGGCGGCAACGCCGCCACCCTCGTCTGCGACGACGCCGACATCGAGACGGCCGCCGTCCTGTGCGCCAGGAACGGCTACAGCAACAGCGGCCAGAGCTGCATCTCCGTCCAGCGCGTCTACGTCCACCGCAGCCGCTTCGACACCTTCCTCGACGCCTTCACCGCCGCGGTCGACGCCCTGGTCGTCGGCGACCCGCTGCACGAGGACACCGACATCGGATCGATGGTCGACGAGGACGCCGCCGAACGCGTCGTGCGGTGGTCCGAGGAAGCCGCCGCACTCGGCGCGACCGTGGTGCGCGGCGGCACCCGCGACGGCGCCACCGCCGCCCCCACCATCATCGCCGCGCCGCCCGCCCACGCCTCCGTCGTCGTCCACGAAGTGTTCGGCGCCCTGGTCGCGGTCATTCCCTACGACGACTTCGACACCGTCCTGGACGCCTGCAACGCCAGCCGCTACGGACTCCAGGCCGGCCTGTTCACCCACGACGTGCGCCGGATCCTCACCGCCTGGCGGCGCCTCCAGGTCGGCGCCCTCATCGTCAACGGATCCTCCAACTACCGCCTGGACCACGTCCCGTTCGGCGGGGTCAAGGACTCCGGCTTCGGCCGCGAGGCACCCCGCTGGCTCATCGACGACTACACCGTCGTCAAGACCCTCATGCTGCGCGGCCTGTCCGTCTGGGGCGAGCTCCGCGAACTGCCCAAGGAGACCTCGTGAGCACCGTCACCGCGGCCGAAGCCCTCGTCGCCCAACTCGAGTCCTACGGTGTCGAGTACGTCTTCGGCACCTGCGGCCACACCAACATCGCCCTCCTGGACGCCCTCGGCCCCAGCAGCGTCGAGTTCGTCATCGCCCGCCACGAACAGGCAGCCGCCCACGCCGCGGACGGATACGCCCGCGCCACCGGCCGCCCCGGCGTCCTGCTCACCCACGTCGGCCCCGGCATGATGAACGCCGTCACCGGCGTCGCCACCGCCGCCCTCGACTCCGTCCCCCTGGTCGTCATCACCGGCGACGTCCCCTCCTACTACTACGGCCGCCACCCGCACCAGGAGGTCAACCTCCACGCGGACGCCGACCAGACCGCCATCTACCAGCCGTTCTGCAAGCGCACCTGGCAGGTCCAACGGGTCCAGGACCTGCCCAGGGTCACCGAGCGCGCCTTCTGGACCGCCACCAGCGGCCGGCCCGGCGCCGTGCTCGTCAACATCCCCATGGACCTGTTCAACCGCCCGGTCGCCCCCTACGACGGCGGCCACCCGCTGCCCGGCCACCTCGGCACCACCGCCCTCGACGAGGCCACCGCCGACAAGATCGCCGAGGCCCTGCTGCACGCCGAGCGCCCTCTCCTCTACTTCGGCGGCGGACTGCGCGGCCCCCGCGCCCGCACCGCGCTCCTCGACCTCGCCGAGCACCTCGACATCCCCCTGGCCCACTCGCTGATGGGCAAGGGGGCCGTCGCCGACCAGCACCCGCTGCTCCTCGGAATGCCGGGCTTCTGGGGCCTGGACACCACCCATGAGCACACCAAGGGCGCCGACATCGTCCTCGCGCTGGCCACCCGCTTCGCCGAGACCGACGCCAGTTCCTGGGACAGCGTCCACACCTGGAACTTCCCGCCGAGCAAGCTGATCCAGATCGACATCGACCCCGCCGAGATCGGCCGCAACTATCCGGTCCACATCGGCGCCGTCGCCGACGTCACCCTCGCCCTGGAGGCGATCGGCGCCGCCGTCCACGCGCGTCGGGCGACCCCCGTGACCCGCCCGGGACTGCGCGAGACCATCGCCGCCGCCCGGCGCGGTGTGTTCGACGCCGCCACCGAAGCCGGCCGCAGCGACACCTTCCCGCTGCGCCCCCAGCGCATCCTCACCGACCTGCGCGAGACGCTCCCCGACAGCGCCGTGCTCGTCACCGACGTCGGCTGGAACAAGAACGGCGTCGCCCAGTGCTACGAACTGCCCGAGCAGGGCCGCTTCATCACCCCCGGTGGCGCCTCGACGATGGGCTTCGGACCCGCCGCGGCCGTCGGCGTACAGATCGCCCAGCCCGACAAGGTCGTCGTCGCCCTGATCGGCGACGGCGGCATGAGCGCCCAACTGCCCGCCGTCCCCATGGCCGTCGAACAGGGCGCACCCGTCATCTTCGTCGTCATGAACAACCGGGCCCACGGCACCATCGCCGACCTGCAAGCCTCCTCGTTCGGCCGCTCCTACGGGTGCGAGTTCACCGACGCCGAAGGGAACTCCTACAGCCCCGACTTCGCCCGGTACGGGCAGGCCTGCGGTGCCGACGGCTACGCCGTGGGGACCCCCGCGGAACTGCGCAAGGCACTCGAGAACGCCATCGAGCGCCGCCGCCCGGCCGTCCTCGACGTGCCGATGGTCAACGAGCCGGTCCCCACCCCCGGCCACTGGAACATCAAGGACATCTACGCCGGGCGCTTCCCGGCCGACGCGGTCTGAACCGCACCCCGCGCTCGCGCGTCCCCGCCGCCCGCCCACGCGGCCGCCGGGGGAACGAGTCGCCTCCCCCCACTCCCGTCCAGCCCTCCGCCTAGCCATGAGGTGACCGCATGAACCGCCCCGCCCGCCCGCTCGCACCACGTCCCCTGCTCGTCGGCGCCCTCGTCCTCGGGGCGGCGGTGACCGCGTGCAGCGCCCCCGGCGACTCCGCCGAGAAGGCCGGGTCCGACTCGGGCCCCATCAAGATCGCCATTGTCGACGCGCGCAGCGGCCAGCTCTCCTCGCTTGGGGACTGGGAGTACAAGGGCGCCAAGCTCGCCATCGACGAGTGGAACAAGAAGGGCGGCATCGACGGCCGCACGATCCAGATGAAGTCGTTCGACGACCAGGGCGACCCCACCACCGGCACCAATCTGGCCCGCAAGATAGCCAGCGAGAAGTACATCGCCATGATCGGCACCGCGGAGAGCGCCGTCACCATCGCCATGGCCCCCGTGCTCAAGCAGTCGGAGATCCCCAACATCACCTCCGGTCAGGCCGACGCCCTCGTCGCGCAGAAGAGCCCGTTCCTGTTCCTGAACGGGCCCACCAGCACCACGTACGACAGCACCCTCGCCAAGTTCCTGGTCGAGGACCAGGGCTTCAAGAAGATCGCGATGATCAGCAACAACGGCTCCTTCGGCAAGGGCGAGCACGACGCCTTCGCCAAGGCCGCCGGGGAACTCGGTGTCACCCCCGTCTCCGACCAGGTCGTCACCACCGACCAGAAGGACTTCAGCGCCGCGCTCACCAAGATCCGTGCCGCGAAGCCGGAGGTCGTCTTCATCGGCTCCGAAGAGGTCGAGGCCGGCCTCATCGTGAAGCAGGCCCGCGACCTGGGCATCGACGCCCCCTTCGCCGGCGCGGCCCCGCAGGGCACCCCGGTGTTCATCGAGACCGCGGGCAAGAAGGCCGTCGAGGGCACCTTCGTCAGCTCCCCCTACCTGAGCAACGAGATCAGCCCCGCCGCCCAGAAGTTCGCGGCCGCCTACAAGGCCGCGTACGGCGAGGAGGCCGAACTCCACGGCGCCAAGGCCTACGACGGCACCAACATCGTGCTCACCGCGCTGAAGAACAGCAAGGTCGCCACGGGCAAGAAGCTCGCCGACGCGATCCGCGCCACCCGGTACGAAGGCCTGCTGGGCGACTTCGAGTTCGGCGAGGACGGCGTCGGCATCACCAAGACCACCATCGGTGTCATCCGCGACGGCAAGCTCGTCGAACACAAGTGAGGCCGCTGTGCAGGACACCTTTCAGACCCTCGTCAGCGGACTCAGCCTCGGCGCCGTCTACGCCCTCGTGGCCATGGGCTTCTCGCTCGTCTACCGCACCATGGGGCTGGTCAACTTCGCCCACGCCGACATCGCGATGATCGGCGCGTACGCCGCCTCCACCTTCTACCTCACCTCCGAGCTGCCCTTCGCCGTCGCGATGATCGTGGCCATCCTCGTCACCGGCGCCATCGGCCTCGTCATCGAACGGGTCCTGCGGCCCCTGGAGAACAAGGACTTCGACCTGATGCTGATCGGCACGATCGGCTTCGGGATCGTCCTCCAGGCCGTCGCGATCCTCATCTGGGGCACCACCGGCCGCGCCGTCCCCTCACCACTGGCCTCCGCACCCCTGGACGTCTTCGGCATCCGCATCCGCACCTACGACCTGCTCGTCATGGGCGTGGCCGCGCTCGCCGTCGTCGCCCTCGGCTTCTTCCTGTCCCGCACCAAGCGCGGCGCCGCCATGCAGGCCGTCGCCATGGATCACGAGGCCGCCACCGCCGTCGGCATCGACGTGGGCCGCAGCAACGCCCTCGCCTTCGCCATCGGAGCGGGCCTCGCCGCACTCGCCGGCGGCCTGGTCGGCCCCATGCTCTACGTGGACGCCTCCCTCGGCGGCGCCCTCGGCATCAAGGGCTTCGCCGCCGCGATGCTCGGCGGGTTCGGCTCCATCAACGGCGCCGTCGTCGGCGGTATCGCGATCGGCGTCCTCGACTCCTACGCCGCAGGCCACTTCCAGGGCTACTCGGTCCTCGTGACGTTCCTGGTGTTCACCGTGGCGATCATGATCCGGCCCACCGGCATCTTCGGCGAAAGGACGGTCAGCCGCGCATGAAGACACGACTCACCGGTCTCGCCGCGATCGTGATCGCGGCCTGGGCCCTGCCGTACGGCCTCGGCAGCTACACCATCCACGTCGTCAACATCGCCCTGATCTACGCCCTCCTGGCGATCGGCATGGGCCTGGCCATGGGCATCTCCGGCCAGATCAACCTCGCCCAGGTCGCCTTCTTCGGCGTCGGCGCGTACGGCGTCGCCATCCTCACCACACACTCCGGCCACGGATTCTGGACAGCGGCCGTCCTCGCCCTGCTCGGCTCGGTCGCGATCGGCCTGTTCGTCGGTGTCCCCGCCCTGCGCATGCAGTCGCACTACCTGGGCATCGTCACCCTCGGACTCGCCCTCGGCTTCATCAACTGGATCACCAACGCCCATGTCACCGGCGGCGCGGACGGCATCTCCGGCATCCCTGTACCGACTCTGCCCGGCATCGACCTGTCCAGCGAGTACCTCTACTACTACCTCGAAGCCGTCGTCTTCGCCCTCGGCCTGGTCTTCGGCCTGTTCGTCGTCCACACCGCTCTCGGCCGCCGACTGCGCGCCATGCGCGACGACTCCCTGGCCGCGGGCGCGATGGGCGCCGAGATCCCGCTCCTGCGCATGACCGCCTTCCTGCTGGCCAGCTTCTACGGAGGACTCGCCGGAATCCTCTACGCCGGCCTCATCCGCTACGTGGCCCCCGAGACCTTCTCCATCGGCAACATGTTCATCCTGCTCGCCATGGTCATCATCGGCGGGCGCCGCTCCCTCGTCGGCTGCGTCATCGGCGCCATCGGACTCACCCTCGTCCGCGAATGGCTCTCCGACTTCTCCACCTACGCCCAACTCGGTTACGGCGTCGTCGTGGTCCTCATGGTCGTCTTCGCGCCCACCGGACTCGCCGGCATCCCCGCCCGCGTGCGCGACCAGTACCGGCGGCGGCGCGGCCACCGCACCACCCGTGCCGAACTGCGCCCCTTCACCCCCTACGCACCCGCGCCCACCACCACCCAGGGCGCCCTGCTGCGCATCGACGCCGTCAGCAAGTACTTCCGCGGCCTGCGGGCCCTCCACGAGGTCTCGCTCACCGTCGACGCGGGCGAGATCCGCGGCATCGTCGGCCCCAACGGCTCCGGCAAGACCACCCTGTTCAACGTGATCAGCGGCTTCTACCGGGCCACTTCGGGAACGGTCCACTTCGCCGGCACCGACACCACCACCGCCCGCCCCTACGCCCTCTCGCTGGCCGGCACGGCCCGCACGTTCCAGAACCTGCGCCTGTTCGGCCAGCTCACGGTCCGCGAGAACATCCTGGTGGCCCTCGACCGCTCCCGCACCCACACCATCTGGCGCTACGCCGTGTGGCAGCCGGGCGTCATCCGCCAGGAGCGCCGCCTGCGCGCCCAGGCGGACGCCGTCCTCGAACGGTACGGCCTGACCGACTTCGCCGAAGCGGCCCCCGCCTCCCTGCCGTACGGGATCCAGCGCCGTATCGAGATCGCCCGCGCCATGGCCGCAGGCCCCCGCCTCCTCCTGCTCGACGAACCGGCCGCCGGGCTCAACGGCGAAGAGGTCCAGCAGCTCGTCCGGATCGTCCGGTCCATCCGCGACAGCGGCACCACCGTCATCCTCATCGAACACAACATGGGGCTCGTCATGTCGCTGTGCGAGAAGATCACGGTCCTCTCCAGCGGACAGGTCATCGCGGAGGGAACCCCGCAGGAGGTCGTCGCCACCCCGGAAGTCATCGAGGCCTACCTGGGCGACTCCGAACTCACCGACCTCGTACCGGATCCGCCCGCGGACACCGGGCAGCCGCGGCGCACCAAGGAGGCCACCTCGTGAACGCCACCCTCCCCGGCCCCGCGCCGCGCCTCACCGTGGAAGACCTCAGTGTGCACTACGGCGGCGTCTGCGCGGTGAGCAACATCGGCTTCACCGTCGAACCCGGTCAGTCCGTCGGCGTGATCGGTGCCAACGGCGCGGGCAAGACCTCCACCCTCAAGGCGCTGATGGGCCTCGTCCCCCGCACCAGCGGGCGCATCACGCTCGGCGGTACGGACCTCTCCAGGGCCAAGGCCCGCGACATGGTCCGGCACGGGATCGGATACGTCCCCGAGGGGCGGCACGTCTTCCCCGGACTGCCGGTGGAGAAGAACCTCCTGCTCGGCGCGTACGCACGTGCCTGGAACAAGGAGGTGCACCAGCAACTCGACGAGATCTACGACCTGTTCCCGGTCCTCGGCGAGATGAGGCACCGGCTCGCAGGCGCGCTCTCCGGCGGTCAGCAGCAGATGCTCGCCATGGGCCGGGCCCTGATGAGCAGACCGCGCCTGCTCATCCTCGACGAGCCGTCCATGGGGCTGTCCCCGAAGCTCGTCGGCAGCATCCTCGACGTCCTGCTGCGGCTGCGCGACGAGGGCCTGAGCCTGCTCCTGGTGGAGCAGAACGCCAAGCTGACCTTCGGGGTCACCAGCCACTGCATCGTCATGGAGAACGGGGAGGCCGCCATGGCCGGCAGCTCCGCCGAACTCAGCCACGACCCCCGGGTGCGCGAGGTCTACCTGGGCCTCTAGTCCGTCGGGCGGTCGACCGGCCGCCCGACGGAGCCACCTGTCTCGGAGGCCGCGACCCGCACGGGCAGCAGTCGCGTCCGAGAACCTGAGCACGACGACTTCACGCGCCAGGCACATCCTGATATTCATAACGAACTAGATAGTCCATAGCGTGCGCGGAGTTGCCGTGACCCAAAACTCATACCTGCTGGCACTCGTCGGTGCGGGGATCGGGCAGTCCCTCAGCCCCGAACTCCATGAACGAGAAGCCCGTCGGCACGGACTGCGGTACCTGTACCGCCTGCTGGACATGGACCCACCCCTCCACGAGAGGAGCGAACGACTGGGGGACCGCATCGAGCACGCGCGGCTCCTCGGCTTCTCGGGCCTGAACGTCACCCACCCCTACAAACAGCTCGTCATGCCCTTCCTCGATCAACTCGCCCCCACCGCGACCCGGGTGGGCGCCGTCAACACCGTGGTCTTCACCCGCGACGGCAAGACTGTCGGACACAACACGGACGTCGGCGGATTCGCGGCCGCCTTCGCACGCCACCTGCCGCGAGCTCCCCTCGGCAGCGTCGTGCAACTGGGCGCGGGAGGCGCCGGCGCCGCCGTCGGCCACGCCCTTCTCGCGGCGGGCGTCGAACACCTGACGATCACCGACCCGCACCTCGACCGGGCGGAGGGCCTGGCCAAAACCCTCAACGAGCACGCCGGTGCCGAGCGGGCCGAAGCCTGCGCCGCCTCCGAGGCCACCCGGCGACTCGCCCACGCAGACGGACTCGTCAACGCGTCATCCGTCGGCACCGAACACGACCTGCGACTGCCCCTGCCCGAGGAGGCCCTGCATCCCGCTCTCTGGGTGGCGGACATCAACTACCACCCCCTCCTGACGCCCCTTCTGCACGCCGCAGGTGCCGTGGGGTGCACGGTCTTCCACGGCGGAAGCATGCTGGTCCACCAAGCGGCGGAGGCCTTCCACCTGTTCACGGGCCGAGCCCCGTCCGTCGCCCACATGCTCGCGGACTTCGCGGAACTCACCGCGGACGGCCAGGCCCACACCTAGGTCCTGTCCGGCCGCTCCTGCCCGTCCGACTCGGAGATCGGCTCGGAGACCGACTCGGAGACCGGCTTGCGGGCGAGGATCTGGATCCCCTGTGACGCGTGTCCGCTCATGGTGCTCACGGTGATGTCCCGCGTGTCCACGGTCTCGAACTCGCGCAGCAGCGAAGGGAACCACGAACGGGGGTGGTGCCGGAAGACCGCACCCTCCTCTGTCTCGAAGACGCCGTACTGGTCCTGGCGCGAGGCGCTCCGGTCGTAGCGGTCGCGGTTGCGTTCGTCGTCCTGGAGCAGGAAGTCGCTGACGTACAGGACGCCGCCGGGCTTGAGAACCCGGTGGAGTTCGGCGATCAGCCGATGCTGGGCACCCTCGTCGGGGACACAGGTCAGCACGGCGAACAGCACGGCCGCGTCGAAGGCCGCATCCGGGAACGGCGAGGCCGGTGGCGTCTCCAGAACCGTCAACCGCGCGCCGAGACCAGCTCGACGGGCACGTTCGATCATGGCCGACGAGGTGTCGACGCCCGAGAGATGGTCGAAACCGTGGTGCGTGAGCTCGCGCAGAGTGCGGCCGTATCCGCAGCCGTAGTCGAGGATCGCGGCGTGCTTGCCGATGCTGGTGAGCCACGGCAGATGCAGTGGGTGCGTGAACGTCTTCGTGGCCGCGGCGGCGTCCCAGTAGGGCGTCTGGCTGTCCAGGTCTGACATGCGGGATGCCTCCTTCGCGGTGCGGTGCTCCGCGGCCACGCCCAACTGTCACCGCGCGCAACCCGGTTCCGCAGATACGGGCCCTCTTGCCGGGGCGGAACGGCCATTTCACACCGCGGACCACGGGCGGGGGAAGTGGGGGAGTCATGGCAGCGCGACGACGGCGTCGACGTACGAGGAAGCGGACGCGCAGGCGGTTGCAGCTCTGGGGCGTCGTGGTGGCGCTGATCGCCGCGGTGTGGGTCGCCGTCAACTGGGCCACGGTGTGGCCCTTCTTGGCGACGACGGCAGGCATCGCGGTCGTGGGTGGCGCCGGCTGGAGACTGCTCCTTGCGCACCGGCTCGCCGTCGACGAGGACCGGCGGTGGCGGGCGCAGGAGGAGGCGAAGGCGCGGGAACTGTCCATGGCGGAGGTCGACGCCCTGTCCTGGCAGGACTTCGAGCGCTACGTCGCCGATCTGTGCCGCCGGGACGGCTGCACGAAGGCCGTCGTCAGCGGCAAGAGCGGCGACCTGGGCGCCGACGTCATCGGCTACCTTCCCGACGGCCGCAAACTGGTCGTCCAGGTCAAGAAATACGCGCCCGAGCGCAGTGTGCCCTCGCAGAACATGCAGAAATTCGTCGGTACCTCGCGTCCTGAACACGGCGCGGACGTCGCCGTGTTCAGGACCACGTGCCGAGGCTTCACGAAGGCCGCCCGGGGGTTGGCGGTACGTTCTGCCTGGCCAGGCCCACGGGGCAGGCGGCGTCCGTACGGTCCGGGAATCCGGGTGGTCGCCGACCGCGTTCGATCAACAGCCCCTCATACGCGCTTGCTTCGTCGCCCAGGAGACCTCGCTCATGTCAGAGACAGAGATCGATGCCCTTGTGTTCGATGTGCTCGGCACGCTCGTCGACGAACCCGCCGGAATCCGCGCCGGTATCCGTGAACTCGCCCCCGCTCTCGACGATCCGCGGGCCGAGCACCTTCTGTCGCTGTGGCAGCAGCACATCGACCGCGAGCAACGCCGGATCCTCGACGGCGCCCGGTCCTACGTCACCAGCGATGTCCTCGACCCCGAAGCCGCCCGCCTCGTCGCCGACGCCGCCGGAGTGGACGAACCGAACGCCGTATCAGCGCTGGCCCTGTCAGGTCGCAGGCTCCCGCCGTGGCCCGACACCGTGGCAGGACTCGCCCGACTCTCCCAACGGTTCCCGCTGATCGGACTCTCCAACGCGAGCCGGACGGCGCTGCTCGGTCTCAACGCCCATGCCGGACTCCGCTGGCACCAGGCCCTGTCCGCCGAGGACGCCCGGACCTACAAACCGGACCCAGCGGTCTACCAACTGGCCGTCACCGTCTCCGGACGACCGCCGGAGCGCCTCCTGATGGTCGCCACCCACGCCTGGGACCTGCGCGCAGCGCAAAGCCTCGGCCTGCGCACCGCGTACGTCGCCCGCCCCGTCGGCGACCCGCCCATCCCCACGGACCGGTTCGACCTGTACGCCGACGATCTGGCGGACCTGGCCGCGCAACTCGACCATGCCTAGAGCGCATGTCCAGGGGGCTCAAGGGGCGCAGCACGGTTCCTCGTCGCGCCCCTTCGTCCCCGCTTCCCACATCGCCTGCGGAAGGATCGGACACCATGTCCGACGGTCTCGCGTGGATTGCTGACGCCTGGCGCGGCGTGAACACCCTGCACGCCGCCGACCGCTACCTCACGTGCGCGCGGCCTCAGCCCCGAGGAGCTGGCAGAGCGCATCGCCGACCACGGGCCGGTCAAGAGGCCGACCTCGTACCGACTGAGGCGACGTATCGGCGTACGCCGATTCACCGTCCTTGACCTGCGCGTGTCCCGTGCGGGGCCGGACGTCGCACAGTCCGGGCCCCGCACGGGACGAGGGATCAGCGCTTCATGAGCGCGAAGACGCCCCAGCCGAGGTACTCACGCCCGTACCGCGCGTAGGCGGCGGGCTCGGTGGCGAGTTCCTCCCGTACCGCGGGGGCGAGGTCGTCGGCCGGGTTCCGGTCGAGCCAGCGGCGCATGTTGAGCCACTGGGCCGCGGCGTAGCGGTCCCAGCTGTCCTGGTCGGCCAGCATCATTTCGACGACGTCGTACCCGAGATCCTGGAACTGTCCGATCAGTTCCGGGAGACGCAGGAAGTCGGCGACGGACGACGCGTGGCACGCCTTGGCCGTCTCCTCGTCCGGCGGGGTCCGCCGCCAGTACGGCTCGCCGATCAGCATCAGTCCTCCGGGGCGGAGGCTGCGGTCGAGCAGTTCGGCCGTCCCGGCGACGCCGCCGCCGATCCAGGTGGCGCCGACACAGGCGGCCAGATCGACCGGCTGGTCGGCGACGTGGCCGGCCGCGTCACCGTGGACGAACTCGACCCGGTCGGCGACGCCGAGTTCGGCGGCGCGGGCGCGGGCCTGCTCGGTGAAGACCGAGCTGATGTCCACACCGGTGCCCGTGAAGCCCAGGTCACGCGCCCAGGTGCACAGCATCTCGCCCGAGCCGCTGGCCAGGTCGAGCACCCGCGTCCCGGGGGAGAGGTGGAGCGATGCGCCCAGGGCGGCGAGCTTCTCCGCGGTCAGCGGGTTGTGGATCCGGTGGCTGCTCTCACGGATGGTGAAGATGCGAGGAAGGTCCATGACCGTGTTCCTTTCCGTCATGCCTTGAAGTTCGGGGACTGCTTGAGGGCACGGAGATGGCGCGAGATCTCCTTCCTCGGCCGTTCCAGCTCGGCGCGCAGCCGCGCGTCGGTGCGGGAGGCGGCATAGGTGTTCTCGCGCTGCAACCGGTGGTAGCTGTCGAGGCGCCGTCGGGTGAGGTGTCCGTTCTCGATGGCGGCCAGCACCGCGCACCCCGGCTCACCGGTGTGGGCGCAGTCCGCGAACCGGCAGTCCAGGGCCAGTTCGGTGATCTCGGCGAAGGTGTGGTCGAGGCCGTCGTCGGCATCGTGCAGACCCACGCCGCGCAGGCCGGGTGTGTCCAGCAGGACACCTCCGTGCGGCAGCGGCAGAAGCTCCCGCCACGCGGTGGTGTGCCGGCCCTTGCCGTCGCTGCCGCGCACCGCGCCGGTCGCGAGGAGGTCCTCGCCCAGGAGGCGGTTGCCGAGGGTGGACTTGCCCGCGCCCGAGGGCCCGAGCAGGACGACCGTGCCCGACAGGACCGCGGTGAGTACGTCGACGCCCTCGCCGGTGGTGGCACTGGTGACCAGCACCTCCACTCCCGGGGCCGCCTCGGCGACCTCGGCCGCCGCGGAGGCCGGGTCGGCGCACCGGTCGGCCTTGGTGAGGACCACCACCGGGGTGGCGCCGCTCTCCCAGGCCAGGGCGAGCATCCGCTCGACCCGCCCGAGCTTGAGCGGATCGGAGAGAGAGACGGCCACCGCCACGGTGTCGACGTTCGCGGCCAGTACCTGGGCGTGCGACGTACGCGAAGAGGTGGAGCGCCGCACGGCGGTCCGGCGCTCCAGTACCTCCACGATGACGGGCGACGCGGCCGCGGCCGCGGGCCGGACGGCCACCCAGTCACCGGTGCACGGCGTCAGCCGGTCCCCGGTGTCCGAGGACGGCACGACCATCGCGCGGACAGGCCCGGTCTCGGCGACGACGTCGCACAGACCGCGTTCGGCCCGCACCACGCGGCCCGGGACCAGATCCTCGCCCCTCGACGGGGCGAAGGAGCGCTCGCGCTCCGCGTCCCAGCCGTAGTCGGCCGGAGTCAGGTCATGCGAAGGGAAGGAGAGAGCAGAGGAGTGTGGTGAAGCATGTGAAGGAAACACGGAAGAGACCCTTGAGAGGGGGTCTCGCCGGACGGCAGACATGCCGGAACCACTCCCACTGAGGGGAGGCAGGCAGGGGAAAGGTCAGGACGAGACCCGAGAGATGCGAACGAGTCGGGCACCGCGCGCAGCGGTGGTCACAACGACCGTCATCTCGCATCTCCTCCGATCTCCATGGGTGGCAAGGTCGCCACTTCACCGACAACGCTAGCACCTCTGTGCGACTACCGAGGCCGACGGGCAGATATTGGTCCCCGTCACCCCGTCACCCCGTCACCCCGTCATCAAGGGTCCTCCCGGTTGGCGAGGTCCTTGGTCTCCCCGGTCTCCGCGAAACACCCTGTCGCCCCCGCGGTGCACCGCGGGGGCGACAGGGTGTGGTGCGGTCAGCTGTCGTGCAGGGCGGTCCGCAGCGCGTCGACGGCCAGCTTGCGGGCGACGTTCGCCGCGCGGGTGTCACGGAGGCTGTCGAGGAGCAGGAAATCGTGGACCATGCCGGCGACTCGCACGGAGGTCACGTCGACCCCGGCCTCGCGGAGCTTGTTCGCGTACTTCTCGCCCTCGTCGCGCAGGACATCGGCCTCGTCCGTGATGACCAGCGTGGTGGGCAGCCCCTTGAGCTGGTCGAGGGAGGACTGGAGCGGGGACGCGTAGTGCTGCTTCCGCTCGGCGGGATCGGTCGTGTAGGCGTCCCAGAACCACTTCATTCCGTCGCGCGTGAGGTAGTAGCCCTCCGCGAACTGAAGGTACGACGGGGTGTCGAAGTCCGCGTCGGTCACCGGGTAGAGCAGGACCTGGGCCTTCAGGTCGAGACCGTCGTCGCGCTCCTTGTTCATGAGGGCGAAGACGGCGGACATGCACCCGCCGACGGACTCGCCGGTCACCGCCACCCGGGACGTGTCCATCCCGTGGTCGGCGCCGTTCTTCCGGACCCACTGGCCGACCGCGTAGTTCTGCTCGACCTGCGTCGGGTACTTCGCCTCCGGCGCGCGGTCGTAGACGGGGAAGACGCCTACGGCGCCGGCGCCGACGACAAGCTCGCGGAAGAGACGGTCGTGGGTCTTGTCGTCGCCGAACACCCAGCCCGCGCCGTGGATGTAGACGACCACGGGCAGCGGGCCGGAGGCACCCTTGGGGCGGATGACGCGCGTGCGGACCGTGCCCCACTCGCCGGCGTCCACGTCGACCCACTCCTCGTCGACCTCCGGCCGGTCCACCCCCTCGCCGCTCTGGAGACCGGCGAGGATGTCCCGGCCCTGCTCGGGCGGAACCTCGTAGATCCGCGGGTGGGGGTCGGTGGCCTCGGCGAGTTCGCGGGCAGCGGGCTCAAGGTACGGGGTGACGG
Source organism: Streptomyces sp. Q6 (assembly GCF_036967205.1). Lineage (NCBI taxonomy): Bacteria > Bacillati > Actinomycetota > Actinomycetes > Kitasatosporales > Streptomycetaceae > Streptomyces > Streptomyces citrinus. Next base: position 8,376,169 of record NZ_CP146022.1, read on the forward strand.
GGTCAGGCAGGTTCGACATGCTCGCACGCCTCCAGAACGAGGAAGTTGCAGGGACCTGGCCGCGATGGCGGATGTGCCCTGGCCACGGCCGCGCGATCTTGTCGCGGGCGCGTACGCGGCTCAGATTTCATGGTTTGCCGACCTGCCTGGAACGTCAACTCGGCGTCACATTCCGTAGCAATTCACGCCGGACCGCCTCCCCGGCCGAGGCGAGGCCGAGTACCAGGGCGAACCCGGGTTCGCCGTCAACGGCTGCTCGTGGACGCCTTGTTCGACTCGGTGACCTCGGCCGGGTCGGCGGACCGCAGCGGCGCCGCCGAGCCGTCCGCGGGATGAGACCTCGCCAGCCACAGACCGGTGAACACGGCGGTGGCCGTCGTGGCGGCACCGGCGACGAGGAAGGCGCTGTCGAGCCCGGCCTCGAAGGACGCGCCGCCGGACTGCCGGGCGCGGACGACGGCTCCGAGCACTGCCACGCCGAGCACCGCGCCGATCTGCCGGGTGGTGCTGCTGATGCCCGAGGCGAGGCCGCCCTCCCGCGCACTGACCGCCTGGATGGCGGCTCCCGTCAGCGGCGACATGGTCAGGGCGAAGCCGACGCCCACGATTCCCAGCCGCCACCACACGTTCCCGTAGCCGGTGTCGGCGTGCACGGTCCCGAGCGCGAGCAGCCCCAGGCCGGCCAGCGCCAGGCCGATGGTCACCACGACGCGGAAGCCGTGCCGGGCGGCGAGCCGGCCCGCGTACGGGCTGACGATCACCATCCCGAGCGACATCGGCAGGGTTTGCAGGCCGGCGCGCAGGATCGAGCTGCCCTGGACGTACACGAAGAACTGGGAGAAGAAGAACGACGAGCCCATGAGCGCGAACCCCACCACGACCATGGCGGTGTTGGACACGGTGAACAGGCGCTCCCGGAACAGCCGCAGGGGCAGCATCGGAGCGGACCGACGCGCCTCGACCGCGATGAAGGCGGCGAGGAGGACCAGCGCGGCGGCGAAGCTGCCCAGGATCAGCGGTGACGTCCAGCCGCGCGCACCGCCCTCGATCAGCCCGTACGTCAGCGTCCCCACCGCCAGAACGGACAGGACCGTCCCCGGGACGTCGATCGCGTGGGCGTTCGGGTTGCGGGTCTCTTCAAGGCTGCGCAGACCGAGCAGCAGCAGAATCACGCCGATCGGCAGGTTGACCAGGAAGATGGCGGGCCAGCCGAAGGCATCCGTCAGGACGCCGCCGGCGACGGGGCCCGCGGCCAGACCGATTCCGCTGAGTCCGGCCCACAGCCCGATCGCCCGGACGCGTTCCTGCGGTACGGGATGGGCGGCGGCGAGCAGGGCGAGCGAGGCAGGGGCCAGCGCCGCGGCCCCGACGCCCTGGAGCACCCGGCCCGCGATCAGCCAGCCGAGCGAGGGTGCGAGGGCGCACACCCCGGACGCAGTGGTGAACACCACCACGCCGGTCAGGTACACCCGCTTGCGGCCGAACCGGTCGGCGAAGACACCGCCGGACAGCAACAGCATGGCGACCAGCAGGACGTACGCGTCGACGATCCATTGCAGACCGGTCAGCTCCGTGTGCAGCCGGTGCTGCATATCGGGCAGCGCCGCTCCCACGATCGTGTTGTCGAGCAGCACCATGAACTGGCCCAGGCAGGTCACCGTGAGCAGCACGACCCGCTGGGGTCGACCGCCGACGGCCGCAGGCGATGCAGCCAAGGGGATTCCTCTCCGTTGTCGGGTGCGCCGCTCCACGGCGGACGTGGTCGGCCTCCCGACTCCTTAAAGCAGCCAGCGGCTGCGTTAGGCGACTATAGAGAGGCGCGGATCGTAAACGCAAGAGTCAACTGCGTTAAGGTGGGTGGCATGAGCGAGCCACAGCGAACCCGACGGCCCGGCGGGCGCAGCGCCCGCGTCGGCGCCGAGGTGCACCGGGCCGTCACCGACCTGATCGGTGAGCGCGGCTACGGCAACTTCACCGTGGGGGAGGTGGCGGTCCGCGCGGGTGTCGCCGACAGCACCGTCTACCGACGGTGGGGCAGCCTGGAGGCCCTGCTCACCGACGTGGCGCTCACCCGCCTCAACGCGCAGTCGCCGATGCCCGACACCGGGAACCTCGTCGGCGACCTGCGGACGTACGCGGCTCAAGTGGCCCGTGAGATCACCGGGCCTGACGGACTGTTGCTGGTGCGCCTGGCCGTCGCCCTGTCGAGCATCGGCCCACAGGGTCTACGGGCTCGTGACGACCTCCGCGACGAACGCACCCGGCAGCTGCAATCCATGCTCGATCGCGCGACCGAACGCGGCGAGCGGGCGCCCGACGCCCTCGACGTCCTGGACCACATCCTGGCCCCGATGTACATCCGCGTCCTGTTCGGCATGGAGCTCACGCCGGAGTACGTCGACGGACTGGTCGACCGCATGCTGTGACGCCCACCGGTGTGCGAGGTCACCCCTGAGCCCCCCGGGATCAGCGCTTCGGGGCGACACGCAGGCGGGAAAGAATGATCTGATATCAATAGTTTCTGGGCTAACTTCCGTTTTGTCGCACTTGATTGACTTCGGGAGTTCGTCATGAGGCCGCCAGCCAGCCGCACCGTCCGATCGACCTGGCGGACCGGATCGTGCCGGACGGTGATCGCCGCCGCGAGCCTCGTCCTGGGCGGCGCCGCCGTGGCCACGGGGGCCGGAGCAGAAGTACCGGTGCCGGTGGCGGGCACGTCGGTCGTCACGGTGAAGACCGGCGGCGACCGTGACGGCGACTCGTCCGTCGGCGCGCTCCCCGGTGTGCAACTCGCCCTCTACGCCGACGAGAACGCCACCACCCCGGTCACCGGTGCCTGGGCCCGGTGCACCTCCGACGCCGACGGCGATTGCAGCTTCACCGTGCCGGACACCGCGGCGGGGGGCGCCAACGCGGGGCAGAGGTTCTGGGTCCGGCAGGTCGACGGAGGCGTGCCCGCAGGCTGGTTCACGAACGCGACGCTGCGCACCGGCAAGGGCAGCGGCTCGGGCTCGGTGGAATCGACGTACCAGTTCCGCACCCCTGCCCTGGCGGAGGGTCAGACGTACTCCTCCACCAGCGACTTCATGATCAGTACGAACTGGTCGTCGAGCCCCTACGTGGCCTCCGGCGGCATCTGGCAGCAGTCCCGTACGAACCCGGAGATGCCGCAGGCCTGCGGGCTCGACGTCGCCGTGGTGCTCGACCTGTCGTCCTCGGTCGGCAGCGCGCTGCCGGATCTCAAGAAGGCCACCGACCAGCTGACGAACACCCTCACCGGGACCCCGTCGCGGATGGCGCTGTTCTCCTTCGACAAGACCTCACCGCCGACCACCGGGGTGAGCGGCAACAACCCCGAACTGATCTCGGTGTCCACCAAGGCGGGCGCGGACCGGTTCAAGGCGCAGTACGCGGACTGGACCCTGGGCTCGGGCACCAACTGGGACCAGGCCCTGTACGCGGTCGCCAAGGCCCAACCGGTCTACGACGTCGTGGTCGTGCTGACCGACGGCAACCCGACCCGCTGGAACAACCCGTACGCGGGCGACGGCACCAACACGCACTTCGCCGACGTCGAGGGCGGCATCTTCGCCGCCAACGCCGTGAAGGCGAAGGGCCAGCGCGTCGTCGCGGTCGGCGTCGGCAAGGGCGTCGAGGGAGTCTCCGGGCTCAACCTCAGGGCGATCTCCGGCGAGGAGATCTTCGACGGATCCAACCCCACGACCGCCGACTACTACCAGACCGACGACTTCGCGGCGGCCGGCGAGGCCCTGCACAACATGGCGCTCACCCACTGCGACGGGACCCTGTCCGTCATCAAGCAGATCGTGCCCGGCGAGAACACCGGCGAGGACGTGACCGGCGCCGAGAACGCGGGCGCGGGCTGGCAGTTCGACGCGTCGACCACCACGAGCGGCATGGGCGGCCTGCCGGACTCCCGGACCACGACCGACGACGGTACGGGCGGTGTCGTGTTCACCCCCACCTACCCGTCGGGAACCACCGAGGCCGACGTGACCGTCGCGGAGACGCAGCAGCCCGGCTACGACCTGGTCACCCAGGGCGGCAAGAACGCGGTGTGCACGAACCTCGACGACGGTTCCGCGGTCGACGTCACCAACACCGGCACCGCCACGGCCCCCGCCTTCACCGTGAACGTGCCGAGCCTGAACGCCGTCAGTTGCGTCGTCTACAACCGACCGCCCCGGACCGCGGACGTCACTGGTGAACGAGCACGGCGGTACCGCCGCGCCGTCCGACTGGACGCTTTCCGCCGCCGGGCCGACGCGGATCTCCGGAACCTCCGGGGCGGACGAGGTGACCGCCGCCGACATCGAAGCCGGGAGCTACACGCTGTCCGAAACGGGCGGCCCGGACACCTACGACGTCGGCGACTGGGACTGCGAGGACACCGACGGAGCACTGCCGGTGAACGACAGCAAGGTCACGGCGGCCCCCGGAGCCGACGTGACGTGCACGATCACGAACACGGACCGGCCCACGCAGCCGTCCCCGTCGGCGACCAGCACCCCGGAGCCCACGCCCACGCCGAGCGAACCGCAGCCCAGCGAGCCGACCGCGACCCGCCCGCCCGGTGGCGGCAGCCTGGCGGAGACCGGCGGGAACTCCACCGGCCTGTGGCTCGCGCTGTCCGCCGCGCTGCTGGTCGCCGGAGGCACACTGCTCGCGACGTGGCGGCTGCGACGCCGCTGACCGGAGAACCACCGAGCTGCGCGCTGCAGTGATCGTCGTCAGCGCCACGTCTGGTCCGCCCCGCCCTGTTCGGCTCCGGCCCATCTCCTTCTCCAGAAGCACGAGCGCGTCGGCTTCACCGCCCGGAAGGAGATCGCCACCGGCTACGCGTCACCACCAAGTGGCGCCCGGCCGCACCACGGCCCGTCAACGGGTGGGCAGACGGGCTGAGACGAGCACGGCCGAGGAGGAGGAACGCCCCGGGCGTGGCCACCTGCGCAGAAGAAAAGACAGCCATAACGGCAGAGGCCCCTACAGGGACGACTCTCCGTGTAACGTCAGGGCCAGCAGTCATGGTTCCGAAGTACCGCCCGTGAGAGCGAGTTCACGGGCAGCTTGCTGTCTCAGCGTCTCTGAGGACCAGGACGACCACCTCCGGTCCCCGCACGGTGCGGGAACCGACTACGAGTCCCCTTGGAGGACAATATGGCTACTGGAACCGTGAAGTGGTTCAACGCGGAAAAGGGCTTCGGCTTCATCGAGCAGGACGGCGGCGGCCCCGACGTCTTCGCCCACTACTCGAACATCAACGCCTCCGGCTTCCGTGAGCTCCAGGAAGGCCAGAAGGTGACCTTCGACGTCGCCCAGGGCCAGAAGGGCCCGCAGGCCGAGAACATCGTTCCCGCCTGATCCGCACGTCTGCTGAGCCCGCCCCGGCATGCCGGGGCGGGCTCGGTGCTTTCAGGGCGTCTGTCCGGGCCCATCGCAGCGCCGGTGCGGCGGAACTGACGATCCGTCGTGAGCGCCGCGGTGTTCCGTTCGCGAGCCCGTGACCGGCCCGGCACCAGCGCGCCGCATGGACGCCTCGGTCAGTTCGTGTCGCGCGCCGGGGACAGCAACTCGTTGAATCCGGCCATCGCCTCCCGCAGCCCGCCGGGACGTTTCGTTCCTTCGATGGACGTGGGACCCCACCCGGGGCCCGCGAGATGGACGCGAGGGTACTGGCGTGCCCCCTTCAGACCCCACGCGGTGCGGGCCAGATGCGCCGCCAACGGCGTACTCGCCGAGGAACGGGACTGCGACCACAGCATCACGGCGGCGGGACCGGTGCGCCGGACGGATTCCGTCAGCGCCTCGGCCGGGACCGCGGCGCCCAGCATGCGCACGGGCAGACCCGCCAGCGTCAGCGCCGCGTACACCGCCTCCAGCGGCAACGTGTGCTGCTCGCCGGGTACGCAGGCCAGCAGGACCGGCGGCACTCCGCGGACGGGCGGCCGACGGTCGAGGAGCAACGGGGCGTTGCGCAGAGCCGTCGACACATGCCAGGACAGCAGGTGCTCCACCTCGACAAAGCGGTCGCCCGCGGTCTCCCACTTCCGGCCCACCGCGTGCAGCGTCGGCATCATGACCTCCTCCCAGGCGGCCACCACACCGTGCTCGCGCACGAACGCGTTCAAGTGCTCCTGCACGGACTCGGAATCGAGGCGCATCGCGGCACGGGCGAGCCCGCGGCACTCGGACCGGACCGCGCCCGCCCGCGGCGCCGCGCCGTCCGGTGCGTCGAGCTGGAGGGTGTCGTCCGCCGAGGCGGGCTGCGACATCGGCGGGGGTGACCCGCGCGAGCGCGCTCCCGCGCCACCCGGGCGGCCTCGGCGGGAGGTACTCCGGCCGCGGTCAGTCGGCACATCTCCTCGAGCATCGCCACGTCGTCCTCCGACCAGCGGCGGTGCCGGCCGGCGTCACGCACGGCAGGGCCGAGTCCGTAGCGCTGATCCCAGGAGCGCAGCGTCGTCGGGGAGATGCCGAGGCGCCGGGCCAGAGATCCCGTCGTCATTCCGGCGCCGTCGACGGCGCTCACGGGTTCGCTCACCGTGGGCCTCGTGCAGAATCGTCCATGCTTTGACCATACGACGCAAAATCGCTGCATGACAGCCCGGGGGGCCTGAACAAGGCTTCTGAAGGTCGTTCGGGTGTGGCGCGCATCCGCGGACCCCGCGTTCGCGGAACGGTAGGGGAGAGGCTGGAACGGGGATGCGCTCGTCTCATCCTGCCCAGCGCCCCAGCGGAGGTGGCTCATGCGCGCGCCGTTTCGGGACCGGCATCCGTCCCTCGGGGATCTGGCCCTCTTCGTACTGGGTGAGGAGGCGTCGAGCGCGACGAAGAGGCATGTGGACCGGTGCCGTACCTGCCGGTCGGCGGTCGCCGAGTTCCGCCGGGCCCTGGTGGCCGGGCGGGCGGGCGGCCAGGCGCCGACGCCACCGCCCGCGTCGGTCTGGGAGGCGATCAGCCGTCGGCTCTGAGGGGCCGTCGGCCGCCCTGCCGTAAAACAATGCATATTCGACGCGAGTGGAGCGGCGGCGCCCGGGCTGGCGAAGGTGGGGTCACCAGCCAGAGGCGAAGGGGTTCCTCCCATGACTGCTCAACCCGCCATCGAGTCGCCGACGCCCGCCCCCTGGGCTCCCGTCGAGGAGTCCCGCGCCGACGAGCAGCTGGCCGTCGGCCTGCGGGACGGGCAGGAAGCAGCCCTGGAGGCCGCCTACCAGCGGTGGGGCACGCTCGTGCACACGCTGGCCCACCGCTCTCTCGGCGACCCTCGCGAGGCAGAGGACGTCTGCCAGCAGGTCTTCCTCGCCGCCTGGCGCGGCCGTTCGGGCTTCGACCCCGCGCGTGGCACGCTCGCCGGCTGGCTCGTGGGGATCACCCGCCGGAAGGTGGCCGACGCGCTGAGCGCCCGGACCCGCCGCGCGGAACTGGTGGCCGCGTCCGGCGCCGCACTGAACGTCACCGCGCAGGTGACCCACGACATGGCCAACCACGTCCTCGACCAGGTGGTCGTCCAGCACGAGCTGACCAACCTGCCCGCACCGCAGCGCCGGGTGCTGGAGCTCGCCTTCTACGAAGACCTGACCCAGCCCCAGATCGCCGAGCGGACCGGACTGCCCCTGGGCACGGTGAAGAGCCACGCCCGCCGGGGAATGCACCGCCTGCGCGAGCGGCTCGTACGCAGCGACTTCTCCGCGGCGCGCGGCTGACGGCGTCCGTCGCCGGCCGCGCTCCCTTCCGGAGCCAGGAGCCCACCGACGTCCGCGTACGTCATCGAACGTCCCGGATCAGACCGCCGTACGCGTACGTCATGGAACGTCCCGGATCAGACCGCCGTACGCGTACGTCATGGAACGTCCCGGATCAGTACGGCAATTGCCCTCGCGAGCGGAGCTGCCAGCGGCGCTCCGCGTAGGCGAGGTCGTCGCGCCACAGCCGTCCCGCCGCCGCACGCATGACGGGCCGCAACGCCCCGGCCGCGTGCCGCGCGACGCTGAACCCCGGGCGGCCCGACGTCGCGATCACCGCCTCCACGACCGCTGTCCGAGGCTGTGCGTGGCCCGGTGGCGTCAACGGGGTGGCGTGCGTCTCGACGACGGAGTCCTGCCCTTCGCCGTCGACGATGTGCATGACGACCGTCCGCGGCTCGGGGGCGGTGAACGCGGCACGCACCGGGACCACCAGACGCGACGTCAGCTTGAACGAGACCTCGACGACGAACGCGTCCGACGCGTCCGCCTCGCCCTCGTCGGGACTGTCGACGACGCGAAGGTCCACGAAGGAGTACGGGTGGAACCAGGCCCCGTGCCAGGGGTCGAGACGGTTGGCCACGATGTCCTCCGGCTCGCACGCGCCCGCCCCCGTGTAGACGGCCGTGACCGCGCTCGCCGGCGCGGGCCGAGCGGGGACGACAGGCCGGTCGAGCGGCGGCTCCGCGCCGACGGCGTCCAGCCGCACCCAGACGAGGACGCCGTCGTCGTGCACGGGCAGCGGCTCCCAGCCGGGGAACCCCTTCCCGTCGAGATGCAGGCCGTGCCAGTGACAGACGAGGGTTCCGCACCGTACGGGGCTGTCCTTGAGCGGTGCGCCCAGGTGCGGGCAGGCTCCCGGTCCGGCCACCACCTCGCCCCGATCGTCGCGCCAGACGACGAGCTCCCGCCCGCCGACGGTCCGTCCCCACGGAGTGCGCTCGGGGACGTCGCGGCTCGCGCCGATCACGAACCAGTTGCCGGACGCGCGTGCCTGGGCCCGCTTCAGCGCGGAGTCGATCACGGCCGGGCGCGCCTCACGCCAGGTGGGCCGCTGCTGCTCCCAGGCGACGGGGCTGCTGCGCAGGGTCAGCGGGAAGCGGGTCCTTCGGTTCGGTCGCGAGGTCATGCCGTCTCCCGTGACGCGGCGGAGGCGCACTCGCCGCAGGTCTCGTGTGGTGCGTCGTGGGTTTGCGTGCCGTCCACGTGGCGGTGAGGCGTTCCGGTGCTCGCGTGGGCGTCGTGGTGCCGCAGCCGTGCGTGCAGGACGCGCACGAGCCCGTCGAGGGCGACCGCGGCCCGGCGCCGGCGGGGTACGACGGCGCGCCGGTGCAGTACCGCGTAGCCGTCGGCGGCGACGGCGTCGAGGATCCCGGAGTACAGGACGAACGCCGTGCGGATGCACGGCCGCGACACCGGGTCCAGCATCGCCAGGCCCGGCAACGCCGCCCGGTACTCCTCGCGGGTCAGTGCCTCGAACTCCGTGAGCGCCCGCGTGATCCGCGAGCTGCGCCGGCCGGTGTCCCTGCTCCACTGCAGGATGTCGCGGTCGATGCGGTGGGCGTCGAGGAGGTCCGCGGGCAGGTAGACCCGTCCGCGGTCGAGGTCCTCGCCGACATCGCGCAGGAAGTTGGTCAACTGGAAGGCGACGCCGAGCGCGGCGGCGTACGGCTCCGCCTCCTCGCGCGGTACGACCGTGCCGAGTACAGGGAGCATCTCCAGGCCGATGACGGCCGCCGACCCGTGCATGTAGCGGCGCAGATCGGCGTAGGTGGCGTAGTCCGTGACCGTCAGGTCGTCGCGCATCGCCGTCATGAAGTCCGCGAAGTGGGCGTGGTCGATGGAGTAGCGCCTCGCGGTGTCGGCGACGGCCTGGACCACCGGCTCCTCGCTGTGTCCGGCGCGCAGGCCGGAGTCCAGGCGCGTCGACAGCCGGTCGAGGGCGGTGACCCGGTCGGCGGCCGACACGTCGTCGGCGAGGGAGTCGACGATGTCGTCCGCCCAGCGCGCGAAGCCGTACAGGGCGTGCACGGCCGGGCGGCGGTCCACCGGCAGCAGTCGTGTCGCGAGGAAGTACGTCTTGCCGTGGCGCGCGTTGAGGCGGCGGCAGTGCTCGTAGGCAGCGCGCAGGGCCGGGTCGGTGATGCCGGCGGCGTCGAGTTCACGAAGGGTCACGCCGGTACACCGCCGCCCGTGGCCGGGGTGCCCGCGGCCGGCCGCGGGGCACGCGAGCGCAGGCCGGTGATGCGGGCCGCGGCGAGCTTTCCGGACAGCAGCACCGTCGGCACGCCGACGCCCGGCGTGGTCCCACAGCCCGCGAGGACCACGTTCCGTGTGCCGCGCACCAGGTTGCGAGGGCGGAACGGGCCCGTCTGGGCGAACGTGTGGGCGGCCGAGAAGGGGGTGCCGGCCGCGTGGCCCTGACCCGTCCAGTCGGCCGGGGTCACGAGGCACTGTTCCTCGATCGACGCACCGAGGCCGTCCAGGCCGCGGCGCTCCAGCTCCGCGATCAGCTCGTCCCGGTAGCGCGGGCCCAGGTCGCCCCACTGCGCCGGCCCGGGACCGATGTCGGTGTTGGGGCAGGGGGCGAGGATGTAGTGCAGGTGTCTGCCGGGCGGAGCCAGGCCGGGATCGGTGGTGGTGGGCCGCGTGATGAGCAGCGACGGGTCGGACATCAGTCTTCCCTTGCGGGTGAGTTCGTCGAACGTCTCGTGCCAGGCGGCGCCGAACGAGATGGTGTGGTGGGCCAGTTGGGGCCAGGTGCGACGGGTTCCCGCGTGCAGGATCACCGCCGACGGGGCGTGCCCGAGCCGGACGGGACGGCGCGGTCGACGGCCGAGGAGGCGGTAGGCGACGGGCAGATCGGGTGTCAGAACCACCGCGTCGCAGGGGATCCGCCCCTGGTCGGTGACGACGGCGGTGACCTGATCGCCGGACCGTTCCAGGCGCAGCACCTCCTGCCCGTACCGGAGTTCGGCCCCGGCCGTCGCCGCGGCGTCCGCCATGCCCTGCGGCAGCGCGTGCATGCCGCCGCGCGGGAAGTACACCCCGGCGACGGTGTCCATGTACGCGATGACGGCGTAGGCGGCCAGCGCACGCTTCGGCGGCACCCCCGCGTACAGGGACTGGAAGGAGAAGACGCGGCGCAGCCGCTCGTCCTTGATGAAGTGCCGGATCCGCGCGTCGAGGCGGCCGAACCCGCCGAGCGCCGCCAGGCGTGCCAGATCCGGGGTGAGCAACTGGAACGGGGAGTCGAAGTTGGTGTCGATGAAGTGCTTCATCTGTGCCCGATAGAGGCTGTGCAGCCAGACCCGCAGCCGACGGTATCCGGCCGCCGCCTCGGGTCCCGCGAACTCCTCGACCGCCTGCTGCATCGCCTCCGAGTCCGTGTGCACGTCGAGGGCGCTGCCGTCGGCGAACGCCGCGCGGTAGGCGGGATGGAGGGGAATCAGGTCGACGCGGTCCGCGAGGGATTCCCCGACGGCAGCGAACGCCTCGTCCGCGAGTTCCGGCATCGTCAGCACGGTCGGACCCGTGTCGATGCGGTAGCCGCCGCGCAGGAGACTGCCCGCCCGGCCGCCGGGCGCCGCCTCGCGTTCCACGATCGTGACGCGGCGCCCCGCGCCCAGCAGGTGCAGCGCCGCCGCGAGCCCGGACAGCCCCGCACCCACGACCACCACATGGTCGGTGCGCCCGCTCACCGTCCTCATCATCGGCTCCCTTCCGCCGGGACGGACACGAACGAGCCGAACGGCATCCCGCACTCCGGGGAGCCGACGCCTTGGTGTGCGGCGTGTGCGGCGTGCGAGGGGACCTTCACCGCGGTACGCATCAGAGCCACCAGACGCTCGCTCGCGACCGGGTCGACCGCCACCGAGTCCAGGTGGCGCAGGCCCTGTGCCACGAGCCGGGCGATCTTCTCCTCGACCAGCCGGGCGGCGCCGGTGGCGTCGAACACCTCCCGCACCTCGGCCAGTCCGCGGTCATCGAGGTCGGACCGGCCGAGCGAGCGGCGCAGGACGGCCAGGGCACGACGGTCGCCACCGCTCTCGGCCCGGGCCTGCGCCACGGCGGCGAGATAGGTGGGCTTGCCCGAGCGGACGTCCTGTCCGGCCGGCTTGTCGTGCCGCGGGCCCCCGAAGACGTCGTCGAGGTCGTCGCGCAGTTGGAAGGCGAGCCCCGCGCACCGGCCCGCCGAACACAGGGCGCGCACGGTGTCCTCGTCCGCGCCGCCGAGGAGGGCACCGAGCTGGAGCGGCCGCTCCACCGTGTAGAGCGCGGTCTTGAGGCAGGCGGCGCGCACGGCCCGGCCGACCGAACGTTCCCGCGTGAACTCACCGTGGATGTCCAGATACTGGCCCGCCACCATCTCCATGCGCATCCGGGCCCAGACCTCCCGTACGGCGCCGGCCCGCCCACGGGGCGGCTCCAGCGCCGCGACCTCGTCGTCGGCCCACGCGAGGGCCAGGTCGCCCGCGAGGATCGCGGCCGACTGCCCGAACCGTGCGCGGTCGACGCCGGACCCCGCCGGGGCGGGGAGGAGAGGGCGACATGCATCGCCGGGCGTCCGCGGCGCGTCGGCGCGGCGTCCATGATGTCGTCGTGGACCAGCGCGCAGGTCTGTATCAGTTCGAGGGCGGCCCCCAGGCGGAGCGCGGTCTCGGCCACCTCCGGTCCGGGCAGGCCGCACGCCCGCAGCCCCCACCACAGGTACCGGGGCCGCACCCGCCGACCACCGCTCAGCGCGAATCCGGCGACGCGCTCCGCCACCTCCCGGCCGAACAGCTCGTCCACGGCCCTGGCCTGCCCGACACGGTCCCTGAGCACCGCGTCGAGACGGCGCTCCACGGCGCCGGCCACGTCCGCGTCGATCTCGCGCACGTACGCCGCCGCGGAACGGCCCGTCGCACGGGGGGCCGAGTCGGCGCCGGGCGTCCCGGCCCTTTCGTCCCACGCACGGCAGGACGCGCCTGCCGCGGTGGCGCCCACTGCATCGTCCGGGGGCATGCCTGGCTCCTCCGTGTCGTCACTCTGGAAGGTCTCGAAGGCATTCCGCATACCTGCCACGATCAGATGCGGAAGGGGCCGGTCAGCTGTGACCGTTCCGTCGGTACCCCCCGGACGAGCGATTCCTCTGGACCGGATGCGGCCCGCCGCATCCACCGGAGCCCCGGACGAGGAAGGGTGTGCAGGAAGCGGCGGGGCACGATCGGGAGGCGACTGTGGAGCGGGCGGACGTGGCGATCATCGGGGCCGGCGCCGCGGGCCTGTCACTCGCCGATCACCTCGCGCCCACCCCGCACGGCTCCCCGCTCACCGTGACCCTGATCGACGCTCCACCCGGCCCGCTGCGTCCGCCGCGGCGGACCTGGTGCTTCTGGGAGAGCGCGACGGGCCGCTACGACGAGGCCGTCACCGCGTCCTGGCGCACGCTGCGCGTGCACGGCCGCGACGGCCGCGCCGTCCAGGACTCCCTCGGCCCGCTGCGCTACAAGATGATCCGCTCCGACGACTTCGAGGCACTGATCGACCGGCGGCTCGCGCACCGCCCCGGCTTCACCCGGCGCGACGGCACGGTCGAGGCCGTCGAAGGCGCCGCCGACGGCGCCCGCGTGCTCCTGCGCGAACCCGGTGGCGCGCTGCGGACCGTCTCCGCCCGCTGGGTCTTCGACTCCCGCCCGCTCGACAGCCTGCCCCGCGCCCGCACGACGCTCCTCCAGCACTTCCGCGGATGGTTCCTGCGCACGCCGGAGCCCGCCTTCGACACCCGCGCTGTGGAGCTGATGGACTTCCGGACCCCGCAGCCCGAGCGCGGCCTCGCTTTCTGCTACATGCTGCCCACCAGCTCCCGGACCGCGTTGGTGGAGTACACCCGGTTCTCCGCCTCGCTGCTCGCCGATGAGGAGTACGACCAGGCCCTGCGCTCCTACACGCGCCAGGTGCTCGGTCTGCGCGACATCGAGATCGAGGCGACCGAGGACGGGGTCATCCCCATGACCGACGCCCGGTTCGCGCGCCAGGTCGGCGACTCCGTCTTCCGGATCGGCACGGCCGGCGGTGCGACCAGGCCCTCGACCGGCTACACCTTCTCCACCATCCAGCGCCAGGCACGCGCGACGGCTCAGGCGCTCCTCGCCGGCCGCCGCCCCGTACCGCCCCGCCCGCACTCCCGGCGCTCCCTCGCGATGGACGCGGTCCTGCTGCACGGACTCGACAGCGGCCGTATCGACGGCGCCGCCTTCTTCACCCGCCTGTTCTCCCGCGTCCCGATGGAGCGCCTTCTCGGCTTCCTCGACGGCGACACCACACTGCTCCAGGACATCGGTATCGGGCTGCGCGGACCGACAGGGCCGCTGCTGCGCAGTGCCGTCGCACTCCCGGCCGTCCCCCTGCGCGCCGCCCCCGGCCGCCGACCCCGCCCCCTTCAGGAGAACCATGCCGACCCTGCGTGACGCCTCCCTGGCCCAGGCGTTCGACCACGCCGCGCGCAGCTACGACGCACTCGTCGCCGCCAACCCCGGCTACCACTCCCACCTGCGGCGATCCGCCCGCCGACTCGGCCTGCCCGACCGCGGGCGCGGGCTGCGCGTGCTGGACCTCGGGTGCGGCACCGGGGCGTCGACCGCCGCGCTGCTGTCCGTCCTGCCCGACGGGCACATCACCGCGGTCGACGCCTCCCGCGGGATGCTGGACCGGGCCGCCGCGAAACCCTGGCCGTCCACGGTCACCTTCACCCACACCCCGGCCGAACGGCTCGCCGAGGCGGGCGTGCACGGCCCCTTCGACGCGGTCTTCGCCGGGTACCTGTTCCGCAACACACGCGATCCCGACGCGGTCCTGCGCGCCGTGCGCGAGGTCCTCGCGCCGGGCGGACGGCTCGCCGTGCACGACTACACGCTCAGCGGCAAGCGGCGCCATCGCGCCCTGTGGTCCGCCGTCTGCGGCGCCCTGGTACCCGTGACGACCGCTCTCGGCGACGGGGCGCTGTACCGCCATCTCTGGCGCAGCGTCGTCGAGTTCGACACCGCCGACGAGTTCGCCGCCCGGCTGCGGGGCGCCGGATTCGAGGAGGTACGGATCCTGCCGCTGCCCGGGTGGCAGACCGGCATCGCCCACACCGTCGTGGGCCGGGTACCGAACGGAGCACCCCGGACGTGAGAAGCACCGCCGCCCTGCCGCACGGGGCGCGAGACCGCCACGCCCATCGCCTGCCCGCCCGCCCCGGCGCGCCCGAGGCGGTCGGCGAGCCACCCGCCGTCGCGGTCGTCGGCGGCGGGATCGCGGGCCTCGCGGCGGCGACCGCGCTCGCCGAGCGCGGCGTGCGCGTCACCGTCTTCGAGCGGGAACCGGCCCTCGGCGGGCGCCTCGCCGGCTGGACCACCACCTTGCAGGACGGCTCCAAGGTCACCATGAGCCGCGGCTTCCACGCGTTCTTCCGCCAGTACTACAACCTCCGCGCCCTGCTGCGCCGTTCGGACCCGCGCCTGGAGCGGCTCACCGCCCTCGCCGACTATCCGCTGCGGCACGCCAACGGCCTCCAGGACAGCTTCCGCCACGTCCCGCGCACGCCGCCGTGGAGCGCCCTCGGCTTCGCGCTCACCAGCCCGACCTTCCGGCCGGCCGATCTGCCCCGGATGAACGTGGGCGCGGCCCTCGCCCTCATGGACGTACGGGTTCCCGACGTCTACGAGCGTCTCGACACCACCAGCGCGCACGACTTCCTCGGCGCGATCCGCTTTCCCGAGGCCGCCCACCATCTGGCGTTCGAGGTGTTCTCGCGCAGCTTCTTCGCCGATCCGCGCCGCCTGTCGGCCGCCGAGATGGTCCTGATGTTCCACATCTACTTCCTGGGATCGGCGGAGGGGCTCCTCTTCGACGTGCCCGACGATCCGTTCCCGGCCGCCCTGTGGGACCCGCTGGGCGGATACCTGGAGCGACTCGGCGTCGACGTGCGCGTCGCCGAGCCCGTCGACCGCGTCGCCCGGACCTCACGGGGCGGCTTCCGCGTGAGCGCCGGGCAGCGCGAGCGGACGTACGACGCCTGCGTGCTCGCACTCGACACCTCCGGCCTCCAGGCACTGGCGCGACAGAGTCCCGACCTCGCCGACGCCACCTGGCGGGAGCGGGTGGCACGGCTGCGGACCGCCCCGCCCTTCCTCGTCTCCCGTCTGTGGCTGGACCGCGCCGTCGCCCCCGACCGACCGGGATTCCTCGGCACCAGCGGCTTCGCCGGCCTGGACAACGTGAGCGTGCTCGACCGCTGGGAGCGCGAGGCGTCCCACTGGGCCCGCAGGACCGGCGGCTCGGTCGTCGAACTGCACGCGTACGCGGTCGAGGAGGGCGCGGACCGTTCCGCGGTGGAGCGGCGCTTCGTCGAGCAGCTGCACGCCGTCTACCCGGAGACACGGGACGCCCGGATCGTCGACGCGCGGCACGAGTGGCGGGACGACTGCCCGCTGTTCGCGGTGGGCGGCTACGCGGACCGCCCGGCCGTCCGCACGAGCGACCCGCACCTGATGGTCGCCGGGGATCTCGTCCGCACCGGGCTACCGGTGGCGCTGATGGAACGAGCGGCGACCAGCGGCCTGCTCGCCGCCAACGCGCTCCTCGACCGCTGGCGCTTGCAGGGCCACACCCTGTGGACGGTGCCGCTGCGGGGCCGCAGCGCTCTGCTCCGGAGCCTGGCGGGCCGTAGCGCCCGGCGCACTTGAGGCGAGGATCGCTCGCTCCACCACCCGTACCGACACCTGTACCGACACCCTTATCGACACCCGTATCGACGTCCGTACTGACACCGACCGAGCGGCAAAAGTGAAGAAGTCCGGCATTTAGGGCATCCGTTCGGTCGTCGGCTCCGAATTACTCATGAGCGGACGCACACGAGACGCGCCACCCCCGGCCCGTCGGCGTCGGCTCTGGTCACCTCGAAGGAGCGTGTGATCATGACCGCTCACCGTGCACGCAGCCAGGCACTGATCGCCGCGGCCGCGCTCGCCCTGCCCCTCACGCTGGCCGCCGTAGCACCGGCCGCCGCCGACGACATGGACGAGCCGTTCGGTCCGGCCTGCGCGTCGGTGCCCAAGGACGGAGCGGGATCGTTCGACGGCATGGCCGAGGACCCCGTCGCCACGGCCGCGTCCCACAATCCGGAACTGTCCACCCTCGTCACCGCGGTGAAGAAGGCCGGGCTCGTCGACACCCTGAACAACGCGGACGACATCACCGTCTTCGCTCCCACCAACGACGCCTTCGCCAAGATCCCGAAGGCGGACCTCGACAAGGTGCTCAACGACAAGGAGCAGCTCACCAAGATCCTCACCTACCACGTCGTGGACGACGAGATCGGCAAGGACCAGCTGGCCGACGGATCCTTCACGACCATGGAGGGCAGCAAGCTGACGACCGACGGTTCCAAGGACGCGTACAAGGTGAACGGCACCGCGAACGTGGTCTGCGGCGACGTCGCGACCAGCAACGCCACGGTGCACATCATCGACTCCGTCCTCATGCCGAAGAGTTGAGAGGCACGGAACACGCGAGATGACAGCACACCGGTCCGCCGCGGTCCACTGGATGTTCGGCGATCAGCTCGGCCCCCACTTCACCGACCCCGCGGGCGGCGGCCCGCCGCGCGACGCCCCACTGCTGATGATCGAGTCCCGCGCCGTCTTCGCACGGCGCCGCTTCCACCGGGCCAAGGCCCACCTGATCCTCTCGGCCATGCGGCACCGCGCGGCGGAACTCGGCGACCGCGTCCGGTACGTGAAGGCCGACACCTACCGCCAAGGGCTGCGGCAGGCCGTGGGCGACCGCCCCGTCACGGTGCACCACCCCACGTCCCGGGCGGCCCTCGACTTCGTCCGCGCACTGCCGTCCGTACGGGTCCTGCCCGCGCGCGGCTTCCTCGTGACGCACGACGCGTTCGAGCACTGGGCCGACGAGCGGACGGGGACGGGCGGACGGCTCCGGCAGGAGGACTTCTACCGCTGGGTGCGCCGGAGCCACGACCTGCTGATGGAGGGCGACCACCCGGCCGGCGGCCGCTGGAACCTGGACCACGACAACCGGGAACCCCCGCCCCGGGGCGCCACGGACCTCGGCGTCCCGGCGCCCTACCGCCCCCGGGAGAGCGAGATCGACGACGAGGTGCGCGCCGATCTGGACCGCTGGGCCCGTGACGGGGACATCGAGTTCGTCGGTGAGGACGGGCCGAGGCGCTTTCCCGCGACGCGCCGCGAGGCACTCGCCGCGCTGCGCCGCTTCGTCGACCACCGGCTCCCCACCTTCGGCGCGCACGAGGACGCGATGCTCACGGGCGACCCCACGATGAGCCACAGCCTGCTGTCCTCCTCGCTCAACCTGGGTCTGCTGGACCCGGCGGAATGCGTCGAGCGGGCGCAGGACCGGTGGCGCTCCGGCGACGCGCCCCTCAACAGCGTCGAAGGGTTCGTACGACAGGTCGCCGGATGGCGCGAGTTCGTCTGGCACGTGTACTGGTACTTCGACGAGCGGTACCGGGAGGGCAACGCGCTCGGCCACCGGGCCCCGCTGCCGGACTGGTTCACGGAGCTCGACCCGGACGGCACCGACGCGCACTGCCTCGCCCACGTCCTGGAACAGGTCAGGACGACGGGCTGGACGCACCACATTCCGCGCCTGATGATCCTCGGCAGTCACGCGCTGCAACGCGGCTGGGAACCCGGCGCCGTCACGGACTGGTTCCACCGCAGCTTCGTCGACGGATACGACTGGGTCATGGTCCCCAACGTGGTGGGGATGTCCCAGTTCGCGGACGGCGGCCGCATGACCACCAAGCCGTACACGTCGGGCGGCGCGTACATCAACCGTATGAGCGACCTGTGCGGTTCCTGCCGCTTCAAGCCGACCGTACGGGTCGGCCCGGACGCCTGCCCGTTCACCGCCGGCTACTGGAATCTCCTCCACCGCCATCGGGAGCGCTTCTCCCGCAACGCGCGCATGAGTCAGGCGGTAAGGGGCCTCGACCGCCTCTCCGACCTGGAGGCACTGCTGGAGCAGGAGCGGGCGCGGTAGACGCGGAGCGGCCCCGCCGAACGGTGAGGGCTCAAGGGCGTGGGACGAAAACAGGATGTTCCGAGATGAATGCAACCGAAAGGAGCCGACGAACAGAAGCAGGGGAGAGGGGGCACGAAGAGCGGCATGCGATCAGAGAGGTGCCCGCATCATGGAGCTCAAGGACGAACTTCCTGTCGACCACAAGCTGGCGCAGGTCTACCGCTGGGGCGCCGCGTTCTGCGGCGTCGTACTCCTGGTCTTCGGCCTGCTCGGGTTCGCCGACCAGCTGAGTCCCTTCAACACGGATGGCAGCCGGATCGCCGGTATGAGCACGAACGGCGTGCTGAGCCTCATCTCCGTCGTGGTCGGGCTCGCCCTCATCGCCGGCGGAATCATCGGCGGCAACATCGCGTCGACCCTGAACATGACCGTGGGCACCCTGTTCCTGATCAGTGGCTTCGTCCACATCTTCATCCTGGACAAGGGCGCGAACGTACTCGACTTCGGCATGACCAACGTCATCTTCAGCTTCGTGATGGGGCTGGTCATCCTCACGTTCGGCATGTACGGGCGCGTGTCCAGCAGGCTGCCGCACGACAACCCGTACTGGCGTCGGCGCCACCCGCGTGAGGCGGCGCGGGAGGCCGCGGCCCGTCGCGCTCTCCAGGCGGGCGGCCCCGCCGCACTCGCCCGGCGCGTACCGTCCGGGACCCTCGGCGCGGGATCCGAATGAACACCACCGACGTCGTCGTCATCGGCGCAGGGGTCGCGGGACTCGCCTGCGCCGCCGACCTCCAGGCCGCCGGTGTCCGCGTCCAGGTCCTGGAGGCATCGGACGGTGTGGGCGGCCGGATGCGGTCCGACCGGGTCGACGGATTCCTCATCGACCGGGGCTTCCAGGTGTTCAACACCTCGTATCCGCAGGTCCGTAGGCGGCTGAGGCTGCGGGACCTGCGGCTGAGGCCCTTCGCCCCCGGGGTGCGCGTGCACACGAGTGCCGGGGGCGTCGCCGCCTTCTACGACCCCTTCCGCAGGCCGCACGCGCCGACCGCGTCGACCGGCGGACCCGGTCGCTCGGTCCTGTCCGTACGGGACGTCGTCGCGCTCGGCGGTATGTCGGCCCGCGACATGCTCCTGCCGGCCTCGCTGCTCAAGCGGGGCGCGGACCGGACCACGCTCGCCGCCCTGCGCCGCGCCGGGTTCACCGAGGAGTTCACGGAAGAGGTGCTCAGGCCGTTCCTGTCCGGGGTCTTCCTGGAAGAGGGGCTGGAGACCTCCAGCCGGATGTTCCACCTGGTCTGGCGCAGCATGCTGCGCGGCACGCTGTGTCTGCCCACCGACGGGATCGGGGCCGTGCCCCGCGCCCTCGCACGCGCCCTTGGTGACGGCACGGTGCGGCTGGAGGCCCCGGTCGACCGGCTGACCGAGTCCGGAGTCATGACGGCGGCGGGCACGTCCGTACCCGCCAAGGCCGTGGTGGTCGCGGCGGGCCCCCGGGCGACGGCGTCGCTCCTGCCGCAGGTGGAGGTGCCCGAGTACCGGAGCACGACGACGTACTACCACGCCGCGCCGACCTCGCCGTTGAAGGAGCCCGTGCTGCTGCTGGACGCGCGGCGACGCTTCCTGAACACCTGCGTGATCAGCGAAGTCGTCCCGTCCGCCGCTCCCGCCCACCAGGCGCTGGTCGCGACCTCCGTACTCGGCCCGGACGGACCCGGCCGCGAGGCGACCGTGCGCGAGGCACTGTCCGCCGCGTACGGCACGGACACCGCGGCGTGGGATCTGGTGGCCGTGCGCGACATTCCGCAGGCCCTCCCCGTGATGACCCCGCCCCACCCGCTGAGCCGCTCCACACGTGTCGAGGACGGCCGCTACGTGTGCGGCGACCACCGGGCCACGGGGTCGGTGCAGGGGGCCATGGCCTCGGGAGCGCGGGCCGCGCGAGAGGTGCTGCGGGATCTGGCGCGGCGTCCCCGGTCCTGAGGACGGCCTCGATCCGGCATCGCCTTCCGCGCGTGTTCCCGACCGTCCTGCGGCGACGTCACGGGCGGCGGTGCCACCTGCGACGTCTGTAGGGTGGGCAGGTGGAAAATCGTGATCCCGAGCAAGTGCCCGCAGCCGAGGGAGATGCCGCCGACGAGGGCCGCGGGGCACGGGCTCCGCATCCCGATCTGCTGTCCCTCGCCGTCGAGTTGCGGCGGCTCGACGGCGAACTCCAGCGGCTCGTGCACGCTTTCGCGGCCGGGCAGGACCTGCACTCCACGGACGTCCAGGCGCTCGCCGCCATTCTGGACTCCGCGACCCCGATGACCCCCAGCCTGCTGCGGCAGCGGCTGGGCATCACGTCCGGCGCCGTCAGCGCCTGTATCGACCGTTTGGAGCGCGCGGGGCACGTGAAGCGGGTCCGCGAGAGTACCGATCGAAGGGTCGTCCACCTGCACTACGTGCCCGGCGCGCAGGCACAGGCACGTAAGTACTTCGCGCCGCTGGCGGAGGCGACCGACCAGGTGCGCCGCCGCTTCGACGCGTCCGAGATCGCCATCGTGCTGACGTTCCTCCGTGCCCTGAACGAGGAGTTGGGCGAGACCAGGGCAGGCCCGCAGATCTAGCGGACGTCTCTGCATCCGTGGGGCGCCCCCGGCCCGAAGGGGGTACGTATGTTGTCGGTTTCAATCTAAGTCAATGATTGAGATACTTTCTCGTTGAGATAGTTTTTCCGCGTTGCCGGCCACTCGTCCTCTCGTCTCGATTCCCGTCGACTCGTCCGCCGTCTCTGATCTGGGAGAAGCATGTCCCGCACACCACGAGCCACTCCCTGGCTCGTGCCCCTCGTCCTGCTGATCGTCTGGCTCGCTGTCGGGGGCACGCTCGGCCCGTACGCCGGACGTCTGGGCGAGGTCGCGACCAATGACCAAGCGGCGTTCCTGCCGCGCAACGCCGAGTCGACGCGCGTGATCGAGGCTCAACGCGCCTTCCAGGAGGACGAGACGCTTCCGGCGATCGTCGTCTGGACCTCGGACGGCGACGGCCGCATCAGCGCGGGGCAACGAGCCGAGGCCACCCGTGCGCTCGCCTCCCTGGAGGGCACCGCCGGAGTGACGGGCCAGGTGTCCCCGGCCATCCCCTCACGCGATCAACGGGCACTGGAAGGTGTCGTCCCCCTCCGTCCCGACCTCGGCGACGAACTGCCCGCCACCCTGGAGCGGATCACCCGGCAGGCATCCGCGGTCAGCGGCACGACCGCCGTCCTCGCGGGCCCCGCGGCGAGCCAGGCCGATCTCTCGGACGCCTTCGCGGGGATCGACGGACTGCTCCTCGGAGTCGCTCTGATCACGGTGCTGGTGATCCTGCTGCTGGTCTACCGCAGCGTCCTGCTTCCCTTCGTCATCATCATCGGCGCGGTGTTCGCCCTGGGGGTCGCCTGCGCCGTCGTGTACGTCCTCGCCGACCACGACCTCGTCCGGGTCGACGGCCAGGTGCAGGGCATCCTGTCGATCCTCGTCATCGGCGCGGCCACCGACTACGCCCTGCTCCTGACCGCCCGCTACCGCGAAGAACTCGCGGCCGGGCACGACCGGTTCCTCGCCATGCGTGCCGCGCTGCGCCGGTCGACCGGGGCGATCGTCGCCAGCGCCGGCACCGTCGCGCTCGGCCTGCTCGCCCTGTTGCTGAGCGATCTCACGAACAACCGCGCCCTGGGCCCGGTCGGCGCGATCGGCATCGCCTGCGCCGTGCTGAGCACCATCACCTTCCTTCCCGCGGCCCTGGTCCTGCTGGGCAATGCCGCCTACTGGCCCGCCCGCCCACGTCCGGCGGAGGCAGCCGGTGGCGGTCACGGCGTATGGCGCCGGATCGCGCGTGTGGTGGAGAGGGCGCCGCGCAAGATCTGGGCGATCGCGCTGGCCGGGCTTCTCGCCTGCGCCGCGTTCGCCCCCACCCTGACCTCCAAGGGAGTTCCGCTCGACGAGATCTTCGTCAACGACGCGCCGTCGGTCGCCGCGCAGGCCACCCTGGCCGAGCACTTTCCCGGCGGCTCCGGCAACCCGGCCGTCGTGATCGCCGACGCACGGTACGAGAAGCAGGTCACCGAGCGGGCCAAGGCGACGGACGGCGTCGCCGACGCGACGCTCCTGACCGGACAGGGGCGCCCTGGCGCGGGCGCGCCACGGATCGTCGACGGCCGGATCCGCGTCGACGTCACCCTGAAGGACGCCGCGGACAGCGACGCCGCGAAGGCCACGGTCTCCCGGCTCCGCACCGCCCTGCACCAGATCGACGGGGCGGACGCCGTGGTCGGCGGCTACACCGCGCAGCAGTACGACACCCAGACCACCGCGGAACGCGACCGCATGCTCATCGTCCCCGTGGTCCTGGCGATCATCCTGGTCATCTTGATCGCCCTGCTGCGATCCGTCCTGATGCCGCTGATCCTGGTCGCGACGGTGGCTCTCAACTTCGCCGCCACGCTGGGCATTTCGTCACTCGTCTTCCAGCACGTCCTCGGGTTCTCCGGCACCGACGCGTCCGTGCCGCTGTACGGGTTCGTGTTCCTCGTCGCCCTGGGCGTGGACTACAACATCTTCCTGATGTCGCGGGCCCGGGAGGAATCACTGGAACACGGCGTCCGCGAGGGCATCCTCCGGGCCCTCGTCGCCACGGGCGGAGTCATCACCTCGGCCGGCGTCGTCCTGGCGGCCACCTTCGCCGCCCTCGGTGTCATCCCGCTCGCCTTCCTCGTGCAGATCGCGTTCATCGTCGCCTTCGGCGTGCTCCTCGACACCCTGGTCGTACGGTCCCTGCTCGTACCCGCACTGGTCCGGGACATCGGACCGAAGGCCTGGTGGCCGGGGCGCCTGAGCCGTTCCACGGAGTGACCTGATCCGGCCCGGTCGCCTTCCCGGGGCTGCTTCCGCCGGGCACGTACCCACCGGGCTACGCACGTCGGCCGACGCGGCGGTAGTGCCGAGGGCTCCGGGGCCCTCGTGCCGTCGCATGTCCCGCGCCTGTAGAGGCGTGACCGCCCCTCGTCATCGGCCCCTCCGCCGGCACCGCCCTGAACAGGAAGAACAGGGTGTGCGGGCGGCGGGGCCGTCGAGGAGGCGGTGAACCGGCGCGGGCGCTTCCGCTCAATCAGGTGAGAGCTGTCCACCGGGGGTACCGACAGAGACACCCAGCTCTTCCAGAGGGCTTTTCGAGAGGAGGGTCTGACATGACAACGCCAGCTCCGGACTGTGTGGTGCTCGACATTCCGCAGGGTCTGCGGCTCGATCTCCTGGGTCTGATCGTCGAAGTCGGCCAAGTCCGGATCGTCGCCGACCGGGCCGGCCTGCTCGGCGGCCTCATCGCCTCGCTGACCTGCGGGGGCGGCGCCGCCGCGGCCCAGAGCCTGGAGGCCATGGCGCAGATGCTGCGGGCGCAGGAGGCGGCCGCCGCCAACGGGGACCGGTCCTAGCCCCTCACCCGGCCGGTCGTTCGGGCCGCACGGGACCCGAGGACCGGGTGAGGACGAGGAGGCTCTGAGGGCCCAGTACGAGGTCCGCGTCGGCCTTGTACTCCGACTCGTCCGGCTCACCACTGGGTTCCGCCGTGTCGATCCGGGTCTCCCAGGAGTCGCCGTACGCGGTGGTGGGCAGCCGGAACTCGACTGGATCCCAGCAGAAGTTGAACAGGAGAAGGAACGAGTCGTCGGCCACGGGGTTCCCCTGGCCGTCCCGCTCGACGAGCGTGTCGCCGTTCAGGAAGACGGACAGGGCGTGGGCGTCGGGACGGTTCCAGTCGGCCTCGGTCATCTCGGTGGCGTCGGGGCGGAGCCAGACCAGGTCCGGCAGCTCCTGTCCGGGGGCGGGCTCGCCCCGGAAGAAGCGGCGCCGGCGCAGTACGGGGTGGGCGGCGCGCAGAGCGACGAGTTCACGGGTGAAGCCCAGGAGGGACCTGCGTTCGGCGTCGAGATCCCAGTCGACCCAGGTCAACTCGTTGTCCTGGCAGTAGGCGTTGTTGTTGCCGCGCTGGGTCCGGCCGAGCTCGTCCCCGTGGCTCAGCATCGGGATTCCCTGGGAGAGCATCAGGGTCGTCAGCAGATTGCGCTGTTGCCTCGCGCGCAGCGCGGTCACGGCCGGATCGTCGGTGGGCCCTTCCGCCCCGCAGTTCCAGGAGCGGTTGGCGCTCTCCCCGTCCTTGTTGTCCTCGCCGTTGTCCTCGTTGTGTTTGTCGTTGTACGAGACGAGGTCGCGCAGGGTGAATCCGTCGTGTGCGGTGATGAAGTTGACGCTGGCTCGCGGTCGGCGCCGGTCGTGCTGGTACAGATCGGCCGAGCCGGTCAGCCGGGAGGCGAACTCGGCCAGCGTTCCCTCCCGGGCGCGCCACACGTCCCTGACACAGTCGCGGTACTTACCGTTCCACTCGGACCACAGCGGGGGGAAGTTGCCGACCTGGTAGCCGCCGTCGCCGAGGTCCCAGGGTTCGGCGATCAGCTTCACTCGGTTGATCACAGGGTCCTGCTGGATCAGGTCGAAGAAGGCCGACAGGCGGTCGACCTCGTGGAACTGGCGGGCCAGCGTGGCCGCGAGGTCGAAACGGAAGCCGTCCACATGACATTCGGTGACCCAGTACCGCAGGGAGTCCATGAGCAGTTGCAGGACGTTGGGGTGCCGCATCAAGAGGCTGTTGCCGGTGCCCGTCGTGTCGTAGTAGCGGCTGAAGTCGTCGTCCGCGAGGCGGTAGTAGGAGGCGTTGTCGATCCCGCGGAAGGAGAGGGTGGGCCCCTTCTCGTTCCCCTCCGCGGTGTGGTTGTAGACCACGTCCAGAATCACTTCGATGCCCGCGGTGTGGAGGGACTTGACCATGGCCTTGAATTCCGTGACCTGTTCCCCGAGGGTGCCGGAGGCCGCGTAGGCGTGATGCGGTGCGAAGAAGCCGATGGTGTTGTAGCCCCAGTAGTTGGACAGGCCGCGGTCGCGCAGGAAGCCGTCCTGTACGTACTGGTGGACGGGGAGCAACTCGATCGCCGTCACGTTCATGGAGCTCAGGTGGTCGAGCACGGCCGGTGTGGCCAGGCCGGCATACGTGCCCCGCAGGGCCGGGGGCACGTCGGGGTGGCTTCTCGTCAGGCCGCGTACATGGGCCTCGTAGATGACGGAATCGGCGTACGCGTGGCACGGCGGCGTGTCGTCGGCCCAGTCGAAGGCCGGGTCGACGACCACGCCGCACAGACCGTCGCCATCGGCGCCCGCCGTGCCGGAACGGTCGTGGACGGCCTTGGCGTAGGGATCGAGCAGCAGACGCTCGGGGTCGCAGCGGTGCCCCGACGCCGGCTCCCACGGACCGTGGACCCGGTACCCGTACAGCTGCGGGGGAGCCACGCCGGGCACATAGCCGTGCCACACGGAGCCGTCGACCTCGGGCAGGGGCACCGTCCGCTCCGTGCCGTCGGCGTCGAGCAGGACCAGGTCGACGTGCTCGGCGACGGCGCTGAACAGGGCGAAGTTCGTGCCGTGACGGTCATAGGTCGCGCCCAGGGGGTAGGGGCGCCCGCCTCGGACCTGGGTTCGGGCTGCGGCGCCCCCGGCGGTCACGACGGGGTGCCCGCTCGCGCCGGCGCCGAGACCATGGTGGCGCCGGACAGGGTGACGCGGGGCAGCCGCAGCGCCTCGTCGGAACTGGGCGTGGGGTGCTTCGGTACGAGCGCTTCGCGGACCTCGGGCCGGCTGCGCAGGGAGAACCAGACGATGTGCCGGGCGTTCGCGGTGCAACTGCCCCAGCCGTCACTCATCGCCGCGATCTGTGTCGAGCACCGCCGGGAGAGTTCGTGGGTGTGGCGGGCGGCCGGGCCGTCGTACGACACCGCGTTGATCAGGTGCTGCCCGTTCCACCACGCTTCGATCTCGATGCGGCCGTCCGGCCGCTGCTCCGCCGCCAGCTCCACGAGGAGCCCGATGCCTCGGGAGGCGGAAGTCGCCAGTCCGTCGAGTCCCCAGTAGCGGACGTGCGCCGCCAGGATGCGCTGGATCTGCGCGGCGCGATCGGGGGACGCGTCCACAGCGATGTGGTAGTAGCAGGGCGTTGCCGGATGCATGGTTCTCGCTCCTCACCGCGGAGCTCGCGGTCCGCCGCTGGGCTGGACCGAGCGCACGGACCGTGAGCCAGGGTCGCTTGAGAGTCACTGATCAGCGTGTGGTCCGTACTCCATTCGTGCAACCGGAGCGTGACTGAGCTGCGACGTTCGGTTCAACAGGACGGATCCCGGCGCGCATCGCACCATGGGTGGGGGAGCGGCCGATGGTGACGGCGCGCTCCCTCTCCGTGAACGTCCCACGGGCCGTCGGGTCCGACGTCGCGGAGGTGCGGAGGTCGATCAGCGATGGGTTCATCGCGTTCCGCCGGAGAAGCCGACCGGTGCCTGGCCAGGTATCGCTTCTGGCAGCGCCGCTTTCTGGCTTCCCCTGCCGATTTCGAGATCAGGAGAGACTTCGAGCGCGCGGTCGCGGCGTTGTGCCGGGCCACGGGCCGGCGCTGCGGGCGTGAGGCGGCCGAGGCGGCCGAAGCGGCGGGGCTGTCCCGCGCGGCGCGTGCGGTCGGGTCCCCGCGGGAGGTGACGTCACATGACGGTGGTGCCCGGGTCCGTGGTGCGGATCCCGATCGAGGAGGTGCGTCCGGCCGTCGACGGCGGACGCCGTCCGGCCAAGGCCGTGGTGGGGGAGTCCTTCACCGTCACGGCGCTGGTGTTCGCCGAGGGCAGCGCCGTCGTGCGCGCCGAGGCCGTGCTGTGCGCGCCGGACGGACGAGTGGTGCAGCGCCGGGCGATGCGTGAACTGGCCCCGGGCACCGACCGGTGGGGCGCCGACGTCACCCCCGACAGTCCGGGCCGATGGAGCTTCCACGTCCGCGCTTGGTGCGACCCGGTGGCCGCCTGGGTGCGGGACGCCGCGATCAAGGTCGAGGCGGATGTGGACTGCGCGATCACCCTGGAAGAGGGCATGCTGCATCTGGAGCGGGCGCTCACCCGCAGCGACGATCACCAGGTGAGTGGCGTCCTGAGCGCGGCGCTCACGGCGCTGTGCGACGAGACGCGCGGCCCGCGGGAGCGTTTCGCGGCGGCCACGACGGATGAGGTTCGCGCCGCGCTGAACGTCGATCCCGCGCGGGATCGGGTCACCGACAGCCGCTCGCTGCCGCTTCTGGTGGAGCGGGAGCGGGCGTTGTACGGGTCCTGGTACGAGTTCTTCCCGCGGTCGGAGGGTGCGGTCGTGGTGCCGGGGAGGCCGCCGGTGAGCGGTACGTTCGCGACGGCGGCGGAGCGGCTTCCGGCTATCGCGGCGATGGGTTTCGATGTCGTCTATCTGCCGCCGGTGCATCCGATCGGGATGACGTTCCGTAAGGGGCCGGACAACAGTCTTTCGCCCGGCCCGGATGATGTGGGGGTGCCGTGGGCGATCGGTTCGCACGAGGGCGGGCACGACGCGGTCCATCCGGATCTGGGCACGCTGGAGGACTTCGACGCCTTCGTGGCGCGGGCGGGTGAGCTGGGGCTGGAGGTGGCGCTCGACTTCGCGCTCCAGTGCTCGCCGGATCATCCGTGGGTGCACAAGCATCCGGAGTGGTTCCACCACCGGGCGGACGGGACGATCGCGTACGCGGAGAATCCGCCGAAGAAGTATCAGGACATCTATCCTCTGGCGTTCGACGGTGATCTGCCGGGGCTGGTGGCGGAGACGACGCGGGTGCTGCGGCACTGGATGGCGCACGGGGTGCGGATCTTCCGGGTGGACAATCCGCACACGAAGCCGGTCGTGTTCTGGGAGGAGGTGATCGCGGACATCAACCGGAGTGATCCGGATGTGATTTTCCTGGCCGAGGCGTTCACGCGTCCCGCGATGATGCACACTCTCGCGCAGATCGGTTTCCAGCAGTCGTACACGTACTTCACGTGGCGTAATTCGAAGCAGGAACTGACCGAGTACGTGGAGGAGTTGAGCGGGGAGGCGGCCTCTTACATGCGGCCGAACTTCTTCGTCAACACGCCGGACATCCTGCATGAGTTCCTCCAGCGGGGTGGGCGTCCCGCGTTCGAGTTGCGGGCGGTGCTGGCCGCGACGCTGTCGCCGTCGTGGGGTGTCTACAGCGGCTACGAACTGTGCGAAAACACTCCGCTACGGGCCGGTAGCGAGGAGTATCTGCACTCGGAGAAGTACGAACTACGGCCCCGGGACTGGGAGTCGGCCGAGCGGGAGGGCCGCACGATCGCCCCGCTGCTGACCGCGCTCAACGACGTCCGCCGGCGCAGTCCTGCGCTGCGTGCTCTGCGCCCGGTGCACTTCCACCACGCCGACAAGGACGAGGTGATCGTGTACTCGAAGCGGGAGGGCTCGAACACGGTTCTGGTGGTCGTGAACCTCGACCCGCACCACACCCAGGAAGCCACCGTACGCCTCGACCTGGAGGCCCTGGGTGTCGCTCCGGACGCGTCCGTCCCGGTGCGGGACGAACTGTCCGGCCGGACATATGTGTGGGGCGCCACCAACTACGTGTGCCTGACGCCGGGCCAGTCGCCCGCGCACATCTTCACCGTCGGCTGAGTCGGGACAAGTGCTCTGTCGGCTCGTTATCGAACCGCACGAAAGAGGGTGACCCCTCATGGCGACGAACGAGTTCATGCTGCGCGAAAGACCGGGACCTGCCCGGGATCCTGAGTGGTTCAAGCGCGCCGTCTTCTACGAGGTGCTCGTCCGGTCCTTCCACGACAGCAACGGCGACGGCGTCGGCGACCTCAAGGGCATCACCGCGAAACTGGACTACCTCCAGTGGCTCGGCGTCGACTGCCTCTGGCTGCCACCGTTCTTCAAGTCCCCTCTGCGCGACGGCGGTTACGACGTCGCCAATTACATCGTCGCGCTCCCCGAGTTCGGTGATCTGGCCGACTTCGTGGAGTTCGTGGACGCCGCCCACCAGCGCGGTATGCGCGTCATCATCGACTTCGTGATGAACCACACGAGCGATCAGCACGAGTGGTTCAAGGAGTCCCGCTCGGACCCGGACGGCCCCTACGGCGACTACTACGTCTGGGCCGACGACGACAAGCAGTACCAGGACGCCCGGATCATCTTCGTCGACACCGAGGCGTCGAACTGGACCTTCGACCCGGTCCGCAAGCAGTACTTCTGGCACCGCTTCTTCTCCCACCAGCCGGACCTCAACTACGAGAACCCGGCCGTCCAGGAGGAGATCCTGGCGGCCCTGCGGTTCTGGCTGGACCTGGGCATCGACGGGTTCCGCCTGGACGCGGTCCCCTACCTGTACGCGGAGGAGGGCACCAACTGCGAGAACCTGCCCGCCACGCACGAGTTCCTCAAACGGGTGCGCAAGGAGATCGACGCGCAGTACCCGGACGTGGTGATCCTCGCCGAGGCCAACCAGTGGCCCGAGGACGTCGTCGACTACTTCGGCGACTTCCCCTCGGGCGGCGACGAGTGCCACATGGCGTTCCACTTCCCCGTCATGCCACGCATCTTCATGGCGGTGCGCCGCGAGTCGCGGTACCCGGTCTCGGAGATCCTGGCGAAGACCCCGGCGATCCCGTCCGGCTGCCAGTGGGGCATCTTCCTGCGCAACCACGACGAGCTGACGCTGGAGATGGTCACCGACGAGGAACGCGACTACATGTACGCGGAGTACGCCAAGGATCCGCGGATGCGCGCCAACATCGGTATCCGGCGGCGTCTGGCCCCGCTGCTGGACAACGACCGCAACCAGATCGAGCTGTTCACGGCGCTGCTGCTGTCGCTGCCCGGCTCGCCGATCCTCTACTACGGCGACGAGATCGGCATGGGCGACAACATCTGGCTGGGCGACCGGGACGCGGTGCGCACTCCGATGCAGTGGACGCCCGACCGCAACGCGGGCTTCTCCTCGTGCGATCCGGGGCGGCTGTTCCTGCCCACGATCATGGACCCGGTCTACGGCTACCAGGTGACCAACGTCGAGGCCTCGATGTCGTCCCCGTCGTCGCTGCTGCACTGGACGCGGCGGATGATCGAGATCCGTAAGCAGAACCCGGCGTTCGGTCTCGGCTCGTACACCGAGCTGCCGTCGTCGAACCCGGCGGTGATCGCGTTCCTGCGTGAGTACAAGGACGACCTGGTGCTGTGCGTGCACAACTTCTCCCGGTTCGCCCAGCCCACGGAACTCGACCTCCAGGCCTTCAACGGCCGGCACCCGGTCGAGCTGATCGGCGGAGTGCGCTTCCCGGCCATCGGCGAACTGCCGTACCTGCTCACCCTCGCCGGACACGGCTTCTACTGGTTCCGCCTGCCGGGGAACTGCCTCAAGCCGCGCGTTGCCCATCACGATTGGACCTGACGCCATGACCCCGACGCTGACCGAACCCGGCGCTCTGTCCTCGCCGGTGCTCAACTCGTCGCTCACGGACCTGCTGAGACGGTGGCTGCCCCGGCAGCGCTGGTACTCCGGTAGCGGGCACCCGATCACAGAGGTCGCTGTCGCCGCCGCGACCCAACTGGCGGCCGACTGCTTCCATCTCGTGGTGCGGGTCCAGGAGGACACCGTCCGCGACGCCGCCCACTACCAGCTGATCCTGGGGGCGGCCGTCAGCCCGCCGCCGCGACTGCGGCACTGCCTGCTCGGCTCCGTGGGCGGTCCTGCCGGGCGTGAGCTGATGGTCTACGACGCCGTTCACGACCACCGCACGGCGGTGCTGCTGCTCGACCGGATCCGTCGCGGCGGGCGGACCGGGGCACTGCGCTTCGAGTCCATGCCCCGCACCTCGGTGCCCGCGGACCTCACGCCCCGGGTCCTGGACACCGAGCAGTCCAACACCTCGATCGTGTACGGGGACCGACTCATACTCAAGCTGTTCCGCCGTGTCCAGCGCGGGGTGAACCCGGACCTGGAAGTGCCCACCGCGCTGGCGAAGCTCGGATACCCGTGGGCGCCGGCGCCCACGGCCTGGTTCTGCACCGTCGACCCGTTCTGGTGCACGCTCGGAATCGTCCAGCCCTTCCTCGCCGGTGCCACGGACGGCTGGATCCTGGCCCGGCGCTCCGCGGCCGAGAGGGAGGACTTCGTGACGCAGGCGCGGGACCTGGGCCGGACGACGGGCGAACTGCACGCGGCGCTCGCACGCGCCTTTCCCACCCGGACACCGTCGGCCCACCACGAGACGCGCCTCGCCGAGGAGATGATGGGTCGGCTCGAGAAGGCCGCCTCCGCGGTCCCGGCCCTGCGCCCCCACGTACCCGGCCTGCACGCGGTGTTCGCGAGCATCGCGACCGGAGTCGGTCACCCGCCCCTCCAGCGGATCCACGGCGACCTCCACCTGGGCCAGGTGCTGCGGGCCTCGGGCCGCTGGTACGTGGTCGACTTCGAGGGCGAGCCCGCGAAACCCATGGCCGAGCGGTGTGCCGAACACTCGCCGGTCCGCGACGTCGTCGGCATGCTGCGGTCCTTCGACTACGCGGCCCACAAGCGGCTCAGCCCGCGACGGCAGTGGGCCGACGAGTGCCGCGCGGCGTTCTGCGCGGGCTACGGCGAGTCCGGGGACTTCGAGCCGGCGGACCTGCCGAAACTGCTGCGCGCCTACGAAGCCGACCGGGCCGTCTACGAGGTGCTGTACGAGGCGGCGCACCGCCCCGACTGGATCGTCATACCCCTTCACGCGGCCGCCCGCCTCGCGGGGAGTCGCTGACGCCGTTCGGCGTCCGGCGCCCACCGCGCCGCCCCCGAGGCCAAGTAGGAGGCACCCATGGTGGCCGAGCTCGCCGCCGACACACTCACGTACCGGGACGCACGCGCCGTACCGGACGTCGACAGCACCACCCGTACGCGTCTGCTGAGCGGAACGCACCACGATCCGCACGCCGTTCTCGGCGCGCACCCGGATCCGGACGGGCTCACCGTGCGGTGCCTGCGCCCGCGCGCGCAGGCGCTGGCCGTGGTCGTCGGTGACACCGCCTGGAGGCTCGCCGACAGGGGAGACGGACTGTTCACCGGTGGACTGCCACTCGTCTCGGTCCCGCCCTACCGGCTGCACACCACCTATCCCGACGCGCGCGTGGAGGAGGAGGACCCCTACCGCTTCCTGCCCACGCTGGGGGAGCTGGACCTGCATCTGATCGGCGAGGGTCGGCACGAGGAACTGTGGACCGTGCTCGGAGCACACGTCATCGCGCACGAAGGGGTGCGGGGCACTCGCTTCACGGTGTGGGCGCCCCATGCGCTGGGGGTACGTGTGCTCGGAGACTTCACCGGCTGGGACGGCACGTCGACACCCATGCGCTCGCTCGGCTCGACGGGCATCTGGGAGCTGTTCGTGCCCGGGATCGGGGAGGGCGAGCTGTACAAGTTCGAGGTGTTCGCCCCCGACGGCTCCAGCTCCCTGCGAGCGGATCCCATGGCGCGTCGGACGGAGAAGCCGTCGGCGACGGCATCGATCGTGCACGTCTCGCACCACGCCTGGGGGGATGCGGAGTGGCTCGCGCGGCGCGGGGACCGTCCCGCGCACCGGGCGCCGTTCTCCGTCTACGAGGTCCACCTCGCGTCCTGGCGCCCGGGACTGACCTACCGCCAGCTCGCCGAGCAACTCCCCGCCTACATCGCCGATCTGGGCTTCACCCATGTCGAGTTCCTGCCCGTCGCGGAACACCCCTTCGGCGGATCCTGGGGCTACCAGGTCACCGGCTTCTACGCCCCCACCGCCCGCCTGGGCACCCCCGACGACTTCAAACACCTCATCGACACCCTGCACCAAGCAGGCATCGGCGTCCTCATGGACTGGGTCCCGGCCCACTTCCCCCGCGACGACTGGGCACTGGCCGAATTCGACGGCAAACCCCTCTACGAACACGAGGACCCCCTGCGCTCGGCCCACCCCGACTGGGGCACCCTCGAATTCGACTACGGCCGCAAGGAAGTCCGCAACTTCCTCGTCGCCAACGCCCTCTACTGGTGCGAGGAGTTCCACATCGACGGCCTGCGCGTCGACGCCGTCGCCTCCATGCTCTACCTCGACTACTCCCGCGAGGAAGGACAGTGGACCCCCAACCAGCACGGCGGCCGCGAGAACCTCGACGCCGTCGACTTCCTCCAGGAAATGAACGCCACCCTCTACCGCCGCGTCCCCGGCGTCGTCACCATCGCCGAGGAATCCACCGCCTGGGACGGCGTCACCCGCGCCACCCACCACACCGGCCCCACGGGCTTCGGCGGCCTCGGCTTCGGCCTGAAATGGAACATGGGCTGGATGCACGACACCCTGGACTACGTCAGCCACGAACCCGTCCACCGCAAATACCACCACCACGAGATGACCTTCTCGATGGTCTACGCCTACAGCGAGAACTACGTCCTGCCCATCTCCCACGACGAAGTCGTCCACGGCAAACGCTCCCTCGTCTCCAAAATGCCCGGCGACTGGTGGCAGCAACGCGCCACCCACCGCGCCTACCTCGCCTACATGTGGGCCCACCCCGGCAAACAACTCCTGTTCATGGGACAGGAATTCGCCCAGGGCGCCGAATGGTCCGAAGCCCACGGCCCCGACTGGTGGCTCCTCGACCCCGCCTACAGCGCCGCACCCGACCACCGCGGCATCCGCGACCTCACCCGCGACCTCAACACCGTCTACCGCGACACCCCCGCCCTGTGGGAACAGGACACCGACCCGGCCGGCTTCACCTGGATCATCGGCGACGCCGTCGAAGACAACGTCTTCGCCTTCCTGCGCCACGCCACCGACGACACCCCCCTGCTCGCCGTCGCCAACTTCTCCCCCGTCGTCCGCCACGACTACCGCCTCGGCGTCCCCCCCACCATCCCCGCCTGGCACGAAACCCTCAACACCGACCACACCCGCTACGGCGGCAGCGACATCACCAACCGCGACCCCGTCAAACCCGAAGACACCCCCTCCCACGGCCACCCCACCAGCATCCGACTCACACTCCCCCCACTGGCGACCGTGTGGTTGACCCCGGCACAGACCGAGGGCGCCGGTGAGTGACGAGGCCTCGATTCGTTGGGTGTGTGCCCGGCTCGCCGGGTCCGAACGGATCGCTACCGACCGCACCTGTCGCGCTGCCTGAACCCGCGAAGACAGCCGCGGGTCCGAACTGCTCCTCCGCCATGACCCGTTCCTCCGGGAATGGGGAACTCCTGACTGCGCGTGCCCTGTCGTCCGCTGATGGACGGCGGGGCACGCGCGTGCTTCCGGTCGGCCTCGGGCGCCGCGGGTCCGGTTCGGGATCCATCGGGACTCAGCGGATCCCGAGCGAGGGGAGTGGTAAATGCCAAGCGTTCACCCGAACGGCCCTCGTCAAAAGGCCCCGGGGTCATCGCGTCACATCGCCTGTGCCCACCCCGAGAACCGGTTCTCACCAGGCATTTCAGCTACAGCGAGTGAAGCCCCTTGTTGCGCGCTCCGCCGTTTCGCCGCGCGATGGATATGTGGCACATGGCCAACTCGGTGGCGCTCCGCCGCCTCCATGTCCCGAAGGGAGTGATCACGCATGACGCAGGGCGAGATCAGCAACCCCGATGCTCTCGTTGGGCTCACCGCTTACGACCGCACCGGAGAGAAGATCGGCAGCGTCGAGCGGGTCTACCTTGACGACAAGACGGGCAAGCCAGACTGGGCGACGGTCAAGACGGGTCTCTTCGGCATGAAGGAAACCTTCGTGCCGCTGAACGGAGCCGCGCACAAGGACGACCGGCTCCAGGTGATGTACACCAAGGAGGCGGTCAAGGACGCGCCTCGAGTCGAAGCCGACCAGCACCTCGACGAGTCGGAGCAGCAGCAGCTGTACGCGCACTACGGCCTGAGCAGGCCCGCGGCCGCCCCGGCCGGCAACGCCGGAGCCGGGAACCGCACTGATCGCACGGGCCAGGGTGTGGGCGGCGCGGCAGGAGCGGGCGGTGCGGCGGGTGCGGGTGCAGGTGCGGCAGGCTTCGCGACCGGCGAGGCCCACGGCCGCCACGCCGCGGGCGCCCGGGAACCCGCGATGCGTGGCGCCGCGGACGTACCGGGCAAGGCCGACGAACTCATCCGTTCCGAGGAGCGCCTGCGGGTCGGCGTGGAGGAGCAAGAGGTCGGCCGTGCCCACCTGCGCAAGGTCGTCGAGACGGAGAACGTGACCACCACGGTCCCCGTGTCGCACGAAGAGGTTCGTGTGGTGCGGGAGCCGATCCGGGACGGCGACGTCCAGCGCGCCACGATCGGCGAGGCGGAGACCGAGGTGACGCTGCACGCCGAACGTGCGGTCGTCCGCAAGGAGACCGTGCCGGTCGAGCGCGTCCGGCTCGAGACCCAGAAGGTCACGGAGACGAAGGAGGTCTCCGACACCGTGCGCAAGGAGAAGATCGAGTTCGACAACCCCAAGGGCGATCCGGGCATGCCCGGTGAGGGCGGGATCGGTCGTCGCGGCAAGGGGCCGCGTCACTGAGCGCAGCACAGGAAGGGATGGGCCCGGCCGCGCGGCCGGGCCCATCCCTGTGACGTGTGGCGCGGCGTCCGAGCCGTACGGCGGCCGTTCGTGTGAATCACGCCAGGTGTGCGCGCGCCAGGGCGGCGCCCGCCCCGGGTGGCGACCAGCATCACCGAAATGATCATCGGACGATCGGGCCGCACCCGTACCTCGCTGCGCAGCTTGCTGCTGGCTGTTCTGCTGGGGGCGGCCTGTTGCTGGACGGCCGATGCTCCGACCGTGGCCGACGGTGCGGAGGCGAACGGTCTCGCGCTCGACGTCACCGTGAACACACGCCCTGGCCTGGGCGCGCTGCGGCCCGGAATCCGAACCGACGCGACCGTGGTGAAGACGTACCGGCTGACCAACCGGGGCGGCGCCGACCTCTACGGGATCCGGATCGATGATCCGGCGTTCCCGGGAGCCCGTATCCGGTGCCCCGGCGGCGGTGACCGGGTGCCCCGGCTGACCGGGCTGCGGTCGACGCGTTGCACCGCGACGGGACGGGCCCGCGCCGGTACCTGGGTCGGCAAGGCGGAGGCCGCCGGGAGACAGCCGTACCTGCGAGCCACTGTGCGGGCGAGCGCCCGTTCCGGATACGCGGGAGTGGGCGCCCGATTGAACCTCGTGCAGACCGCACGCGTCACCGGGCCCGCACGGGCAGTGGTCCGCTACACCGTGAGCAACCCCGGAAACCGGACGGCGTATCAGGTCCAGGTCACCGATCCGGCGCTCGCCCCGGCCCGAGTCGGCTGCGCCGGCAGGACGTCGGTCGTCCCCGGCTCGCGCCCGGAGCGTCGGCCGTCTGCACCGCCGAGGTGCGGCGCGCGCCCGGCAGGTACGTCGGGCGGGGCCGCGCCCTGGGCACCGACCGGTTGCGCACGCTCGGGCCCGGGGGCGGGGAGGTGGCACCGCCGCGGCTCATGGCTACGGCTTCGGCGCGTTTCACGTTGACCGGAACGGCCGTACGGACGTCACCTCCGCGCTCCCGGGCGACGGCGCCCCCGCAGACTCGGCGCGAACCGGCGGCGAACCTGCCGCCCGGCGCGTTCGAGGTACCGCCCGAGGTGCTGGGGCTGCCGCCCGTGCCCGTCGGCCCGGCGCCCGTTCCGCTCGCCGCCGCGCTGCTGGCCGCCGTCCCTCCTCCGCCGGGCGTCGCGCCGCCCGGAGTCGCACCGGCGTCTCCCGTGCTGCCCCTGCCCCACCGGCAGGCCGCTCCTCGTCAGGAGGCAGCCACCCGTCAGGAGGCCGCGCCGCAGCGTCCGTTGCTGCGTCGCTTCGTCCGGGACGACCACACGCCGACCGGACTCGGACTCATGACCGCCCTGTTCCTCATCCTCCTGCCGGCCGCGCTCGCGGCGGTCCTGCTCGGTTCCCGCAGGAACTGAGAGCGCCGACCGCCTCCCGCCGCCCCCGCCCATCGCCTCCCGACCGACCAGGACCCTGATGATCGAAAGTCTCGCCATCGTCCTCGGCGTAGCGCTGCTCGCCGCCGCGATCGTCGTGCTCAAGCACCGCCTGTGGCCGATGGGCCCGGACGAGGAACCCCGCGAGGACGTCGCCGAGTACATCTCGATGATGGTCGGCGTGCTCTACGCGCTCGTCCTCGGCCTCGCCCTCGTCTCCGTGTGGGACACGCACTCCAGCGCCGAGGACCACGTGGCGACGGAGGCGAGCGCCGCTCACCAGATCCATCTGCTCGCCGCCGGGCTGCCCACCGCGCAGGCCGAACGGATGCGCGTCGACATGAACACGTACGTACGTCACGTCGTCGACACGGAGTGGCCCTCGATGGCGCAGGAGAGCGCCCCCGACACTGCCGGCTGGCACCTGCTGGACCGAGTCCGTGCCACGGCCCAGGAATCGACCGGTGAGACGCAGGTGCAGCAGGCCACGGTGCAGGAGACCCTCGCGCAGCTGAGCACCTTGGACGAGGCGCGGCGCGGACGGGAGTCGGATGCCGGGGAGCGGCTGTCTCCCGTGATCTGGTTCGGCCTGATCGTGGGCGGCTTCCTCACGGTCGCCTTCATGTTCATGTTCGGTGTGACGCGCAGCTTCACCCACGTGGTGATGGTGATGGGCCTGTCCGCGCTCATCACCTTCACGGTGCTGCTCATCTACCAGCTCAACACGCCGTTCAGCGGCATGTTCGCGGTCGATCCCGAGGCGTTCACCCGCTACTTCTGAGCGTCGACGCGGGCGAAGGGCCCACGCGGAGCGTGGAGGGCCGAGAGTGCTGACTCGGGACGGTGACCTCGGCTACCGTCCCGAGTCATGGCCGAGGACAAGGGTGTGGGGGTGCCGGAGAAGGTGGCGTGGATCCTCGTCCGTGACCACCGGGTGCTGGTCACGCGGAGCCACGGCAGAGATCGCTTCTACTTCCCCGGCGGTCATCGTGAGGCGGGTGAGTCCGACCGCGACACCCTGGTGCGCGAGATCGACGAGGAACTGCGGACGGCGATCGACCCCGATTCGATGGTGCACTTCGGCACGTTCGAGATCGGCGAGGGCCACCCGGATCACGACCCCTTCAGGATGATCTGCTACGTCGCCGACCACCGCGGCGAACTGACCCCGTCCAGGGAGATCGCCGAGAAGGCGTGGTTCCGGTACGCCGACCGGCACCGGGTCTCCGCCGTCGACGGGCTGGTTCTCGACGCGCTGCACAGATCCGGGTGGCTCGCCTGACGCCGCTCCCGCCGACTCACCTGCGGGTGCGGCCCCTCGCGTGATCGCGTGCCGCCGAGACAGCCTCGCGCACCTGGCCGCGATGCACAGGACCATGCCCGGGGATCAGTACGTCCGCCTCCATCCCTTCGAGCAGATCCAGGGAGTCCAGGGCGCGGGACCGGTCGGTGTGGAACATGTTCGGGAGCAGCTGCGGCCCCTGGGTGCGTGCCGTGGGATGAGCCGTCACCACGGCGTCGCCGGTGATGAGAATCCCGTGGGTGGGCAGGTGGTAGGCGCAGTGGCCGCGCGTGTGTCCCGGCGTGTGCACGGGAACGGGGGAGCCGGGCAGGTCGAGGCCCCCGGAACCGGGGAAGCCCTGCGGCTTGGCGATCGGGACATGCTGGGTCCCGCCGGAGCGCAGCGCGTGGACGGCCCAGGGGAGGACACCGGGACGCCACGCCCGGGCGAGGATCTGGCCGACGGACACCTGGTCCAGGAAGTCACGGCGGGCGTGCGGGACTTCCTCCTCGTGCATGAGGACCGGCACTCCGTGTTCGGCGCTCAGGTACTCGGCCGCGCCGATGTGGTCGTTGTGCGCGTGCGTGACCAGGACGGCGGACACGGCCCCCGGGCGCAGTCCGACCTTCTCCAGAGAAGCGAGCACCGCGTCGCGGTCGCCCGGGTAGCCGGTGTCGATGAGGGTGCCGCTGTCACCGTCCTTGACGATCACCCAGTTGGTGTTGCTGCCCGAGACGGCGTAGACATCGCTCGTGACCCGCACGATGGCGTCGTCGTGAAGAACCTTCGGCATGGAAGGCTGATCCTTTTCTCGCGTGGAGTGCCACACGTGTGTGGCGGGCGGATCGCGGTGCCCGGCGCACATGTCCATGGGGTGCGCTTCGGTGCGGTGTCCGGCCGCTCCGGCCGGGTGACCGGACACCGCGGATGATGCGGGAGGTGTGCCGTGGGCGCGGGGGTGTGCGCCCGAACGCCCGCCCGGAACCTCGACGGGGCGTCGCCGTCACACTAGTTGGTGCCGCCGCGGTACGGGTCCCCCTGGACGAGCGGGGCGTCCGGAGTGCCGGACGCCCCGGGGTGGTCAGGGGCGCGTCGTCGCGCCGAGCGCCGAGCCGAAGCGGGCCTTGACCGCCGGGTGGTCCAGGTCCTGCGGGGTGAAGAGGATCGACCCCGTGCCGGTCGGCCCGTCGGCGGAGCCGGGGAGGACGCTGACCGCGCCCGTGCCGAGGTACTTGCCGGGGGCGCCGACGGTCAGATCGGCGGCGCCGTCGGCGTTGTAGTCGCCGGCGGTTACCGCGGAGCCGAAGAGGTCATTTCCTTCACTGGCTCCGGCCACGCCCGTGGTGGCCAGCGAGATGGTGCGCGCGCCGTCCGCGTCCAGACCCGACGTGGTACCCGGCACCACCGTGACGGCGCCCGCGTTGTTGAAGCCGTCGGGGTCGGGGACGGTGACGTCGGACGTGACGAGGTCGGCGTGGCCGTCCCCGTCGAGGTCCGCGAGGGTCGCGGCGCGACCGGGCTGGGCCGTACCCGGGTAGGCGACCCCCGCTCCGAGGCCGGACGCGGTGCCGGGGAACATCCGCAGCAGGAAGTCGTCCGGGCCGTCCGAGTATCCGGTGCTCACGACGATGTCGGCGCGGCCGTCGCCCGTGACATCGCCGGCGACGATGCTGTACCCGGCGAACGGCAGCCCGGTACGGCCCAGCGCCTTGCCGGTGATTCCCTGGGCCGAGCCCGCCAGGACACCGAGGGTGCCCTCGTCCGCGGGGTCGTCGAAGTAGGCGACGGTGGCGAGGTCGGTGTACCCGTCGCCGTTGACGTCGGCGGCCGCGACCTGCTCGGCCCCGGCGCCACCGCCGGGCGGCGTGTACGCCTTCATGGCCGGCTTCGACGTATCGCGCAGTTTGGCTGCGCCCTTCACGACCTGGACCTTGGCGCCGGCCGCGACGGCGATGTCGTCCCGCCCGTCGTGGTCGAAGTCGCCGACGGCGAGCTTGTTGCCGAATGCCTGACGGGCCGTCGGGGTCGGCGCGTGGAAGGCGATCGCGTCGTTGCCGAGGCCGCCCTTCGCGCCGAAGACGACGGTCACCGAGCCGGCGCCCTTGACCGAACCGATCGCTTCGCCGCCCGACCCGATGACGAGGTCGGCGTATCCGTCGCCGTCCACGTCACCGACGGCGGTGGCCGAGCCGAACCGGTCGCCCGCCTCCGGGGTGCCCGGGATGCCCGCGGTGCGCTGGGTGATTCCCTTGTGGCGGGTGGTGCGTACGCCCTGCGCGGTGCCGTACGCCACGGAGACGTAGCCGGCCTTCGCGTGCCCCGCGATCGTCCCCTCCGGAGCACCGACCGCGAGATCGCCGAAGCCGTCGCCGTCGAGATCGCCCGCGCGGGCGGCTGCCGACTGCGTACCGGTGGCGGCCTGAGCCGGCAGCACCGCCAGAACTCCGCCCGTCACCGCCAGCACTGTCGCGCATGCCGCGAGAGTTCGTTGCCGTCCCATGCCGTTCACACTCCTGTAGCTCCGGATGCGGTGGTGCCGGTCCGTCCGTGCCGCTGGGCGTCTGTACCGCAGGGCGACAGAGGTTGGACCGGCACCAGGGCAGACCGGCAAAGAAGGTGACAGGTTGCACCCACTGATGTGAAGAAGAAGTGAACGACCGGGACTCGTGAGCCTCAAGAGGCGTCCCTGGCCCAGGCGTCCAGGCGTCCAGGCGTCCAGGCGCTCAGGTTTCGAGGGCCCAGGTGTGTGAGGTGTCGGCGGGAGTGGCCGCAAGGGGCCGCACGGGCTTGCCCATCACCCGCACGTCAAGAGTTAGCGTCCGGGCCTGCCCAGCCACTTCGGCGCCCGGAGGTTCCCCATGCCCACACCGTCCATCGGCCGCGAGATCCGCCTGGCGGCCAGCCCCGCCGGTCTGCCGGGGCCCGAGCACTTCGAGGTCGCCGAGGCGCCCGTCCCACGCCCCGCCCCGGGTCAACTCCTCGTCCGCAACCGGCACTTCCTGGTGTTCCCGGGGCTGCGCACTCTGATCTCGGCCGGTGCGAAGGACTTTCCGTTCCCACCGCTGAAGCCCGGCGAGACCCTGTTCGGGCCCGCGCTGGGCGAAGTGGTGGCGACCGGGCCCGGCGTCGCGGACGTACGGACCGGCGCCTTGGTCACACACATGCAGGGGTGGCGGGAGTACGCGGTGGTCGCCGAGGACGCCGTACGTCTCGTGCCCGACGGACACCCGGACCCGGTGGCGTTGCTGTCCACGGCGTCGGCCGCGTACGGGGCGCTGACCCGACTGGCCCGACTGCGGCCCGGTGAGACGGTGTTGGTGACCGGCGCGGCCGGCGGGGTCGGTTCGCTCGCCGGGCAGACCGCGCGACTGCTCGGCGCCACGCGGGTCGTCGGCACCACCCGCAGCCCGGCCAAGGCCGCGCGGCTGCGGCAGGAACTCGGATACGACGCCGTGGTCGTGCCCGGCGACCCTGGAGGACCCTCACTCGCCGAGGCCGCCCCGGACGGCTACGACGTGATCGTCGACAACGTGGGCGGTGAACAGCTCACTGCCGCACTGGAGTTGACGCGGCCCGGCGCGCGGGTCGTCGTGGTGGGCGCCCTGGCCGGACAGTTCGATCCGGCGCTGTCCGGCGGGAGTTCGCCGACCGTGATCGACACGTTCGTCCTGGTGAAACGCTCGGTCTCGCTGCTCGGCTATCAGACCGTGGACCATCCCGGAGTGGAGGAGGAGTGGCACGAGCGTTTCACCGACTGGCTGCGGGCCGGGCGGATCACCTTCCCGTACACGGTGCTGCCGGGCATGGAACGCGCTCCGTCCGCGTTGCAGGAACTACAGCAGGGGCGGCACTTCGGAACCCTGGTGGTCGAAGTCTGACCGCACGCGATGCGAGAGGGAGGTCCTGGATGCGGATCGGCGACGCGGCGGCGGCCGCAGGCACCACACCGCGCGCCCTGCGCTTCTACGAGGAGCGGGGCCTTCTGCCGGCGCCGAGGCGCACCGCGTCGGGCCAACGGGTCTACGTGGAGCGGGACGTGGCCCGCGTCCGTGTGGTGCGCGAACTGCTCTCGCTCGGCCTGACCGTGGCGGACGTCCGGGTGTGCGCCGACCGCATCGACCTGCTGATCGCCCAGCCCGGGCGCCGGTGCTCCGCGCCCACGCCGGGTGCCGCCCAGGGGTCGTGGCCGGGCGGATCGCCGCACTCGACGCCGAGATCGCCCGGCTCACCGCGCTGCGCGAGCGTCTCGCGGAGCAGATCGCGGCGCCCGAGCCTGCCGTGTGACGGAACAGGCGCGGGCCGCCCAAGCGGCGGCCCGCGCCTGCGGGATCACCTCAGATGAATCGGCGCAGATGAGATCGGCGCGGATGAGACCAGCTCAGGTGCGGATCAGCTCAGGGTCTTCAGCGAGGCGGCGTCGTACGGCTTCAGCTCGTCGAAGCGGTCGGCGAGGACCTTCGCCGCCCACTCGGGGTCCTGAAGCAGCGCGCGCCCGACGGCGACCATGTCGAACTCCTCCGACTCCAGACGGTCGAGGAGGTTGTCGATGCTCTTGACCGGCGATCCCTTGCCCAGGAAGGCGTTGACGAAGTCGCCGTCGAGGCCGACCGAACCGACGCTGATGACCTGCTTGCCGGTGATCTTCTTCGTCCAGCCGGCCAGGTTGAGATCCGATCCGTCGAACTCCGGCAGCCAGTAACGGCGGGTTGAGGCGTGGAACACATCGACGCCGGCCGCGGCGAGCGGGGTCAGGATGGCCTCCAGCTCCTCAGGGGTCTCGGCGAGCCGGGCCTTGTAGTCCTGCTGCTTCCACTGCGAGTAGCGGAACAGGATCGGGAAGTCCGAGGAGACCTTCTCGCGCACGGCCGCGACGATCTCCGCGGCGAACTTGGTCCGGGCCACCGGGTCGCCGCCATAGGCGTCCGTGCGCCGGTTCGTGCCCTCCCACAGGAACTGGTCGAGCAGATATCCGTGGGCGCCGTGCAGCTCCACGCCGTCGAAGCCGATGCGCTCGGCGTCCGCGGCGGCCTGGGCGA
This sequence comes from Streptomyces sp. Q6, assembly GCF_036967205.1. Classification (NCBI taxonomy): domain Bacteria; kingdom Bacillati; phylum Actinomycetota; class Actinomycetes; order Kitasatosporales; family Streptomycetaceae; genus Streptomyces; species Streptomyces citrinus. The sequence goes on from NZ_CP146022.1 coordinate 8,420,158, forward strand.
ACGCGGCGACGACGTCGTCGAGGTCCTGCTGCGTCATGGCCCTGCCGGTGGCCTCGGCACCCGCGGTGGCCAGGCCCGAGGGGCCGACGGCGGGAGCCTCGGGGAAGGGGGCCTCGCCCTGATTGCGGACCATGCCGATGTGCCACAGCTGCGGGACGATCGTGCCGCCCGCCGCATGGACGTCCTCGGCGACCTTCGCCCAGCCCGCGAGCTGCTCCTCGCCGTGGAAGCGCGGCACGTCGTCGCTCTGTCCGGCCGACTCGTGTCCGACGTACGTGCCCTCGGTGATGATGAGGCCGACTCCGGCGGCGGCCCGACGGGCGTAGTACGAGCGCACGTCGGCGCCGGGGACGCCGCCCGGGGAGAACATCCGGGTCATCGGCGCCATCGCGATCCGGTTCGGGACGGTCAGGCCGTTGAGGGAGATCGGGCGGGACAGTATCTGGGCCGCGCGGGAAGTGGTCGTCGTGCCGGTCACGTGGGTGCTCCTGGGGGGTTCGCCGGATACCGGTCAGTATGTGATCATGCATTGTTACAGCACATGAACTAACTACGGCAACGCCGGTCTCTATTCCGCGTTCCGTTCCCTGATCCGCACGACGTCAGACGCCGGTCCGGAGCCACGACATCGGCGCGCGGCCACGTCCGGGCGGGCCACGTCCGGGCGGGCCGCGTCAGGTGGGCCGTTCTCGGCGTCACCGCCGTACGCGCCCCGGCGTCTCGCGCGCCAGGGGGTCAGAGGGCGGCGCCCCGCACCGGACGCGCGTGGGTCACGACGTCCGCCGGGTGGCATCAAGCGCCGACGTCAGGAAGCGACGCACCGTCTCCAGTTCGTGCGCGTCGAACTCTTCGGCGACGCCTCTCACGTCGTTGATCACCGGTCCGAAGAAGGCCCATCCGAGTTCCTGTGCCTTCTCCTCCACGTGCAGGAGGACGCGTCGCCTGTCGGCGGTGTCCCTGGTCCGCCGGATCAGTCCGAGTCGCTCCAGGCGATCGATCAGGGCTGTGGTCCCGGCCGAGTTGAGGCTCAGTCGTTCGCCGAGCCGGCCGGGTGTGGCGAGGGAGTCCTCCCGTGCCGCGTCCAGCAGGTGGATCAGGGCGCGCACATCGGTGGGGTGGAGCCCGTGACGCGCGGCGAACTCCGCGCCGAGCAGGTCGAACTCCACGGCGACCGCGCGCAGCAGGTGCACCAGTCCCATCGCCGGACTCTGATCGTCGTTCACGCACACTCCTCGGGCCTCTTGGATATTATCTCGCTCAGCGAGATTCTTTCCGAGCGAGGGGAAAGCCCGTGCAGCTGTCCGCTTTCGACCGTGCCTATGACGAACTTCGCTCCCACTGGCCCGCCTCCACCGAGGAGCAGGATGTCACCACGCCGTACGGGCCCACCCGCGTTCACGTGTACGGCCCTCCGGGCGCCCGCCCTCTGATGCTGCTCCCCGGAGGATCAGCCACCGGCCTGGCCTGGTACGCCAACGCCCCCGCCCTCGGCGAGCGGTACCGGGTCCATGCGGTCGACCTGCTGGGCGACGCCGGCCGCACGGAACGCCGGGGCGCGGTGCTGAAGAGCACCGAGGACATGATGGCTTGGCTGGACGCTCTCCTGGACGGGCTCGCGCTCTCGCGCACACACCTGTGCGGCCACTCGTACGGAGCCTGGCTGGCCGTGAACTACGCACTCCACGCACCGCAGCGCATCGACCGCCTCGCCCTCGTCGACCCCACCCAGGTCTTCGCCGGCTTCCGCCCCGGCTACCTGCTGCGCGCCCTGCCCCACCTGCTGCGCCCGAGCGAACCCCGCGCCCGTGCCTTCCTGGCCTGGGAGACGGACGGTGTCCTGCTGGACGAGACCTGCCGGCGTCTTTACGCGGCGGCCGCCGCAGTCCCGGGCCGCAAGATCGTCACAGGCCGCCGTCCCCGCACCGCGGACCTGCGGATGCCCGTACAGGTCCTGCTCGCACAACGCAGCCGCGCCCACCACGCCGCGAAGGTTGCGGCCGGCGCCCGCCGCGCCCTCCCGCAGGCCGAGGTGGCCGTGCTGCCCGGGGCCACCCACCACTCCCTGCCCTCCACCGACCCCGAGGAACTCAACGCCCGCCTGCTGGACTTCCTGGACTGAAACGCCCGACTCGCCGAGTTCGCCGTACGGGGAGACCCGGCCGCACGGCCGCAGACTGCCCGCGACCGTGCCTGGCCCGGCGTCGGCAACGGCGCCGCGCGGCGCTCGGCGAGCGAGGGCGCGCCGCCCGTCATGACACCGCAGAAATACTTCGGTCGGCGCCGAACCGTACCGCGCCTGGCGTCAGGACCATGACGCACGCGACGCATGAATTCACCCGGCATACGGACGTGCGCGCGGCGCTCGCCGACCCGGCGCTGGTCCCCGAACCACCGGCGGCGGACGACGGTCCCGTCGGGGCGAGCGTCGCGTGGCTGCGGGCCACCGCGGCCCGATCCGGTTCCGGTGAGCCGCACCAGCGACGCAGTGCCCTCGTGGAAGCCGAACTCGCCGGGCTGGATCCGGCCGCGCTGTGGCGCGCAGCGACGGTCCCCGGTGAGGGGAGCCCCGGGTGCGAGCGGTCCATGTCCTCGCCGAGGCCCTGGAGTTGCCGGAGCCCGGAGCGGTCGCGGAGGCCGTGACCGTCGTGGCCGGGTCCTCCTCCGGGGGCGCGGACCCAGCCGCGGACGAGGCCGTGGACCGGCTGGTGGCGCTGCTCGTGCCGGAGCCGGAGCACGCGAACCAGTGCGCTCTGGAGGCCGCCGCCCACCGCATCGGCCTGCTGGTGCAGGCGTGCGCGGCGACGGCGGCGCTGGTCGACGCCGCGGTCGACGGCCACGCACCGCCGGCCCGGATGCTCCAGGAGACTCCACCGGTGCGCACCACGCGTCGCAGGGCGGTGCGCGCCACCCGCGTCGCCGGACGCGACATCGCCCCGGGCGACGTCGTGCTCCTGTATCTGGCGGTCGTGCAGAGCACGCCTCCCGTACCGCTCACGTTCGGGTCCTCGCCCCGGGTCTGCCCCGGCAGGGCCCATGCTCCGGCCTTGGCCGCCGGCCTCCTGCGGCGCCCGCTGACCCCCTTCGCCGAACTGCACCATCAGGCCGCGCCGCTGTTGTTGCCCAACGCCTGGGACCACGCCTTCGCCGCCGCCTTGGCAGCCCAGGGTTTCCACGCGATCGGCACCACCAGCCTGGCCGTGGCCGCGGCCCTCGGCCTGCCGGACGGAGCGGCCGCCACCGCAGAGGCGACCGTGGCGCTGGCCCGCCGACTCGGACGGGGCGCATTCCAGTTCACCGTGGATGCCGAAAGAGGGTTCAGCGACGACCCGGAGGAAGTGGCCGAACTTGCTCGAAGTCTGCACGAAGCCGGTGCCGCGGGGATCAACCTCGAAGACGGCCGCTCGGACGGCACCCTCGCCCCCGTAGGTCTGCTTGCCGCGAAGATCTCCGCCGTCAAAGCCGCCGTACCCGCGCTGTTCGTGAACGCCCGCACCGACACCCACTGGCTCGGCCACCGGGAGGACCAGGAGGAGACGACCGCGGAGCGCCTCGCGGTCTACGAACAGGCCGGGGCGGACGGGGTGTTCGTGCCGGGGCTGTCGGATCCGGACGGGATCGCGGCCTTGACGCGGACTCTCGTCGTGCCCCTGAACATCCTGTACTCACCGACCGGCCCGGACCTCACCGAACTGGCCGCGCTGGGCGTGCGCAGGATCAGTCTCGGTTCGCTTCTCTACCGGAGGGCTCTGGCAGCGGCCGTGACCACCGCGACCGATATCCGCGACGGTCGGCCGACGGACCTCGGTGCCCTCTCCTGCGCCGAGGTGCAGGCGGCTTCCGAGGAAATCCCGTCACGCCCGCGGAACCCTGACACGATCCGCCGGTAGCCGGCGCGCTCACCGCGCGCACCGGACCAGGGGGCGGAAAATCACTGTTCTGCCCGCCCGCGAGGACGCAAGATGGCCCGCATGACTGTGGCCACCCCGACCTTGCAGACCGCTCGCCTGCGACTGCGCCCTTTCACCGAGGCCGACGCGGACCCTCTCTACGCGCTGCACAGCGACGCCCATGTGATGCGCTACTGGGACTCCCCACCGTGGACCGAACGGGCCCGCGCCGACCGGTTCGTCACGAGGTGTCAGAAGATCGCGGACGAAGGCACCGGAGCACGGGTGGCCATCGATCGTGCCTCGGACGGCGCCTTCGTCGGCTGGTGCGGCCTGACGGAATGGAACCCGGAGTACCGCAGCGCGTCCCTGGGCTACTGCCTCAAGGAGGCGATGTGGGGCCACGGCTACGCGACAGAGGCCGCGCACGCCCTGCTGCGGTGGGCATTCGACACACTGGACCTGAACCGCGTCCAGGCCGAGGCCGATACGCGCAACGAGGGATCCGCCCGCGTCCTGGAGAAGGTCGGATTCGTCCGTGAGGGGACGCTGCGCGAAGACTGCGTGGTGAACGGCGAGGTGTCCGACTCGTGGGTCTTCGGTTTGCTCAGACGAGACTGGCGACCGTCCGACCCACCGCATGCGGCCGACCGGGCCGCCGTCTGACGGGCCCCGCACGCGCGCCGTGAGAGCGCGTGGACAAGGGGGCGAGGCACCCGCGGTCGGCTCATCGACCGGCCGGCCGCGGCGATCGGGTTCGACGGTTTCCTCGTCCCCCGCGCACAGCGCTACCGACGCGGCCGTTACTCGGCCGACGGATGCTCCCTCGACGGCCACCATCACACCGCACCGCACCGCACCGCACCGTGCCGCGTCCTGCCGGACCCGCTGGGCCCGAACGGACACCGAGCCGCCCCCCCCGGGACGTGTCATTGGCGGCTGAGGGCCCTGGACACCCCGGCGGTCAGGGTCGTCGCCAGAACCCATCCGGCGGTGGTCAGGGCGTAGGCGAGCCACTGCCCGGCACCTTGGGGCGCGAAGGCGGCCTTCTGCCCGAAGCCGATGATGGGGAGCAGGAGGTCGAGCGCGTAGAACACCGGGCTGAACGGAGGCGCCTTGGCCGCTTCGAGCGGAGCGGGTCGATGCGCCGCGAAGAAGGACGCCCCCACGGCGAGGAGAGCGATGATCCACAGGGCGGCGAGCGCGGGCCGGTAGCCGTAGCCCACCGTGGCGTCCTGGAGATAGCCCCAGACACGCGCGTGCAGGGGGAGTCCGGAGCGGCGGTGGCGCTGCTTGGCGAGCAGCACGGTGCGGGCTTCGTCCTCGTGCCCCAGACGGCGGTAGGCCGCAGCGAGTTGTTCGTAGGGCTGGGGTTGGTAGCCGTCGGTGCTGCGCCGGATCCAGGCGAGCCGCTCGCCGGCCCGCAACGGGGTGGCGAGAGCGTCGTACGCCGTGTCGGACAGTCGCAGCCTGCCGGGCCAGGTGGCGGGCGCGTCGTAGAGGACGCCGAGTCGGGCGTTGCCGGCGTCGACGATGCCGTCGATCGGCCGCCGGGTGCGCAGATCGGTCTCTCGCGCCTGGACCAGGCGCAGCGACAGCGCGGTGCCCGTGGGATGGGTCATGGTGGTGTCGTTGAAGCTGAGCCGGGTGCCGACGTGGGTGCCGTCGAGCTTGACGCCGCCGTTCACGGTGAGGCCCTCGCCGAGGTCGAAGTTGCGGCTGACGGTGACGTCGACGGCTTCGAGGGCGACGCTCCCCGGATTGTGCAGGCGGGCTCCGCAGAAGCCGATGGCCGCCGCCACGTCGGCGCCCGACAGGATGATGCGGCCCTCGGCCCTGAATCCGGGGTGGAAGGTCAGGTCCTCGGAGATCTGCACGTGGTAGGCGTCGAGGGCGGTGCCGCCCGGGTTGCTCAGGTGCGCGCCTCGCAGGTCGAACTCGCCGGATACGGAGGCGCCCGACAGTCGCACGGCGCCGTGCACGGTGAGGTGGGTGCCCAGCAGATCCCCGCCCGTGGTGAGACGTACCGCGGACACGGCCTGTTCGTCCGGGGCCGTGATCACCGTGTGCGTCAGGTCCAGATCGCTGCGGATCTCGGCACGGGAGAGAACGAGAGGGCCGGACAGCCGGCAGCGCGAGAGTACGAACCTGCCGTCGACCTGGGCCAGGTCGGCGTTCAGTCCGGGCAACTCGCAGCCGGTGAAGGCGAGTTCCCGGAACTGGGACCCTCGCAGGACAGGGACTTCGGTGAACTGACAGTCCGTCAGGACGATGGGTACGGTGACGTCGGCGAACCGCAGGTCGAGCGTGCCGGTGATCTCGGCACCGCTCAGCCGCAGCGCGGGGCGTTCACCCGGACCGGGCTCGGGACCGGCGCCGAGAAGCAGGGCCAGGACGCATTCGGCGCGGATGGCGGGCCGGGCGGCACGCGGTGTGGCGGGTCGAACGTCGACCGGCCGGCCGTGAGCGTAGGAGAGCCACAACTGACGCTCGGCAGGGCCCAGTTCTTCGAGACGCATGGTCGATGATCATCGCAGCGCGGGAGCCTCACGTACAGGCTCCGCCACCGGGTGGGGCGAGCCTGGGCCGCGCGGAACGGCGGCCGCCGCCAGGACCGGACGCCATCGATACGTTCGAGCAGTGCTCGGGCTTCGACGGAGCGGCGGTGTTCCGGGCCGAAGGAGGCGCCCGTATCTGGATGGCGCTGGTGGTCGGGCAGCGCGCGGCAGGCGCCGCGTGAGGGCAGGGCGGCGGGACAGCGGATTCCGGCGACGGCGAACCGCCACCCTCTGGCCATCTGACCTGCACGTTACTGCTTGCGCCGCCCGTACGCGTACGAGCGGTGTTCGGTGCGGTGGACTCTCGTCCAGGTGTGTGACGATCAAGCGCTCCGGCACGCTGAACGAACTGTGTTCCCCGGCTGTCGGCGGCCGGGGAACACCTGGCCCCGTCGGTTCGAGGAACGGGGCCAGGCGTCCAGGAGGCGAGTCCGGCGGCAACGTGTGCACTTCCCCCGTCTGCGCCGCAGGCGGCAGGCGCCACAGCCGGACTCGGTGGATGCAACGAGCCAGGATCCGCCATGTTCTGCCATGAGGCGTGGGATTGACGGTGTTCGCCAGATCTGCGGCTCTCCTTCACTGTTCCCGCATGGCTGTGCCTGCTCGTCCACCGGTGAGCGAGTGCGCTGAACGCACCCCCGCTGAATCGTGAGAACCCCCGCGACGTTCGCGACTACGAACGCCTTGCCCGTTCTCCGAAGCCCACGTGGACCGTTCCCGCCGAGGTGAGTCCCCATGGCGAGATCACTGACCGCCTCGCCGGCGGCGGGTCGCCGACCGCTCAGGATGTCGGGGCGAGCGCGTCCCACACGATGTAGTGGAACTGCCGTCGGCCGCCCTCGATCGGACCCAGGTACTCAAGGCCCGCCACGTGCCCCGCGCTGGTCGGCATGCAGAACCATGTGCCTGCCGGAGCCATGGATGCCGAACCCGTGGAGTAGTCGCGGATGAGGTCCACGCAGTGTGTGAGAGTCGCCCCCTCCAGGGAGCGGGCGACCCGTCCGTTCAGCGCGGCGAAATCGTCGTCCCCGCTCCACGAGATGTCCGGGCTCTTCACCGCTTTGCCGGCGGTGCCGTGCTCCAGGTCCGCACTGTGCCCCGGCTCCAGAGCGAAGTTGCCCGATCCGAGAACGGCTGGGGCCGCGCTCGACGGGGACGAGGGCGAGGCGGTGTCCGCGTCCTGGGCGGCTGAGGCCCGCGGAGTCGTGGGCGTGGTGGCCGGTGGAGCGGGGGCGGGGGCTGAGGTGTGCCCGACCGGGGCGCCCGCCTGCGGTGTGCCGGATCGCTGCTGGGTGAGCACGGTCACGACGAGGCCGATGACCGGGATCAGGATGCCGACCACCCACCATGCCCAGCGCGGCGGCGCGCCGTGGGCGGTTGAGGGCGCGGGCGGCGGGACCTGAGGGGGACGCGAAGGCGCAGGCGGCAACGAGCCGTTCGGATCATGCGTCATCCCGAGTTCCCCCACCAGCGAGCCGTTCCGAATTCACTCTCTGCAAGATCTGCACCGTACCCAGTGCGTCGGGTACATGCCACCGATCGTGCCGTGGTGAGGCGGGTCGTACCGGTCGAGCGTGCTCGAAGGTCCAGAGGGGCGAGGTGGGTGGCGTTGGTCGCGGCCATCGCCGAACGCATCACCCGCAAGGCCCTGACCCCGCAGACCACCGACACCGCGGGAGCACGCGGCATGACGTCCCCTCCGCCGACGCGGTCTACGCGATGCCTTTCGTCGGCGCCTCGATGAAGGTCTCCGCCACCATCGCCGCCTACCTGGTCGGCGGCAGAGGCGGTGCGAAGGCCATGGCGGTCTGCGCGCTACGGATAATCTGCGTCGATGAAGCGGATTCAGCGGGCCGCCGGCGTGATCGTCGGCTCGGCGGTGGGCGACGCGCTGGGAGGCCCCTTCGAGTTCGGTCACCAGGGTGCGTTTTCCGCCCGGTTTCCTGTGACCGATGTCGATGCCGGTGCCGGTGGCGGTGGCGGTGGCGAGATGTGCGGAGGTGGCGGCTGGGATCCCGGCGAGGCGACCGACGACACGCAGATGGCCGTCCTGGTCGCTGAGTCGCTGCTGGAGCGGGGCGGACTGGATCTGCCGGACATATTCGCCCGCTTCCAGCGGTGGGCATCGTCGGAACCGAAGGACATCGGTTTGCAGACCGAAGACGTCCTGACCAACGGCAGGCCCTGGGACCTCGCCGCCGCGTTCCACGTCCAGGTCAACGAACGAGCAGCGGGCAACGGCTCCTTGATGCGGGCATCGACCTCCGCGGTCCGCTTCGCTGCCGCCGGCCGGGAAGCCACCATGGACGCGGCCCGCCGGATCGCTGCTCTCACGCACGGCGACCGCGCGGCCTGGGAAGGAACCGCGATTTTCCACGAACTCGTCCGCGTAACCCTCGACGACGCAGACCCTCTCGCCGCGCTCCCGGACATCCTGGCTCATGTCCACCCCGACCACCGCGACCGCTACGCCACCGTCCTCGCGCCCCATTGGCACCCCGACCAGGCGACCGAGTTCAACGGTGCCGTGTGGCCCTGCCTGGGCTCCGCCGTGTGGGCCCTGCGCACCACCGATGGCTTCGAGGACGCGCTACGCGCGGCGATCGACCTCGGCGGTGACACGGACACCGTCGCGGCGGTGACCGGAGGTCTCGCGGGGGCGTACTACGGCCTGGACGCCATCCCCGCCCGCTGGACCCAGCCGCTCCATGTCCCCCTCCCCGGATTCGGCGGACGGGTGCTGCACTTGCCGGATCTTCTCCGACTCGCGTACCGCCTCGGGGGCTGAACCGGGAGCCCCTCCACAGGCGGCGCGGTCACCTGACCAGTGGCTCCGCGAGGAGGCCGGCTCGATCGGTTACGACAGACGACGGTCTCTGGCGGCAGGGCCGGGTGGAGCGAGCTGGGGATCGCCCCGGCGAACCGTTCCTCGCGGGTGGCCGCATCCGCATCGAGGCGGCAGGTGCTCGTGGCGAGGCTCGGTCCGGCTTCGGGGTGCGTGGCCAGGGGGGGGCGAAAGGTCGCGGAGTCTCACGTGCGCGCGACGGTCAGTCGCGGGCCTGCGCGACAGCATCGCTCCCGTCTTGGGTGGCAGCCCCGTCATGGGCGGGTGTCCGCCCATGGTCCTGTTTCGGCAGCGTGCGTTTACCTCTCGAACATGCGACTGGAAATCTACTTTGGCGAGAGTAGACATTGTGCGGCGGTGTGGCTATGGTTTCTCTCGCAGGTGAGAACGAGCAAGGCCCGGGCAGGCATGGACTGCCCGGTAGCAGTACGTAGTTGAAGTACGCAGGTCGGTGCGGCGGTGGAGTTCCGGAGCCAGGTTTCTCGTAGGACGGCGACGGGACTGACGGCCGGACCGGGTGGCCCGCAGTGATCAGGGGCTGCCGAGAGCGGGACCGTAGTTCATGTAAGTGCATGACCCGGCAGTGAAGTGCGTGGAGTTGTTCCCCGGTGAAGGCGTCTCGCTGCCGACGCGCGCACCGGGAAGTTCGGCAGTGGGGGTTCCGAGCCAGAGCAGTGGAAGGACGGGCGAGGAGCCGGCTGTCGAAGTGTGGCGCTCGCGCAGGCCACGGAGCAGGAAGCGGAACAAGCAGTACCAGCGGTATGAAGTCCCCCTTGCGAAACGCACGATGCGCAGTTGTTCACGCGGGTGAGAACGGAGGAAGCGGCATCATCAGGATCGCCCGGGCGCTGTCACCAGGCCCGGGTACCGCAGGACATCGATAGTGAGGTGATCTCCGGTCGAGCAACCGCGATCCCCGCATCCCCCCGCCCCCTTCCGGGAAGTACGTGGATGCACGAGGCCGGCGCAGGACCCGGGCCGGCGGATGGTGTAGCTGTTCTGTTCCTTCGGGGCCCTGGTGCCACCTGGCACCAGGGCCCCTCAGACCGCGCGGGACCGGAGCTCCCCCGGATCCGGTCCTGGCGCGTGGAGCCCTTCTGGCGTGCGGGCGAGGCCGCGTGAGCTGCCTTGTCGCCCGGCCACGTGGCGGAGGGCTGAGGCTGGAGCCGTATTGTCGGCGATACGGCTCCAGCCGAACCCGGTTGTCCCGGCTCGCGGCCGGGCGCTTGAGGGCGATCAGGCCGGGCGGACTTCGCACAGGTCAAGGCCACGGGCCGGACGGTGCGCTCCGCAGTTCGAGACCCACGGACGATCTGCCTCCACCACGACGGCGCCGCGTGTCCGTCGGACCCGCCCCGGTGCCTCTCCCGGAGACCGACCGGTCGTCAGAGAACCGGGAACGACCGGGCTACGACCGTTCGCCCCCGCCGCCCTGACCTGATGTCACCAGGCCGTGCCAGGCGCGTTGCCGCGTCTCATCAGGGTGTGTGCGCCCCACGAGTCCGAGCAGGAAGCCCACCGGAATGGTGATCAGTCCGGGCGTCTGGAGCGGGAACCAGTGCACGTCCTGGTCGGGGAAGACCGCGATGGGCGAACCGGTGACAGCCGGGGACCCGGCCAGCAGGAACAACGTGAGGGGGATGGTCCCGTAGACGCTCCAGCGCACACCGGTGGCCGAATACCCCGGCAGGAAGAGCGCGTACACCAGGACCGGGGCGAGCACGGAGGCCGCGACGGTGAACGACAGGGAGATCAGCGTCAGCCTGCCGCGGTCCGCGAGGGCGGCCGAGAGGATGACAGCGACAGCTCCCACGAGCACGATGCTCAGGCGCGCCCTGCGGATCTCCCGGGCGGCCGACGACGTCGAGGCGCTGCGCGAGGCTCGGCCCAGGTCGCGAGTGATGCTGCACGCGGCGGCGAGCGTGATTCCCGCCACGGCCGCGAGGGTGGTCGCGAAGACGGCGCACGCGATGATGGCGAACAGCATGCTGTGCCGCGCGCCTCCGGCGGCGGGGTCGAGCGCGCCCGTCACCATGAGCAGCGCGGTCGCCCCTCCGGGGTCGGCTGCCCGGATCGCGTCACGGCCGATCAGCGCACAGGCCCCGAGCCCCGCCACGACCACCCCGGTGCACACGACCGCGACGGGGCCCACGGCCCAGCCCACGGCGCGTCGCGCGGTGAGGTCGTCCCTGAGCGGGTGCAGGCGCATGGTGAGGTGCGGCAGACAGGCGGCGCCGATCAGCAGGGTGGCCTGAAAGCTGATCAGGTCGAGGTGGCCTGCCACGGAGGAGCCGAAGTGCTGGCCCGGCCGCAGGTAGTCGGCGCCGGCTCCGGATCGGTCGTGGGCGGCGTCCACGAGGGCCAGGGGCGACCAGCCGTACCGGGCGAGGACGATGCCCGCCAGCAGCGACAGCGCGATGAGCACCACACCGACCTTGAGGATCTGTACGTAGCCGATCCCGCGCATGCCGCCGAAAGCGGCGTAGCCGATCATCAGGGCTCCACCCGCGACCGTACATCCGGTGAGCGCGCCGTCCGGGAGGCCGAACATGGCGGCCAGGATCCGTCCGGCGGTGGTCAGCTGCACCAGGAGCAGAGGAGTGAGGACGACCAGGCTCGCGACACCCAGCGCCCTGCGAACCGACGGATCGCCGAGCCGGTCGGCGAGGAAGTCGCCCAGGGTGAACGCGCCGACGCGGCGCAGGCGTTCGCCCAGGAACCGCATCACGAAGAACAGAGACAGGACCGTGGCACCGGCGAACAACATGCCGTCCGCGCCGTCGAGGGCGACCGCGCCCGTGGTACTGAGCAAGGTCGCCGCGGAGATGTAGTCACCGGCGATGGCGAGCCCACCGCCGACCGGTCCGAAGGCCGCGCTGCCTCCCGCGTAGAAGTGCTCGGGGTCGTCCAGATCGGCCGCCGCGAGCCCGCACAGCAGCAGCGACACAGCGACGAAGCCGAGAAAGACCACGACCGCGAACGACTGTCCGTCGCCGCCGCTCACGGTCGACGCTCCCGCACGACCGGTCTCCGACGGTGGGTGAGGGGGATGCGGACGGCTGAAGGAATCGGACTCGGACTCGGATACGGAGTCCCCGTCCGAGTCGAACGAGGTGCGGGAGAAGACATGCCGGGTATGGCATCAGCCGCTCGGCCGACGCGTACAGACGAAGGAACGTTCTGAAGGCGTCCGCACAACGTGGCCGAGAACGTGTTGTGCAGGCGTACAAACCCTCAGCTCGGCGGCGGGTACGCCGAAGTCGTGGCCGGCGCCGTGAACGAGGACGTCCCCCGCGACGCGAACGCCGGAACCACCCCGCTCCTCAAGAGCAGCTCTTCCAGCCTGATGGCGGCTCCCCAGGAGCGCTGACCGGCCGGACGTTCCGATGCTGCCGGCCGTCCGCGACCACGTATCGCATCCAGGTCACCTCCACCTCGGCCCAGTGCGTGCGAGAGGCCCGGCGCGTGGTCGCGACCGGGCCTCTCGCCGGCTTCCTACGTGGAGATCCCTTCGATCCAGCCTGTCGGTACAGGGCGTCGAGTCGGGTCGGGACTCAGTCGCCCGTGCGGCGCGAGCGGCGTGCGCCGGCGAAGAGCAGGGTGCCGAGGCAGAGCAGGATCGCGGCGCCGATGCCGGTGAACAGCATGGCGTCGGAGGATCCCGTCTCCGGGAGATGGCCCTGCGGCGACGCGGGCGTGCCGGGCTTGTCCGGTGTCCCGGGCGTGTGGGGCTCGTTCGGCACGCTGGGAGTGGGCGGCGGGATCTTTCCGGTGGTGGAGCACTCTGAGCGCGTCGTTCCGGTCCGGCAGTCGGAGTCGTCGGGGCCGATGACCGTGTTGGTCATGGTGCGGTCGCCGGTGACCGGGTCGTCGACGGTGACGGAGTAGGTGACGGTCACGGTCTTGCCAGCCGGGACGGTGCCGCTCCAGGTCAGCTTCGGCCTGGTGTAGGAGACCGTGCCGGCGGTGGCGGAGGCGGCGCCGCTGTAGGAGGCGTCGTCGAGAAGGCCGGTCAGGTCGTCGGTGAAGGTGGCGCCGACGTACTCCGCCGAACCGCTGCTCGCGACGGTGACGGTGTAGGTCACCGTGTCGCCGGGCTCGGGCGTGGTGGTGGAAGCGGTTTTGGCGAGGACGAGATGGGCGGCCTCGACCGGGACCGCGTAGTCCTCGATCTCACCGGGGCCGCCGAACCCGGTCGGTGACGGATCGCCGGGAGCCCGCTTGCCGAACACGGCGCTCCAGGCGGCCCGTTCGACCGGTGTGCCGCTCGCCGGGGTGGGATCGGTGCCCAGGCTCTCGGCGCCGAACAGGCGAAGCCGCAGGAACGTGGTGTCGGCGGTGAGGTCCTCCAGGCCGTTCCAGGTGAGGGTGGCGCTGGTGGCGCCGGGCGGAACCGTGGCCTGTACCGCCTCGCGGGCCTCGAACTCGCCGTCCTGGTCGCGGTCCAGCCAGCCCACCAGGAGGGCGGGACGGTCCGTGGTGTTGGTGACCTTGGGGTGCAGCGTGACGGAGCCCTGGTGGGTGGAGAGGCGGGGCGCGCTGAGGGCGTCCTCCGCCTGGTCGGCGTCGGCGTCACCGTGCGGCGCGCCGTCGGTGTCCTGTTCCACGGCCGTGCCGAGGCGCAGGCCGTCGACGATCTCGTGGTGGGCGCCCGCCTCGCCGCGGGTGGTGCCGTAGGTGTCGGGTGCGTCGCCGAAGTCGTACGAGGGGGCGGGCAGGACGGTGCGGCAGTCCAGATCGGTGGTGCCGGCCGGGCAGTTGGAGCCGGGGCCGCCGACCAGTCCGTTCACGAAGGTGCCGTCGCCGTCACCGGGTCCTCCCACGCGGGCGGTGTAGGTGAGGGTGGCGGTGGTTCCCGGCGCGAGGTCGCCGGTCCAGGACAGGGTCGGCTCCGTGTAGGTGACGGTGCCGGTGGTGGCCCGGGCGTCGTCGTTGTAGGTGGCGTCGTCCAGGACGTCGGCGAGGTCGTCGGTGAGGGTGGCGCCGGGGTAGGGCGCATCGCTGTCGTTGGTGACGGTCACGGTGTACGTGATGGTGTCACCGGGCCGTGGGTTCTGCGGTGCGGCCGTCTTCCGGATCGTGAGGGACGGGATGGGGGTGGTGGTCGTGCACCGCGGGTTCCGGGCCTCGGCGGGGCAGTTGGTGCCGGGAACGTCACCGGTGACGGTGTTGGTCATCTTCTGGTCGCCGGTGAGCGGGTCGTTGATCGTCACGGAGTACGTGACGGTGACGGATCCCGCGGCCGGGATGTCGCCGGTCCACTTCAGCTTCTTGTCGGCGTAGGTGGCGCGGCCGCCGGTGGCCTGCGCGTCGTCGTTGTAGGTGGCGTCGTCGATGACCTTCGTCAGGTCGTCGGTGAAGGCCGCGTCGTCGTAGGCCGCGGTATCGCTGTCGTTGGTGACGGTCACCGTGTAGGTGACGGTGTCTCCGGGCAGCGGTGCGGCCGGGTCCGCGGACTTGGAGAGGGTGAGGGTGGGCACGTCGTTCGTCGTCGCGCACTCCGGGTCCGTCGAGCCCTGCGGGCACTCGGCGCCGGGGCTCGTGGAGACGACGGCGTTGCCGAGCCGACCGTCGCCGAGTTCGGACGGGTCGGTGAAGACGGTGACGGAGTAGCTGAGGGTGACGGTGTCGCCGGCCGGGACGTCGCCGGTCCAGCTCACCTGCCGGCCGGTGTCGGCGACGGTCCCCGAGGTGGCCTTCGCGTCGTTGTTGTACGTGGCGTCGTCGACGACGTCCGTCAGGTCGTCGCTGAACGTGGCGCCCGCGTAAGGGCCTTTGCCGGAGTTGGTGAGGGTGATCGTGTAGGTGACCTTGGTGCCGGGCTTGACGGTTCCCCGGGCGCTGGAGGTCTTCCTGATGTCCAGGTCGGCGACCGCGACGGTGGTCGTACACCCTGTCCCGGTCGCGTCGGCGCAGTTCGACCGGTCGGAACCGGTGACCGCGTTGGTCAGCAGTCCGTCGCCGGTGACCGGGTCGTGCACCGTCACCGAGTACGTGATCGTGGCGCCGGCACCCGGGGCGAGTGTCTCGGACCAGTCCAGTTTCCCATCGGCGTAGGTGACGTCGCCGACACTGGCACGGGCGTCCTGCCCGTACGCGGCGTCGTCCAGGACCTTCGTCAGGTCGTCGGTGAGGGTCGCGGCGACGGGCACGCGGCCCGGGTTCTTCACCGTGATGGTGTAGTCGACCTTCTGGCCCGGCACGACCGGCTCGCCGGGTGCCGGGGACGAGGTCTTGCTGATGGTGTAGCGAGGGTCCTGGAACTCGACCGTCGCGCAGTCCGGCGCGTTCACTCCGACGAGGTCGCTGACGTTCTCCGCGCAGTTGCTGTACGAGCCGGTGTCCGCGGTGATCTGCACACTGAGCGTGCACGAGGTCTGTCCGGCCCTGAGGTCGCCGGACAGTTTCACCGTCGTACCGCCGCTCGTCGCTCCGACGCTTCCGCCGGTGCACGTGGTGGACGTGGCGGCCGGGTCGGCGACCGTCAGTCCGGCCGGGAGGTTGTCGGTGAAGGACCAGCCGGACTTGGCGTACAGGTCCGAGGTGTTGGTGACGGTGAACGTCAGCGTCGATGTACCGCCACTGGGCGCGACGGCGGGGCTGAAGGCCTTGTCGACGGACGGCGTCACGTCGAGGACGCGAATGTTGTCGAACGCCGCGTCGTTCCCGCTGCCCGAGCCCTGCGCGTTGATCATCCGTACGCCGAGCTGGTCGCCGCTGAACAGGATGGGGTTGTCCGCGGCCCGGTTGACGACCTTCGTCGAGCCGACGGAGCGCGCGGCCGGGTCGGTGCACGGGTTGATGCCCCGGTCGGAGGCGGGGATCGCCGTGGCCCCGTCCATCAGGAAGAACTTCAACGACGGTCCGACGGCGAAGCAGTTCATGGCGGCCGAGTCGACGGAGAAGGTGATGAACCGGTTGCGGGAGGTCAGCGGGATCGGTTCGGCCGTCTCGAATTCGACCTTGTTGGCACCGGGGTCGGCGGCGGTGAACGCCGTGACCGCCTGGTTCCGCTCCGGGGCCGCTGCTCCGTTGTACGTGCCGAGGGCCTGCGCGAGGTCGCGGGACATGTTCCACCAGGACGCGTTGTTCCGGCAGTCGGTGATTCCCGGCGCGAAGTTCGCGCTGTCCGCGCTGTTGTCGACCACCCAGCCGTTGCAGTTGTCCAGCCACGCCGCGTTCGCGGTGTACGAATCGGCGACGGGCGCGGCGCCGGTGTACGCGGTCAGCCGGACCGGAGCCGCCGTGTTCTCGAAGTCCTCGGCGTACACCGGGACCGGATCCTTCGGCGAACCGGGGGCCGCGGCGCGGACGTTGCTCGGCATGGTGTCCAGGGAGGGTGGCGCGGCCCGTGCCGGAAGTCCGCCGCTCAACGCGAGCGCCGCACTGAGCAGCAGCGCCGGCGTGGTCCATCTACTGCGATTCATGATCACAGAGTCACATCGGGACGCTACGGAATGTGACACATCGTCACGATAAGTTACGGAAATGACCTGTCTGGGCGCTCGGCGCGAGTCGGAACGGGGGAGGGGGTGCTTCCGGGCGCGGTCCGGCGGGGTGGGTCGATCGGGGGGAGAGGCCGAAGAGCGGGTCCGCCGAGCCTCAGTGACCCGGTCCCGGATCCGGATGGACGGGCGCGTGGATTCCGGCGCGGGCGGCCTCGAGCTGAGCGGCGAAAGCGATGCCGAGGAACAGGGCGACGGCCGTGAGGTTGGCCCACAGCAACAGGGCGATGAACGCCGTGAGCGGGCCGTAGATCGACCCGAACGCCCCGCTCTTGCCCACGTAGAGGGCCAGCAGCCACGTGGCAGCGACCCACAGCGCGAGGTGGACCGCCGACCCGAAGGCGAGCCACGTATAGCCCGGCTGTATCCGGCGCGGCGCCCTGCGCAGGATCACCGCGGACGCGATCCAGGCAAGCAGCAGCCCGGCGGGTATCTGCAACGCGCCCCACCAGCCGATGCCGCCGTGGTCGTCCCCGGTGCTGCGCGCCACCGCGTCGCCCACGGCCGAACCGGCGACCATCACGAGGAACCCCAGCACCATGGGCAGCCCCGCGGTGAAGGACAGCACCACCGCCCGGCCGTACTTCGCGGGCCCGGGACGGTCGCGCTCGATGCCGTAGATACGGTTCGCACCCCGCTCGACCTGGCCCATGGCCGACGCAAGGTTCAGCACGGCGAAGACCAGACCGAGCCAGAGCGCCACCGTGCTCGCCACGTTGCTGTCCGCTGTGCGACGCGTACCGTCGAGGGCCTTCTCCACCACATCGGCGCTCGCGCCCGGCACGATCCCGCCCAGCGTCAGCTCGATGACGCGGCCCACGGGCTCGGTGTGGACGCTGGTCGCCAGACCGACGAGCACGACGGTGAAGGGCACCAGCCCGAGCACCATCTGGAAGGCGAGCGCCCGAGCGTTGGTGAAACCGTCGGCGTAACGAAAGCGGCTGAAGGAGTCCAGCAACAGCCGCACGCCGCCGTAGCGGCGCAGGGCGGCGAAGGCTTCGTCACCGGAGAGTTCCTCTCCGATCATGTCCCGGGTCTGAGGGACGTGGACGACGGTTCCCACAGCGGGGGTGCTCCTCGGTTCGACAGGTCGGTGCGGTCCCTCTCCGCCTGCCCGCTCGCTCGCCGGTCACGCGATCGGGCCTGCCTCGGCGCGGGGCACGTCGACCGAGGCTCACGGAGGCGTCCTTCGACGGCGTGACAACTCGCACCCCTTCGGGGGTAGTTGGAATCACCGTCCGCGACGGAGCGGACGGGCGGAAGAACTGATCCGGAGCTGGAGAGGTGATGGCTGTGACGGAGCCCGCGATCGCGTCCACGGTGCTGGCACGCGGGAGTTCCTTGGACGGCCCGGGCGACTGGGCGCTGTTCATCGGGATCTTCGCGGTGTATCTGGCGATCGGCTACGCGTTGGAGTACCGGTCGAAGAGGCGCAGGGGAGCGCGGCGCCCGACGAAGGCCGCGGTGGAGGGACTGTTCACCGAGCGCAGCGGTGCTGATCCGCTCCAGAGATTCTCCAGCCGCATGGTGATGCTGGTGGGCGCGCTGGCGGCGGGCGGGGCCGGCTATGCGACCCGGAGCGCGCCCATGGCCGTACAGATCGTGTCGGTCGGTGCAGTCGCCCTGGCGGGCATCTTCGCCTGGGCGTACTTCGACCATCGCACGGAGTCGCGGGACGAGACGTGACCCGAGGGGGAAGCGAGGCAGCATGCCCGTCGCGCCGGTCACCCTGAGGTCGTGGACGTGGAGCGTGGAGCCGTGCGCGGAGATGTCGTCGGCATCCGACGTGACGACGTTGCGCGGTAGTCGGCTGTCTCGGCCGCCTCGTTCGGGCGCGCGAGGGTGCGCTACGCGTCCTCGCCGCCCCCGCGTCGGGTCCGCCGGATCCGGATCGGGCCGCGGGCCGTGTCCGGGTCGACGCGACGGCCCCCTTGAGTGATCTCCACCTGGCCTGCCAGGGCGAGCTGCCGGGCGGCGTTCCGTACGGGCTCCATGAGGGCACGCCACCCCTCGGCCCGGTCCCCTTCGTACGCGGCTCGCGCGGCGTCCGAGGGGCAGATCGAGGAGCTCGGATCACGTTGCGCCAGCAGGTCCAGGACGACCTGCTGCAAACGCCGCTCTGCCACGTGCTCGTCATGGGTCACCCGGCCAGGGTCCCACCGGCCGCAGCGAGGCGCGCGATGAGTCGGTCTCGCTCGTGCGGGTCGAGCGGGCGCGAGACCCGTGTGCCACGGCATGGAGTGAAACGCCTGGCAGGGGGGCGCAGGTAGCGTGGTCGGCTGCCGCATGGAGTGTCCATGTGTCCGGCCCTGACAGGGAGGGCGCGGCGGCGAACGAGGGGTTCGAGATGAGCGATCTGACAAAGCCCACAGTTGAGGTTCCCGAGGGGGATGCCCCCACCGAGCTGTCGTTCCGGGACCTGGTCGAGGGGGAGGGCCCCGAGGCGCGACCGGGCCGGGTCGTCCAAATTCACTATGTGGGGGTGACGTTCGCGTCCGGCAGGGAGTTCGACTCCTCCTGGGAGCAGGGGCGGCCGTTCAAGTTCGCTGTGGGCGGTGGCAAGGCCATCAAGGGCATGGACCGGGGAGTGAGGGGAATGAAGGTGGGCGGTCGGCGCGAGATCGTTGTTCCGCCGCGTCTTGGTTACGGCAAACAATCGCCCTCGTCGTCGATCCCGCCCGGCTCGACGCTGGTCTTCGTCGTGGACCTGGTCACGGTCGTGGGCGGACCCACCCAAGCGCGGCCAGGTCTCGCCGGCTCGGCCTGAACCCGGCGCCCATGACGCGCCGAGCGGACACACCGGGCTCGCCCTCGGCGCCGTAGCCGACGAAGCCTGGCCACGCGGGCCCAGGACCCGCCGACCATCGTTGGACGGGGGCGAGGTACGACATCCCCTCCGTGACCATGGCCCGGCCCCGCCGCTCTGGACGGACGGCCGGTGCCGCATGATGAGCCGGTGGACTTCGAGTCGTACCGGGGCGAGTTGATGGCCTTCTGCTACCGGATGCTGGGTTCGGTGCACGAGGCCGAGGATCTGGTGCAGGAGACACTGCTGCGCGCCTGGAAAGCTCGCGACCGGTACGACCCGGCGCGCGCCTCGGTGCGGACATGGCTGTACCGGATCGCCACCAACGCGTGCCTGACCGCCCTGGAGGGCCGCGGGCGACGGCCCTTGCCGTCCGGACTGGGTGCGCCGAGCGACGATCCCGGGGCGCCGCTGACGCCGGCGCTGGACGTGCCCTGGCTGGAGCCGTTCCCCGACGGACGGTTCGACGTGGAGGCCAGGGCCGATCTTCGACTCGCGTGGGTGGCCGCGACGCAGGTCCTGCCCGCGCGGCAGCGGGCGGTCCTGGTGCTGCGCGACGTGCTGGCGTTCACCGCCGCCGAGACCGCCCAGCATCTGGGGACCACCGTCGCGGCCGTCAACAGCGCGTTGCAGCGCGCCCGTGCCGCCGTCGTCGATGTGGGGGAAGCGGGGTCGGTCACCGAGCCGGATGACCCGAAGGTCCGGGCGGCCGTCCAGCGCTACATGCGGGCGTTCGAGGCCGCGGACGTCCCCGCGCTGGTGCGGCTGCTGGCTGATGACGCGGTGCTGGAGATGCCGCCGGTGCCGCTCTGGTACCGGGGCAGCGCGGACTACGGACGGTTCCTGGAACGGGTGTTCGTGATGCGGGGCGCCGGCTGGAGCATGCGAGAACTCGTCGCGAGTGGGCAGCCCGCGCTCGCCGCGTACGCGCCGGAGCCCGGCGGCGGGCGCCGGCTGCACAGCCTGCAAGTCCTGACCGTCGCCGGGGGCCGGATCGCTCACAACGTCGTGTTCACCGATCCGCGTGTCTTCGACACCTTCGGACTGCCGAGTCGGCTTCCCCACGATGGATTCCGAAAGTTCTGACAGCCGCGATGAGTCGGGGCGGTGCCGCCGGTACGTACCGGCGAACACCGAACCGAAGGAGATCTCACCGTGAGCGTCATCGTCATCGAGTTCGTCACCCTGGACGGGTTCGTGTCCGACCCGGACGGGGCCGCCGGCACGCCGTCGGGCGGCTGGGCTTTCCGGCACGGCCCGGAGGCGGTCGCCGGGGACAAGTTCCGGCTCGGCCGCACGCTTGACGACGGGGTGCTGCTGCTCGGCCGCACCACCTGGCAGCTGTTCTCAAGGCTGTGGCCGTACCGCGACGACGCGTTCTCCGCGCGGATGAACGCCGTCCCCAAGCTGGTCGCCTCCCACACCCTGACCCGCGCGGACACCTCGGCGTGGGCGAACTCCCAGCTTCTCGACGGCGACCTGGTCGACGCTGTGAAGCGGGAGCGGCGTGACGTGATCGTCGCCGGAAGCCTGAGCGTCGTCGAGCGGCTCAGGGAGGCCGACTTGATCGACGAGTACCGACTGCTGACCTTTCCCACTGTGCTCGGCACCGGTCGGCGCCTCTTCCCGGTCGAGGGCCCGCACACCGAGCTGACGTGCCCGGCCGCTGAGCGGATCGGTGCCGCGGTCCTCGCCCGCTACCTGAGGGCGGACGGCCGACAGTGACAGGCGATCAGCCGCTGTAGTCGGACCGCGCGCGGGAGCGGGAAGGGAGTGGAAGGAGGTCGGCGCCGCCGCATTTCCGCACCGTGGCAACGGTTTGTCCGAATGGGGCGATGAGCCCGGCCTCCGCTTCCCGTCCGACCGGGAAGCGGAGGCCGGCTCGTCGCCGCTCCCCACGGCGCGGGTGGTCGCCGCACGGCCCTCGGCAGTGCCCTCACCCTTGCTCTCATCACCACCATCGGCATGCCGGAACTCGTCCTGCGCCCGCGTCGGCTGTACGAGCGGACCGGCTTCGACAGTCGTTCACCGCCCACTCCGCGCACCTCATCGGCAGCGCCCGGACCGGTCACCACGCGACCTGACCAGCCGCGCCCCCTCGCAGCGACAGGCCATGGCCGTATCCCGGCGGCGTGAGCCCTGCCCTCGAGGCTGCGGAGGACTTCTCGTCGACGCGGATGGCCCTCGTATGGATGCCGTGGACGGGCATGTCCGCGCCGGGACGCCTCCAATGATCTTGAACCGTCTGTAGGAGGACGCAGTGGACAACACACGTGTGTGCCGTGTCGGCAGAGCGCGACACTCATGGAGGACCGCCCTGGCCGGCTGCGCACTGATCGGCATGCTCGCACCGGCCTTACCCGCGGCGGCCGCAGACCTGCCCCAGCCGGAGCCGATCGTGTCGGCCACCGCGGCTGACGGCCCCGAGGACTTGGCGGCGTGGATCAACCACGTCGCCGGCGTGCCCGCCGCACCGGGTGCCGGGCAGCCGGGCAGCGGGTCCATGCCGCGTATCGAACTGCCCGAGGCGACCGACGAACTGCTGTGGGGCGCGGCGGCTTCCGGGAGCGGGGTCGGGCTGCGGATGCCCGAGACGCCCGCCCGGGTGGCAGGCGTCACGACCTCCCAGGGCACGGTCGTCTACCCCCTGAACGACACCTACGCCCTGGCCGCGCAGCGCGTTGATGCGTCCTCGGCCCGCGCCCTGGTGGTGCTGAAGTCGGCTGCCGCACCGCAGCGTTACCGCTTCCCCGTCCAAGTGCCGCGCGGCGCCCGGCTGGTGGAGGACGGAGCCGGGGGAGCGGTGGTCGGCATCGAGCGAGCGCCGGGTGTGCTGGTGTCCGTGGCCGAGATCGCCGCCCCGTGGGCCAAGGACGCGCGCGGCCGAGCGGTACCCACACGGATCCGTGTCGAGAACGGGGCGCTGGTCCAGACGGTCAGCCCCGGCCCCGGTACGCCCTTCC
The DNA here is from genome assembly GCF_036967205.1 of Streptomyces sp. Q6. NCBI lineage: Bacteria > Bacillati > Actinomycetota > Actinomycetes > Kitasatosporales > Streptomycetaceae > Streptomyces > Streptomyces citrinus. Next base: position 8,442,722 of record NZ_CP146022.1, read on the forward strand.
CGGTGGTCGCCGACCCGAAGATCACCTGGGGAGTGGTCACCGGAACCGCCTACTTCAACCGCTCGGAGACCCGGCGCATCGCCATCTACGGAGCCACCGCGGCCCTCGCCGCGAACACCCTGCCGCCCCCGCTCAACGTCCTGTACTCCGTGAACGCGGCTGTGGTCAGCGCGAAGGCGGTCAGCGCGAACTCGGCCAAGCACTGCCTGAAAATCAAGTTCGCGGCGGGCCTCTTCCTTCCCTCTACGTATCGAGGTGGTTACTGCAAGTGAGATAGTGGTGGTCGTGGGCTTGGAGCGACCTGGGAGAAGCGGATGAACATGGTGCTGTTGTGGGTGGGCGTGGCCGCCTTCTGTGCTGCCGTTGTCGCACTGGAGGCGCACGCGGTGCGGCGAGGCGCACACGGCCCCCGCCCGGCGCGCTTCGCCTTCCTGGCCGACCGCGTCGCTCTGGCCCTCGGGGTCCTCACCCTCGTGGCATGGCTGGTGCTCTCACCCGCCGACCCGGTGACGGCGTGGGCCACGGGAATCTTCTGGGGCCTCGCGGTCTGCGCATTGACCCACCTGGCCCGCGACAACCACCGCGCCGACGCCGGCGCCGCCGAGCGCTGACGGGGCGGCAGTTCCCGGCCCGCATGACTCGTCCAGGAGGTGGGAGGGAGGCTTGGCGCACGCCTCTTGCGTAAGCTCAGTGCGTGCAGTGGCATCCGGTACTCGGCTTCGTGGCCGCAGTCATACCTCTGACGTTGATTCCCGGCACGAGCTTCACGTTGGTCACGCAGCAGGTGATCACGGGCTCACGCTCCGACGGTGTACGTGCCGCACTGGGCTCCTCGTGCGGGCTCCTGGTCCACGCGACGTTCGCCGTGGTGGGCCTGTCCGCACTGGTCATGTCGTCGGCTCGCGCGCTCACCGTGGTGAAACTCGTGGGCGGCATCTACCTCATCTGGCTCGGTGTGACCACGTGGCGTTCCGCGCGTCGAGGTGACGAACCGACGACACGCAGGCTGTTGCGCCTTCCGTGGGCTCAACTCGGTGGATTCGGCCAGGGACTGTGGTCCAACGTCCTCAACCCGAAGGCTGCGTCCGTCTATCTCACCCTGGTCCCGCAGTTCCTCACCTCCAGCCGCCCTGTCGCACCGCAGATCGCCGCGCTTTCGGTCGCGCACGTCATGGTCGTACTGGTGTGGCTGCTCCTGTGGACTTCGGTGGTCGGCGTCGCACGCACGACACTCGACACCCCCCGATTCCGACGTGGGACGAGTCGTCTGGCCGGAGCCGTGCTCGTCGCCTTCGGGATGCGGACAGCGGCCGCGAGCTGAGCGTGAAGCCCTCCAGAAGGCCGACCGTGGGGACGGCCGCGGGCGGACCGAGTCCTGTTGCCCGGACAGGTCGGTGGTCGGATTCGACGGTACGGCGATCAGTCTCCGCGGATTCCCGCTCCGTCGAGGCTGCGACAGACATGGGCGTCACGGCAACAGGGCGGATCCAGACCGCTGGTTCAGCCGATTGGTTCAGCCGATGCCGATGCCGATGCCGATGCCGTGGGGAGCGTACGAGCGCTGAGCGGCAAAACCAGGTCGACGTACGCCGACGCGGTACCTGATCATGCGTTCATGCCCCTGCGAGAGACCCTCACCCGTATCGACGCTGACCTGGCCGCCGGCCGGATTCCTGTCGCGCGCCAGCGTCTGCGCGGTCTCCTCTCGTCTTTCCCCCACGACCTGATGCTCCGCCGTCGTCTGGCCGAGGTGTACCGGCTCTACGGTGACGACGCCGAGGCTGGACGCTGGATGTACCTCGAAGAGGAGCGGAACGCCGAGGAGACCGCCGCCTTCGAGGCGCGGTACGGGACTCCCGGGCGGCGGATGAAGGCCCTTGCCTGGCGCGGCCCTGAGACGAAGGCGGCCACCGCCTTCGCGGAGGGGCAGTTGGTCACCGTCCGGACCGCCCACGCCGAGGAGTTGGGGCACCCGGTGGACTGGGACGACGCTGCCTCCTACCTGGAGGACCAGGATGGGGAGCACGAGGCGCCCGCCGGGCCGTGGACGGTCGGCGGTGTGCTGGCGGGCGCCGGTTGCCTGGTGGCGGCCCTCGCGTGTCTCGCGATCTGGGTGAATGGGCTCGTCGCCCTCTTCGTCTGACCAGGCTCGGCGAGCCTTCACTGGCCCCAGGCGGCGACGCCCCCGTCCTGGACTCGCGCAGCAGCGGCGGCTCGGAAAGCGACACCGTCGCCTGCCCGCGCCTACTGTCCTACTCCGGTCACCCCGGTCACCCCGGTCACCCCGGTCACCCCGGTCACCCCGGTCACCCCGGTCACCCCGGTCACCCCGGTCACCCCGGCCACCCCGGCAGATCGGGGGAGAGGAAAGGCGCGAGGAGCGCGAGCAATGCGTCGGGGCGGTCGAGGGGGATGATGTGACCGCAGTCCTGGAGGTGGTGTCCGACCAGGTCATCGGCGAGAGGACGGAGTTGGCGTTCGAGCCCCGTCCCGATGGGATGAGAGCCGACGGCCATCGTGGGCATGGTCAGCCGCGCCGTCGCGACGGCGTCCTGGATCTGCTGCGCGCTGGTCGGCAGGGCCCGGTAAGAGGAGAACGCGCAGCGAAGCGCCTCGCTCCCGGTGTACGCGTGGACGAAGGCTGCACGGACGTCGTCGGGTACCCCTCTCCCGAGCGTCCCCGAGTCGAGGAACCAGTCGATGTACGGGGCCTCGTTGCCGACCACGACGGACTCGGCGAGGCCGGGGACGGCGTGGAAGCCGAACCACCACGGGGCGCCGCCCGCGACGACGTGCTCTGCGCCGGGCAGCCTGCCCAGCAGTGCTTCCATGACGACCAGGCGCCGGACACGGCCCGGTCGGCGCAACGCGAGCAGGACGGCGGGGGCGGTGCCCGCGTCGATGCCGACGACTGCTGCCGAGGACTCGCCGAGTGCGTCGAGCAGTCCTTCGGCGTCGGCGGCGAGCGTGCCCGCGTCGTACCCGTCGACGGCACGTGTGCTGCCGCCGAAGCCTCGCAGGTCCGGGGCGATGACCCGGTACCGCCCGGCCAGTCGGCCCATGATGCCGCTCCAGAGTTGCCAGGTGTGCGGGAAGCCGTGCAGCAGCAGAACCGCGGGTCCGTCCCCTGCGATCGCGACGTTGAGCTGGACACCGTTCGTCTCGATGCGATGCAGGTGGGGTGCGGCGGTTACCGGCATGGCGACTCTCCAGGTGGTTACTATTGGTGACCACAAAACGATAAGTAACCGCCTAGCCGCTTCCAAGACGGCACTTTCAGGGAAGGTGGTGAGCCACAGGTGACCACCGGAGGAGACCGAGCCGCCGGTCGCGGGGTACGCGGCGATCTGTTCGATCCCGACTGCCCGACGCGGCAGTTGCTGGATCGCATCGGTACGAAGTGGACGTCGATGGCCGTGAAGACGCTCGCTGACGCCGCACCGGACGAGGTGCGCTTCGCGGAGCTGAGACGCCGGATGCCCGGCGTCTCGCAGAAGATGCTGTCCGTGACGCTGCGCAGCCTGACCAGCGACGGCTTGGTGTCACGTCGGGTCGAACCCACCGTGCCACCGCGGGTCTTCTACCGACTCACCGGACTCGGGCTGTCGCTGGAGGCCGTGCTCGCGGGGCTACGGACCTGGGCGGAGGAGCACATGGCCGAGATCGAACGTGCCAACGAAGCCAACGGCCAAGAGGCCGGCGGGGGGTAGGCGGCTCGCTTCCGTCTCTTCGCTCCCGTCGGAGATGGGTGGCGCACGGGTCCAACCGCCGCACGAGATATGTGAGGGTGGGCCCGGCTCCGGGAGCCGGGCCCACCCTTGTGTGGTGATGTGCGAAGACGGAGTGGTTCCGGGGCGAGCCGGTTGCTCAGGGGCGAGCGGTCAGGACGCGACGAAGCGGGCGATCTGGCCGAGGACGATCGTGTCGGTCAGGAACCCGATGTGGGTCTGACAGGCCACGTTGTTGTTGGTCGCGCCATCGAGGCGGGTGCTCGTGTACGGGATGATGATGCCGTCGCACGCCGAGTACCACGTGGCGTACTTCGTGGTGCCGGGCGTCTCGTCGCCGGACGAGATCTGGGAGATGAACGAGGAGCCCGGGTACATCTGCTGACAGGTCGTGTAGATGAGACAGGCGCCGGCGTAGGTGGTGCCGTGGTTGGCGCCCGCGATCGAGGCGAGGTGACTGACGCTGCTGTTGCCGCCCAGAACCTTCAGGTAGTACTGGCTGACCAGCCCGCCCATCGAGTGGTTGACGATGGCGACCTTGCTCGCGCCGGTCCGCGCCTTCACGGTGTTGACGTAGGAGGCGAGTCCCTGCGCGTTGGTGATGTTGTTGCCGTACGAGTTGTACTCGTAGGCGAAGAGGTTGGAACTGGCCCAGCCGTTGGCACGGAACACGCTCATGGCGGTGACCCAGTTGGAAGCGCTGCCGGTGTAGCCGTGGACGAACACGACCGGCGTGCTTGTGGACAGCGTCTGCGCGGCGGTTTGCGTGGTGGTCTGCGAGGTCGTGGCGCGCGCGACGGCGGCCGAGGTGTCGTCGGCGCCTGCGGTGGTCGTGGTCGAGGAGAAGAAGGCGAGCGCGGCGGCGGTGGCCGCGAGTGCGCCGAGGATTCTGCGCCGGGGACGAGTGGAGCTCATGGAGCCCTCCTGAGGGGGTGCGGGTACCTGGTCCGGATCAGGGTGGCGGCAACGGGCCCCGGCGCCATCGGCGAAATCACCAGTGCGCGCGAGTCGTTCCGTAACTGTGGGCCGTGTGGGGGATCGTGCGGTGCAGGTACGTCCGGGCGACCGGCTGCGCGGATGGTCGTCGTCGTCGCTTCCCTCGTCAGAGGTGCGATACCGGGGGCAGGGATGCGGTACCGGCAGGCTGTCGTCGACGACAGGACCCGGGCCGAGGCCGGATGCCTCACACCCCGGGTATCTAGAGTTCCTGACTATGCGACTCATGGAGATGGAGATCGCCCGTCATGACTGGACGGGCATGCGGTGCGGGTGCGGCGACACGGCAGCGCATCTCGTCGCCGAGCTGCTCCAGCTGACGGAGGACGGGGACGAACGGGCGTCGGTGCAGGCGGGTTTGGAGCACCATGTTTGGTCGTCGGTGGTCCTGTGGGAACCGGCACTCGCGGTGACGTCGGTCGCTCTGGCGGCCCTCGCGGAGGACTTGGAACCCGCGGCCCGTCTGCGGTTCCTCGACCTTCTCCAGTACCTGGTCACGGGAGAGGGGACGGACCGGGAGTCTGCCGCTGAGGGGCTCGACCTGCCGGAACGGTGCCGGAGCGCTGCCACCCAGGGCATGTGGCTCCTCTATCAGGAGGTCATGTCGACCCGTTCGCCCGGACTTGCCGGGGCCGCCTTCGAGGTGCTGACAGTGATCGAACCCGATCGTGCTCGTCTGGCGCGGGTTCGCGAGGCGGCGGCCGAGTGGCTGCCCGTGTGCTGTCGAACCGGACTGTGTGATGACGACTTTGATGGCGGTGATCGGATGTGACGAACGTCAGCGAGTCTCTCCACGTAGTGAAGCCGCGTCAGATCGAGGGCTGACGGAGGGAATTCGCATCGCGGCAAGCTGCCGCTCCTTCGCGGCGTGCGGGGAATCTCGGCCATACCGCCCGTGAAGCGGGGCACACGCGCAGGCATGAACACTCATGAGACCGGAGCGGACAGCCAAGGCATGGGCTCGATGGAACGCGGAACGTCGCAGCGACTGGCGGCACGTCAGCGCATGTGGGTGCAATCATGGACAGCTTTGTGCGTGCTGGCCGCTCTGTGGTCGCTGGCCTGGGGTGTGGGATGGATCAGCGGAGTGGAGGACGGCTGGGTTTTCACTGCGGTGGGAATGGTGCTCCTTGGGTGTGCGCTGTGGGCGCGCCGTTCAGCCATCCGCAATGCTCCGCCGCGCCATTTGTGATGTGACGAGGCGCCAGGCGCCGGCTCGGTCCCGCGCCTGGAGCAGGGTGCACGTCTCTGGACGGGCGCAACGGAGCCGGCGTGAAGCGGTAGCCATCGGCTGGCTCCGTTGCGCCTGTCCCTAAGGTGCAGGGCTCGGATCGTGGTCGTGGAGCGCTGGGGTGGGTGCACCGCCGCTTCCGCAGGCATTCTTCGGTATCGGCTGACATCTACTTTTGCGATGTCCCGCTGGGGAGCGGAGCGTTCGAACCGAAGAGCCGGAGGGGAAGTAGTACGCGGCCTCGTCCGGGGGACTCGTTCAGCATGGCCGGTATGAGTGGAGAGCGGTGCGAACGCTGCGACATGATCCTCGGGATGGGCTGTAGCTGCCCCGCTGACGGTAGTTCCCCGAGCCGAGCGGACCCGACTCGGGTCGGGCCCAAGGCGGGACCGAACTTCGCGTTCGACAGGATCCTTGTCTCGCTTGCGGGCGTAGCCCACATTCCTGGGGGATGCGTGCACTACGTCGACGATCCCGAGGCGGCCGGCTGGGGCTGGTCGCCCGGTGCTGATCTGGCGGCCTGGGCTCGGCTCGGGGAGGGTGCGCCGCTGCCTGCCACTGCGGGAAACACCTCCCTCCGTGCCACGAGTCGCTGCCATCACTGCGCGACCTTCCTCGGGGGACCCTGAGTCCGTCATCCATGCCGCCACTCGATCGCGCACACGTGTGACATGTGCGGGAGGCTGCGGGGGACCGCGTGCTTCCTGAAGCTCCGTGGCGAACAGCGCCGCACCTTCGAGTGGGCCCAAGCGCTCGTCTGACTGCGGACCCTGACGATCGGAGACGGCTCAGGCGCCGTCTTCGGCGGAACGCAGACCATGCCGCTGGTCCCGTACCCCACGCTCGTCCTGGACGCGCTCGCACCCTCGTCGGCAACATGATCGGCCGGGCAGGTCCTGGCCGACGGCGAACTCATGGTGGAAGCGGCCTGCGGGGAGGCGGCCCCGGATGTGCCGACTCAGGCCCCTCGGACGAGAAGCAAGGCGGAAGCTCGGTTTATTCGCGTGCAGGAGGGAAGTCGGAGGGGGCGCGGATCGGGACGCACGGTACAAAACGTACCGCCCGCCCGCGTGCCAAGATCTGCGGAGGATGCGCCATGAGCGAGAACATCTGGAACTACCCCGACGCCGCCGGGTACACCCCGGGCGCAGACCTGACGGGGTACAAGGTCGAGGCGAGCGACGGCAGTATCGGCAAGGTCGACTCGCACTCCCGCGACGTCGCCGATCAGTACATCGTGGTCGACACGGGCGTGTGGATCTTCGGCAAGGAGGTGCTGCTGCCCGCCGGCACCATCACTCATGTCGACCCCGAGGCGAAAACCATCCGCGTTGCGCGCACCAAGGAAGAGATCAAGGCTGCCCCGGAGTTCGACAAGAACAAGCACCTGGACAACCCCGAGTACCACCAGGAACTCGGCACCCACTACAGCCGTGGCGGCGGCAGCGGCATCACCACGCCCACACCGCCGGGAACCCCTGGCTCCCCCGGCACCGGCCCCGGTGAGCGGGGCGGGCCGACCATCTGACGCCGAAGCGCCGCGGCGGGGCGTCTCAGCGGTGCTGGAGACATGCCGCCCTGCCGCGCGGTGCTCCCTCTGTGACGCGGTGACGGGGACGGTTCAACGGCCGTCCCCGCTCTTCGTGGGCTCACGGGCCATGGGATCTCGTGCCGGACTGGCGGTATCTCGTGCCGTGGGCTCTCATGCCGGCGACCGTGATGCCCCGAGCAGTGTCGCATCTGATGTGAGTGAGCCCCGATCCGGCGGCAGGATCAGCCCCTTCGGGGCCGGTGCTCGTGGCCCGCGCGGACGGCACGTGGGCTCGCGCCGAGTTCGCGGCGGCACGCTTTGTTGAACGCTTGCAGGTCCGCGATGCCCACGGCCGCCGCGATCGCGTGGATGGACTGGGTGGAGGACAGCAGGAGGTGGCGGGCCCGCTGCAGACGCCGTCGCCGGATGTACGAGACGACGGTGAGGCCGGTCTCCGCGCGGAACACGCGGGTCAGATGTGTGTGGGAGACGCCGACCGAGGCGGCGATGTCCGGTACGCGCAGCGGGCCGGCCAGATGTTCCTCGACGTAGGCCTGCGTGGCGGCCACGAGCGGGTGCGGCTGGCCTGCGCGATCGACACGAGCCAGTCCGGCGACGCGCCACAGGACGGTCCACACCTCGGCGGTCGCGTGCCGGGGAGACGATGCCCTGGTCGAGACGGCACTGCGCAGCAGCTCGGCCAGGCGCGTGCTGTCGCCGCCCGCGTCCTGCATCACCGGCACGCTCAACGGAGCCCCGCTGTCGTGCAGCCGGAAGTGGACGTACACATGTTCCGACCTGCCCCGGTAGCGGAAGTGCACGTCCGTGTCGGGCGGTACGAGGCTGATGTGGCCGGGGCGGATGCGGTGGACGGAGCCGCCGAGGGAGAGCGCGCCGTCGTAGTGGTAGAGGTGCAGCTGCCACAGGTCGGGCAGCCGGAAGGTGTCGTGCGCGGTGGCGACTCCGTGCACCCCGATGCCGATGTCGGCGACCGAGGGCGGCTCGTCGAGCCGCAGCGTTACTGACTTCATGAGGGTGGAAAATTACCAGTAGTGGATGACTTCAGCCCACGACGCGGGAGTATCGGCGCCGTACGTTCGTCGCATGTCAACCAGCAAACACCTTCTGACATCGGTTCAGATGGCGCGCTTCGTCGCGCAGGGGCACCTACGCCTCGACGGGGTGGTGCCGCAGGAGATCAACGAGCGAGCCCTCGCCGCCCTGGCGGACGGACTGCCCGGAGTGCCCTACGGCACGCCGCTCCGCACGGCGTTTCCCGAGGACGCCTTCATGTCCGAGCTGCTCGCCCTGCCAGCCGTCGCCGGTACCGTGGAGAGCCTGGTCGGGCCCGACCCGACCGTCGACCACCACGCCGTCCACGTGCGCGAGCCGCACGACGGACACGCGCAGGATCTCCACGCCGACGCGATCATCGACGTACGGCCGGACGCGTTCGACATCCAACTCATGTACTACCCGCACGAAGTCACCCCCGAGATGGGCGGCACGCTCAGCGTGCCCGGCAGCCACCTGCGCAGGGTCAACGAGACGGACATCGGCCGCGTCCAGAATCTGCGCGGGCAGTCGCGCCTGACCTGCCCGGCGGGCACGGTCGTCCTGCTGCACCACGGCATCTGGCACGGCGGCCGCCGCAACGACACCGCGCGCCGCCGCTTCATGTACAAGATCCGCCTCAACCCGACCGTGCCCCAGGTGCGGCTCTGGGACACCGCGGACCTGGACGACCCGGCCGTCGCCACCGAACTCCACACCTACTTCCCCTGGTACGAAGCCGCCACCGCCCGCCTCGAGGTCTACAACCGGGTTCTGCTGTGGCGAGCCCTGACCGGAGACGCGTCGTTCGACGTCGAGCACTGGGTCACGCGCGTCAGCAACCGCCCGGCCCTGAGGAGTCACGCATGAGACAGCAAGTCCTGGTCCTGTACCTGTCGTCCTCCGCGCTCGACTCACAGGTGGTCGGCTGGTCCCGATACGACGGGACCGGCCGGACCCGCCCCATGACCGGTGACAGCGACGAGCCGCCGTACGACACGGGGCTCGCCGCTCTGTACGACGGCTGGCGCCTGTTCCAGGCCTCCCAACTGCTGCCGCCGCAGGCCGGTCACGAGTACGACGTGTCCTTCCTCAAGCACGAGTTCTTCTTCGAGAAGTGGGAGGACGAGACGCAGGCGTGAAGTGGCGTCGGCTGTCCGCGAGTGACCCGGAGCATCTCCGGCGACCCCGGCGGCTCCGTCCTGAAGAACTTAGGTACTGCCGGTGTGTCCTCCATCAAGTCGCTTGCTGCTTCGCTGGGTTGATGCCCTCTGGGTGGCGCGCGCGACGGCTGGCGGGAGTCGGCGTGGGCCGCGTGGGGAGGCTCCCGCCGACCAGCCGAGGGCGGTCGCCCGGGTGGTGTGAGGGGGCCGGGTCTGTGACGTGATGAAGACGCTGTGGGAGACGGGCTGTAACTCGGTGCGGGATACAAAGAGTTCTGACCGCTCGCACCGCGCTATTCCAGGGGGAACACCGTGAAGTCCAGCCGCACCGCTGCTCTCACCACCGACCGCACCCCTCGTCCCGCCGCCGGCCGCAGCGCCGCCTCCGCTGCTCGCCGCGGCACTGTCATTGCCGCTGTCGCGGTGGCCGTCGTCCTGGCGCTCACGGCCTGTGGCGGCAACGGCTCGGGGGCGGACTCGTCCTCCGAAGGAGCCGCGCCCTCCGGGAGTTCCTCGCCGTCGTCTGCCGGGTCTTCGTCGCCCTCTCCGTCCTCGGGCTCTGGTGGTTCGCAAACGGGTCACGCGAAGCAGGGTTCGGCGGAGGGTGGCGAGGCGGGCGCCGACGCCGCGAACGCCGCAGAGGGATCAGCAGGCACCGGTGGCGGGGGCACGTTCTGCAAGACGAGGGACCTGGCCGTCGACGCGAGGGATGCCGCGCCGGATGAGGTGGCCGGCCGGATCGACATCACCATGGTCAACCGGGGGTCGGTCACCTGCTCGGTGACGGGTTTCGCGGGCGTCGACATCGAGGACGCCGATCACACGTCCAGCCCCATCGAGCGCGGCCCGGCGCAACCGCGTGTGACCGTCCTGAAGCCGGGCGACGCGGCTGTCTTCAATCTCGCCTACACGATCGACCCGTCCGGCAAGAGCCTCGCGTCGCCGACCAGTATTCTCGTCACGCCCCCGAACGAGACCCACACCGTGAACCTGAAGTGGCCCGCGGGCGCGGGTCAGATCAAGGGCGCTTACGCCGACGTCGAGGTCTACCCGACGCATACGACCGTGTGACGTCTCGCCCGGGACGAGCGCCGCCCATGATGATCTGGAGCGGGCGATGCGCCACCTTCCTCCGGGAGCCAAGCGGGACTTGGGCCGACTGACCACGCGTGAGGAACGTGAGCGCCGCGCTCTGCCTGAAGCCCCCTCCTGCGGGTTGAAGACATTCGCCTGGTCGTGAACCAGGACGTGTGACCATTGATGCGCTGTGAGTTCGGGTGCCGTCCCTCCCGTCGAACACGGCCGGGAGGGAGGGCGGATGGCAGGGGCTGCGGGACGTCGTCGGTGTCGTCGGAGATCGGATCGGTGTTGGTCGGCGGTCGCCTCGCTCATCCGTCCGAGCTGAACGCCCTTTGCCGGGCGCGGAGTTGAGGGCGGGTCAAGGTGCGGAGTCGGTGGCCGGTGCGGCGTCGGCGGCGGGCCCGGGAACGGTCGGCTTCTTGGTGACGGGCGGCGCCGTGGTCGCGCTCGGTGTGCGGTAGGCGCGGAGAGGCGCGTTGGTCGCGGCGACGACGGCGATCATCAGGGCTGCGGACAGTCCGCCGAAAAGCAGGGAGAAGGGCGCGGAGGTGGCCGATGCCAGCAGGCCCGCACGGAAGTTGCCGAGCTCGGGGCCGGCGACACCGATGACGTGTTCTGCCGAGGACACCCGCCCCCGGTAGGCGTCCGGGGTCTCCAGTTGCACCAAGGCGCTGCGCGTGATGACCGAGATGGTGTCGGCGGCGCCCGCCACGGCCAGGCAACCGAGCGCCAGCCACAACGGCTGTGCCAAGGCGAAGCAGGCCAGTGCCAGGCCCCAGACGGCCGCCGCGGACAGTTGGATGAGACCTGCGCGGCGTCGGCGCGTCACCGTGGCGGAGAGCAGCCCCGCGCTGATCCCGCCGACCGCGACGGCCGACAGGAACAGGCCGAGGGTCTGCGGGTTTCCCTGGAAGCGGATCTCGTTGAGCAGGGGGAAGAGCGCGATGGGCATGGCGAGCAGGGTCGCGGACAGATCGGTGGCCATCGAGCCCCACAGAGTCGGGCGGCGCAGAAGGATCCGCCAGCCGCCGGGCTCGGGTCGGCGTCTGCCGCCTGCCGGGCCGGTGCTCTCGGGCCGCATGGCGGGCAGGCGAAACACCGTCAGCATCGAGAGTGCCGCGGCCGCGGCCTGGGCCGCGTAGGCGGCGGGAAAGTCCCAGCGGGCGATGATCAGTCCGGCCGCCGCGGGACCGGCCAGCATCGCCGCCTGGAAGGAGATGTTGGTCAGAGCGAGACCGGCCGCGACCTGGTCGCCCGGCAGCAACCGGACCGGAAAGGTGCGCCGAGCCGGAGCACCCAGGGCGCCGCAGCTCGTCCCCAGGGCGACGAGGGCGAGCAGCAGCAGTACGTTGCGGTTGTCCGCCAGGGCCTGGGCGCACAGCCCCGCGGCGGCCATCAACTGGCCTGCGGTGGTGGCCCGTACCAGCGTACGGCGGTCGACGGTGTCGGCCAGGGTGCCGCCGAGCAGCCCGAACCCGATCATCGGCAGCCCGGTGGCGAGCCCGATGGTGCCGGTGCCCACCGGGCTGCCGGTCAGGTCCCAGACCTGGGCCAGCACCGCCACGTTCGCTATCTGTCCGCCGAGTTGCGAGACCGAGGTGCCGATCCACAGGGCGCGAAACGGCCGGTTGCCGCGCAGCGGGCGGGTATCGAGGAACCGGACACGGCCACGTCTCTTCATCGCGGTGGCTCGACAAGGTGGTCGAGGACCCGCTGCCGCATCGACCGGCGTTCCAGCGCCCGGCGCACTTCCTCCACCACGGCGGTCATCGCGTAAGGGACTTCGCCATCCAGCTCGGCGACCGTCGCGTGCGTGGCGCGCCACTCCGCTTCCAGGAACGGAACGAGTGACCGGCCGCGCTCGGTGAGATCGATCCGCCGGGTACGGGCGTCGGGCCCCGGCTCGGAGGTGACCAGGTCTTCCTTGCGCATGGCGGCGATGGTCTGGCTGATCGCGGAGTGCGAGCGGTCCAAGGACTGCGCGAGTTCGCGGATGGTCAGCGGTCCGGTGTGGGCGAGCCGGATCAGCGGATAGGCGAAGCGGGGCCGTACCCCCTGGATGCCCCGCTCGATGTAGACCTGCTCGATCTCGGCGTCCATGGAGGCCAGAAGCTCGTGCAGGCGGTGCCAGGGGTCGGGGAGCGCGGTGGGATCAGAAGATGTCACAGCGCTAATATAACAGCGCTGCGATAATTGGCTCCGTAAGGCGGGCTCCAAGAACGGCTCCGTGAGGCGGGCTCAAAGAGCGAACGCGGTGGGTAGGGGGCAGCCGGCTGTCTCCCCCGAGGGGTGAGCAGCCAGCCGTCTCCCCACCCGGACACGCGCCGGGAAGGCTGCGCCTACCGGGAGGCCGCCACGGGGCGCGACTTGTAGAAGGATTCCTCCAGGTAGGCGGCCTTGTGCGGCTGGTAGGGCTCCTCCAGGTAGGCGGCTTCGTCCTCGTCGAGTTCGACGTCCACCGCGGCGACCGCGTCGGCCAGTTGGGCCGGCTTGGTGACCCCGACGACGGGCGAGGTCGCTACCGGGTTGCGCATGACCCAGGCCAGGGCGACCTGGGCCGGGGACAGACCCCGCTTGCCCGCGATCTCGTGGACACGCTCAACCACCGCCTGGTCCCCGTCGTGGTAGAGGATCTCGCCGCCCGGATCGGTCCCGGCACGCGCCGTGGCGGTGTCCCGGGTCCGCGTCAGCCTGCCCCGCGCCAGCGGGCTCCACGGGATCACGCCGATGCCCTGGTCGACGCAGAGCGGGAACATCTCCCGCTCCGCTGCTCGGTGGATGAGGTTGTAGTGGTCCTGCATCGACACGAACCGGGTCCAGCCGTTCAGATCAGCAAGGTACAGGGCTTTGGTGAACTGCCAGGCGTACATGGAAGAGGCTCCGATGTAGCGGACCTTCCCGGACCTGACCGCGTCGTGCAGCGCCTCGAGGGTTTCCTCGATCGGGGTGTCGTAGTCCCAGCGGTGGATCTGGTACAGGTCGATGTAGTCGGTCCCCAGGCGCTTCAGGGAGGCGTCGAGCTCGGCGAAGATCGCCTTGCGGGACAGCCCGGCGCCGTTCGGGCCGGGGCGCATCCGCATCCAGACCTTGGTGGCGAGAACGACCTCTTCGCGCCGGGTGAAGTCCTTCACCGCCTGGCCGACGATCTCCTCGCTGCTTCCGGCGCTGTACCCATTGGCCGTGTCGAGGAAGTTGACGCCGCTCTCAAGTGCCTGCCTGATGATGTCCCGGCCGGCGTCCGCGCCCAGCGACCAGGGCTCGCCACCCCGGTCCGGCTCGCCGAAGCTCATACAGCCGAGGGCGATGGCGGAGACTTCCAGTCCGGTTGTTCCGAGTTTGATGTATCGCATGCTCCGGAACCTAGGAGTTCGCGTGCGCTCTCACGCAACCCCAAAGGCGCGGGGCGTGCGGGCCCTGGCAGGTTTCGACCGCCCTTTCCAGACAGTGCCCGGAACCTGAGCCAACGCTGCCGGCGCGGCCTTCCTTCCGGCTCAGAGGCGCAGGGGGCCCCTGATGCCGCGCCGACTCACCCCGCTGAACGGGATTCCGGGATTGCGGGGGAGTCGAGGGCGGTCCCGTCGGGTGGGCGCAGCGGGAGCGGTGGCACTGGCTGATCAGTGCCGCCGGCCTGCGGCTTCCGGGCGTGGCGCTGTCGGGCAGGGGGGTGAAGTCGGACAGGTCTGCCGTGCGTCGTATTCCATCCCAGGCGAATGTCATCGAGTCTGCTGCGTTATGAGTGAATATCGCACAAATGCGGTGAAGGGTGGCGTGCGCGTGAGCGTGCGCACGGCACTGGTAGGAGCCGTGGCGGCGGCCGCGCTCGGCTGGACCGCTGCCCCCGCCAGTGCCCTCGGCCCGCTCCTGGATGACGGGCCGGGCAGGCCGGGTTCCTCCGCCGTCGGAGGCGAGCAGGGGAAGGGCGACCCGTCCGTCCCGCCTCCCGGGACGGACCGCGAGGTCCCGGCGGGACCGGGTTACGGCGAGGAGTCCGGCGGATACGGTGAACAGCCCTCCGGCTACGGCGAAGAGCAGACTCCATCGGCCACGCCCACCCCGTCCGTCACGTCCTCCGTCGGGCCGCCCGTGGTGCAGACCCCCTCCCCGTCCGCCCCACCGACCACGACTCCTGCCACCGGCACGCCCACTCCAGGGCCTTCGAAGTCCAGCACGCCGAGCGGCCCGCCCCGACCGGCGCCCTCCACCGGCGAGCACCGGCCTCCGCAACTGGCCGAGACCGGCAGGAAGACGACCCTCGTCGCTCTCACCGCGGCCGCGATCATGCTGCTCGCGATCGGCACCGCGGTACGGCTCATGGCCCGCCGGGGCAAGGCGTGACCTGGAGGCGGTGACGTCGATCCGCCGCGGCGCGCCGCGTCTCGGCCACTGCTGCCCGTCCGGCACGAGGTGCCCGTCCGTGAGCCTCCGCCACCTTGAATCCGCGGGTCAAGGGCTGGCGTGACGGGTCCTCGTGGTGCTCATCCGCGTGCGCGCAACAACAACAGCGTCCGGGAGTCCGAGCCGCACTCTCGGCTTCGTCGCCACGGTGGCTTCCGGTGTGTTCCTGTCGACCGCCGTGTGACCTCGTGGACCAAGGCGGCCGGGGCCCGCCGGTGCCGGGTGAAGGATCACCTGTCTTGGATCACGGCCCGTGGGTACACGGAGGGCACAAGGAGAAACCCCACGCGTGCCCTGTCCTTGGTCTGCACCCTCAACGCGTCCCCCGCCCCTCCAGCAGCCTGCTCCTGTCCGACCAGGTCTGCGCCGAGCTCGACAAGCTCGGTGTGACGACCGAGACGATCCGTGTCGCCGACCACGACGTACGCCCCGGTGTCGGGACGGACATGGGGGAGGGAGACGCCTGGCCCATGCTGCGCGAGAAGGTGCTCCAGGCCGACATCCTTGTGATGGCCACCCCGATCTGGCTGGGGCACCCCGGATGACGCCGGGCCGGAACCCGCCCGCACCCGAACGGCACAGAAAGGCTGACCCCATGACCGACCGACGGCTCGAAGGCCGCAGCGTTCTCGCCCTTGTCACCAATTACGGTGTCGAGCAGGACGAACTGCTCGTCCCCTTGCGGGAGTTGCGCGAGGACGGCGTCCACGTCACTGTCGCCGCCGTCAGCACGGACCCCGTCCAGACCTTGCAGGGGGACAAGGACCCCGGGGAGAGCGTGGACCCGGACGTGTCCTACGAGTCTCTGGACGCCGCCCCGCACGATCTGTTGCTCATTCCCGGCGGCACGCTCAACGCCGACCACCTGCGCCTGGAGGCGGCCGCCGTCGACACGGTGAAGGCGTTCGCCGCGAGCGGGCGCCCCATCGCCGCCATCTGCCACGGACCGTGGGCGCTTGTGGAGGCCGATGTAGTGCGGGACAAGACCCTCACCTCGTACCCGTCACTGCGTACCGACATCACCAACGCCGGCGCCAAGGCGTGGGTGGACGAACCGGTTGTCGTCGATACGGAGGGCGGCTACCGGCTGATCACTTCGCGCACCCCGAAGGACCTGGACGCATTCGTGACGGCGATCCGCGAACAGCTCGCCCAGGTCTGAGCGGTCTGAGCGCGAACGGCCCGAGGAGCCCAGGGCGACGCATGCCCCCGTACCTGAGCGGCTGTCCGGCGCGGACGCACCCGCCATCAGGGGCGCGACGAGTCACGTCCGCCGCTCGTCGTCGCTGCGCCCGCGGTAGGAGGGCCGTACCTCCTCGTGCCACTGGCGACGCGCGTCACGCTCTTGATGCTGCGCGGGGAGATCACCGCCGCGTTCCTGACCTCGCTCCGAGGCAGGGGAGGGCGGCGCGTCTTCTCCCGTACGTGGAACGAGTCCGTCCCACGCGACCACCTCTGAGCCGGCACGACGGTCCCGCCGATGGTTCCGGCGACGGGCCCGGACCCAGCTGATACCTCAGGCCGGAGCCCGAGACCGGAGCCCGCGCACCTTGTGCACTCCCCGCCTCGTACGGGCCACCCGCTGCCGATCCCGAACGGTCAGGAGTGGGAAAGGGCGAAGGACACGAGGAAGCCGCTGACGGTGATCAGCCCGATGGCCAGGTGGGCGTCGTCGAACGCTTCGGGGATCATCGTGTCGGCGACCATCGCGAGGATCGCCCCGGCCGCCACCGCGGTCACCGCGGCGATCACGGCCGGCGAGAAGGAACCGACCACCGTGTAGCCGAGGACGGCCGACACCGTGCCGGCTGCGGCGATCGCCGCCCGGACACCGTAGACGTACCCCTTCGTGCGGCCGGCCTTCTTCGTACCCGCCGAACTGGACAACCTCTCGGGGACGCTACTGATGAACACCGCGGCCACCGTCGCCAGGCTGACGGCGCCACCGTCGAGCAGGCTGACGCCGATGACCGCTGACTCCGGTACGCCGTCGAGCAGGGCGCCGAGCGCGAGCGCCATTCCGGACCCGCCCTGCTCGGCCTCCGACGGCTGCGCCTGCGCACGCCCGTGCCCGGACCGCTTGCGGTGCCGGGCGTCCCGACGGGCCAGCCACACATCGGCCCCTGTCTAGGCCATGGCGCCGATGAGGGTGCCGACGGCCGCGGGAGCAAGCCCTGCCCTGCCTGCTCGTACGCCTCCCCGACCAGTTCGAAGGACACCGCTGAGATCAACACCCCGGCGCCGAAGGTCATCACGGTGGCGATCACCTTTTGCGGAATTCGCAGCCCGTACCCCAGCGCCTCACCGTCCCCGGCACACAACCGGTCAGCCGTGATCGCGCGCGATGGTGTGCAGGTGCTCCAGGGCGTCGAGGACCACGGTATGGCGATGCCAGTGCAGCCATTGGCCCACGGTGGTGCCGGTCCTCTCCAAGGCGGTGAGCTGTGTCTGGGTGAGACCCGTCAGGGGTTGTTCGTGATGGGAGGAGATCATTCCGAGCACGCGGCCGCCACTGGTGAGGGGGAGGCTGTGGGCGGCCCGGCTGCCGGTCTGGAGGATGGCGTGACGGGAATCGTCATCGAAGACGTCGGCCGATTCGACGTTCTTCACAGTGATCTGCTGACGCTGCTGGGCGGCCTGCGAGCATGACGTGGTCGAGTCCTGGACGAAGGCGAAGAAGTCGGTGAAGTGCCGGTTCAGGCCGGTGTGTTTCTCCAGGCGCAGCATTCCGTGTTCGGCGAGCTGGACGTTGCCCATATCCGTGTCGGTGATGTGGAGGACTCGCCGCAGCGCCGCCCTGAGAACCGCTGCCTGGCCTTCGGCCCGCCCTTCATGCAGCGCCAGATCCGGCAGCCTGGGCGCGATGAAGCGGGCCCGACGCGGAAACCACTGCTCGGCGTCGGCGTCCGGGCCGGCGACACGCGTCACGGCATCGGCGAGCGTGTGCAGCTTGATGTTGAAGCGCTGAGACGCCTGCTTCAGCAGGTCGAACCCGTCGGCAGGGCAGGCCAAACGGTAGCGGTGGACCAGGGTCCGCTGTGCCGCTTCGACCGCGGCCCGCGCGAGCTGCCGGTTGCGCGCTTCAAGGGCACTTTCCGAAGCGGCGTGCACGCCCTGTCGGGGTTCGACCGTGTGGGGGCCGACCGGCGAGGGGCCGGACATTCCTTGGCTTTCGTCGATCACAACGGCACCTCCTGAGGGCTTAGGGCATAAGGACATGAAACGACCGCGGCAACGCACGCATGTTCATGGCGCGTCCCGCGGTGTGCCTGTGGCCTAAGCACTCGCCCCCAGCCTAAACACACAGCCGTCCAGCTCGATACGGGGGCCCACCTGCGAGAAGTTCCAACCCGCGGGTTCTCGGGCTTGTCGCGGGCAGAGACTGTGGCTGCTATGGCGTTTGTCACGGTCGCGGCGCAGGCGGCGGCCGTCCTGCTCGAGGTCGGAGACGGTACGCAACGCCATGCGAGGCCGCGGAGCCGGCCGGCGGAGTCCGAATCGAGGAACGGGTGTACCTCGACCACGGTGAGCGGACGGAAGCGCCTGAGTGGCCGTACCACCCGCTCCGCAGGCCCGGAGGGACGCTGCCTACCGGACAGGGGCGTCTGCGGTGGGGTTACGGGGCTGCTGTACACCGAAGCCGCGGAGTCAGTGGCGCATCCAACAGTTCTCGGTACTCCAGCCGGAGATCGTGATCACAAGGGGCTGTGGCGGGCTCGTCAATCACTACGGGGGAGTGCCTACTGTCCGCCGAGTTGGAGCACCGCAACCACGTACAGGCTCCCGGCCACGGTCAGAAGCAGGAAGGAGAGAACCGTGTGAGCGACGAGCCCCCGCCCTGGAGCGAGGCCCAGATACGTCCGGGCCGCACGGCTCACACGGGGCCCGGTGGCGCCTCGCACGGCGTTCGCGTCCGCCTTCTCGATCGCTCGACGTAGCTTTCCGCGGCTCCTCTCGGTCGTGATACCCAGACGCACACCGTCCGCGTCGCGCACCCACAACGTCCGGTACGCACCGCCGTACGAGAAGGTCGTCAGCAGTCGGACGGAGGTGATCCGGTGGAGATCGACGGACCGCTCGCCGGTCGACGTGCGCGCGGTCAGGTGCGTCGATGAGTGCCTGAACGGGGCTCGCTCCTCGCACAACGCGGGTACGAGGACGAAGCCGGCGATCAAGGACAGCAGGCCGAGCACGATCGGCGTGCCGCCCGGGGCGACCCCCGCCCTGGCCAGGCCGTAGCCACCGAGAGGCAGCAGAAGAACCGTCACCGCCAGGCCCGATCCGATGCGGGCACGGGCCACGCCGCGGGTTGTGGTTGCTTCCACTGACGCTTCCGTTTCTGTCGACCGGCATCAGCATGCACGCACGGCGGACCTTCGCACATTGCAGGCGCCCGGCAATCTTCTGCTCTGATTGCCCCGCGCCTCACCGCCTGTTTCGCGCGCTGCTCGCCCTGACGGACATCGACGCCGCTTCCGACAGCTGACTGCTGCCGCAGGCAGCCCGCGATCTCTACGGAAACCGCGTTGCCGCCCTACCGGGCCGGGATCGGCTGAGTGAGGTTGACCGGGTTGCCGTCCGGGTCACTGATGTGGGCGACGCGCTGCCCCCACGGCATGTCCTGCGGGTCGCTGCGGACCGAACCTCCCAGCGCCTCCACCCGGCCGAGTGTCTCGTCGACGTCGTCGACGCTGATGCTCAACAGGATCCGTGGCGCTGCACCGGTCCCCGGGTCCGCTTTGGTCACCAGACCGAGGTCGGTGTCGCCGACACGCAGGCCGAGATAGAAGGCGGGGCCTTCCTCCGGCACGCGGAAGACCTGCTCGGCGCCGAGCAGTTTCGTGTAGAAGCCGACCAGAGCGTCCTGGTCGGCTGTGAGGATCACTGGCTGGATGGTGGACATGGCAGTCCTCTCGTGAACGGTCGTGTCCCTGGACAGACCGTTCGAGGACAGCCAACTCATCGGTGCGACCCGCCCGCCGCACTACCTGCGCCCCGGACTCCGGCGGGTTCGCGGCCGAGCCGGTTCAGGGTGAGGTACCGGACTGCCATGGGCCGCCGTCACGGCGGAGGCGTTGGCGCTGGGTGCGAACGCGAGTGTGCCGTTGCGCGCCCCTGGCCACTCGGATCAGACCGAGGTGAGCTCCAGCGTGCCAAGGGGGAGGTAGAGGCTGGAGACCGTCCCGAGACCGAGGGTGCACAGGGTGATGTCGGTGGACGGTCCGGTGTAGTTGACCAGGACGGTGTCCCCGGCGAACACGCCGGCGGTGACGACCCCGGTGGCGGTGACGGTGTAGACCCCACCTGCCGCGACCCTGGTGTAGTTGGTGCTCAGAGTGCTGGTCTGCCCGGTGTTCCAGGTGATCGTGTACGTGAACGTGCCGGGGCCGAGCAGGTCGGCGCAGCTGGTCGTGGTCGTCACGGACGCGCTGCGCGTCCCTGAGGTGATCGCCGGCTGCGACAGGGAGACACATGGGCCGTAGAGAGCGGTCGTCGAGACGGTCACGGTCTGCGGCGCGAGGGTGAGCGCCGGGCTGTAGCTGTTCAGGACGCTCGTCGGCGGCGTGCACGTCATGTCCAGCACGCCTGCACTGGACGGTGTGGCCAGGAAGAAGACCGAGCCGACCCACACGATGAATGTCGCGATGACGATACTCAGTCCACGTCTCATGTTCGACTCCTCTGCTCGGTGGCTTACGCCATCCGGCGCTTGCACGGCACCAGCGGACGGCGGGTTTCTGTGGTCCCCGCTCGTCACGGGCCAGGTCCCCTGCAAACCGGATACGGCAGGCACAGACGTGGAGGGACCTTGCGATCCCGCGGAACGCAGCGTCTGCGCTCCGGTGGCCTCACCCGTCCGAACGGCCCTTGACGGCCGTACAACCGCTCTTTCCGTCTCTCCTGGAGAGTCGCAGAATGCCGGTGCTTGTCAACACCGGGTGCGTTCGCCTGCTCACCCCGGCCGCGCTCACCTGCGCTGCTTCGAGGACCGGCTCAGGCTCGCGTAGGGGAGAGGATCGGTGTCTCGCAGAGGCAGGTCTTCCGTCTTCTGTCCCGGGGTTGCGCACGAGTGTGCCGTGACGCGTCGGCGCGGCCGGATGGGCGACGTTTCGAAGCCCCGCGCGGGGCACCCGGCCGCACACCCGACAGTGATGGAGGCGGTATGGCCAAGCGACACAGAGTCATCAAAGTCAGCCCGCTTGTGGTGTGGGCCGTCCTCGCCGACGAGACCCGGTACGCGCAGTGGGTGGTGGGGACCGCCGAATCGCGACCCGTGGACGGCCCTCAATGGCCGCGGACGGGCGCCGCGCTGGAGTACGAGGTGCGGCTGGGGCCCGTGAGACTCCGTAACGAGACCGTGGTGCGGTACTGCGAGGAAGGCACGGTGCTGGAGCTGGAGGCGAAGGCCGGCGCGCTGGGCACCGCCCGAATCTGCCTGGCGCTGCGGCCCTGGGGCGAGCACTGCCTGGTGACGGTCGATGAACATCCGCTCCGCGGTACCGCCGGAACCCTGCACAACGTGGGCGTCGAGGTGCTCATCCAGATTCGCCACCGCGCGATGCTCGCCAGGCTGGCGCGTGTATGCGCATCGGAGCAGCGGTCCCGCGCCCGCCGGGCGGGGACCGACGCCCACGCCTGACGCGCTCGGCCGAACACGCCGCCCCTCCGCGGACGACACCCGGCGCGCGTCCCGAACCGGGACGCCGATGCCACAGCCGCTCTGCAGGCCCCTTCGCACCGGCTGTCCCGGTTCTGTCACAGCGGCGTCCTCCAGGACAACGGCACGCCCGGGTGCCGGGTCTGACGACAGATGGTGCGGGTGATGCGCCCGCAGCATCGACGTACGGGGGAACAAAGAAATGATCGCTCTTGGACGGATCATGGCCGTGGCGACCGCGGGACTGGGCGCGATCTGCCTCGCCGGCGGTACCGCTACGGCCGCCGCACCGCTCACCGCGCCGACCGAGCACGGCGCGACCGTCAAGGCCGCAGCTGCACGTGCGGCCTACAACGGGTCCTGCGGTGCGGGATACGCCGTCGTCAACTCCGCCGACATCGGCAAAATCGGCACGGTGTACCTCACCTACAGCGCGTCCACCGGAGAGAACTGCGTCGTCACCGTGCGCGCGGTGAAAGGCACCGCCGTGCACATGGTCGCTTCCTTGGGGCTGGGCACCAACACCGCCGACGTCATCGACGACGGCTACTACACCAGCTACGCAGGACCCGTCTTCCTCGACGGACGCGGGATGTGCGTGAGCTGGCGCGGTGAGATCAACGGTGAGGTCGCGGGGAAGAACTGGACCAACTGCGAAGCGCGCATCCGCTAGGCCGCTGCGGGCCGGGGAGTGCGCGGGGCGGCAGTGCGGCCGCCGGGACTCTTTCGTGTGAGGCGCCCGAGGAGGTCGTGAAACGCCCCCGATGGAGTGACGAGATGCGTCCGCGTCGGGGGCTCCGGATATCAAGGAGCCCCCACACGCATCCCCACACGCATATGGAGGTTGTTCCCATGCACGTACGCTCCGCCACCGGTGCCGTCGTCGGCGCGGCACTGCTGCTCGCCGCTCCGGCAGCGCTCGCTGCCGAACCGCTCGAGTTCGTCACGGTGGACCCCGTCGGCAGCATCGCGGAGGACGGCACCGTGACTGTGTCCGGCACCTTTCGCTGTGTCGACAGCAGCGGGCCCGTGATCGTGTCGAGCTCGGTGCGGCAGGGAGACAGCGCTGTGCGACGTGGGGTCGGCGGCACGGTCGCCCTGTGCGACGGCGCGGAGCACACATGGAAGAACACCGACAAGCTGCCGGCCGGCAGCGTCGTGCCGGGAGCGGCAGAGGTCGAGGCCACCGTGATGGAACTCCGGCCGCGCGGCCTCCTGCCCGAGCCGCACTTCCACGCGACGCGGCAGAAGGACATCACGATGGTGACCGGTCGCTGAGGTCCGTTCACTGGGAGATCCGTCTCGTCCGGGCTCTCCTCCGGGTCGGCCGTGTCGATCACGGCCGACCATCGCGCTCCCTACGCCGCGGAGGGGGAACGGAACTCTCGGCCTCCCAGACCTCGCTGAACAGCAGGAGGACGCCGATCCGGAGCCCCGGTGGGCGGGTCACCGCCTGACTGCCCAAGCGGTGTCCCGGCGGGGCTCGCTGTCCGGGGCGTCCTCCCGCTCGCAGCACTCTGCACCCCGAAGGGCGTCTGCGCCAGAGGCCGTTCGGCTCTGCGTGGGATCCGACCTACCCGCACCGCGGCAGGTGCCACTCGCGGGCTCCGCGCTCGGCCCCGGGACGGTGCGGGGCGGCGTCGAGAAGGGGATCGGCGTCAACCTCGTACTGACAGCGCTACCGGAAAAGTGGCACAGTACGGCAATGCGCCCAAGCCCGATGACTACCTCGGACACAGCAGATCTTGCTGTCGAAGTCTCAGGACTGCTCGGCGTCGTGCGGGGCCGGGCTCACGGCAGGATGCTCTCCGGCCTTGTCTCCACCTCGCAGATGCGTGCTCTGCTCGTCCTCGGGCGGCTCGAGGGCGGCAACCAGCGGGCGTTGGGCGAAGCGTTGGGATCGAGTCCGCCGGCCACCAGCCGACTGTGCGACCGTCTCGAAGCGGCCGGCCTTTTGGAGAGGCGCCTCAGCGAGACGAGCCGCCGCGAGTTCCAGCTCTTCTTGAGCGCGCGGGGGAGGGTACTGCTCGACGAGGTCCGTGCGGCGGAAGTGGAAGAAGTCCGTACGATGCTGGACGCGATGCCCACGCATGCGCTCGGGCAGCTCGCCGAAGGCCTGGCGGCGTTCCGTGACGCCGCGGCGGCCGTGGTCGACGGGGCGGGCATGGCCGCCCGGCGGGCGGAATCGTGCGCGGATCGCACCGGCGGGGCGGACCAGGGGCACCTGCGCATCGCGCGTCCCGCTTGATGGCGAGGGCCAGTGGATCCGGGGTGCGGCCGGCGAGGCACCATACCCCGTTCGAGCATTAGTTGCCATAAGGCAACTAATCGTTTTAGTCTCCTGGCGGACGCGCTTGGGCGGCCGCACTGGCCTGACAGGCTGGTGGCGAGAGGAGACACCCAGTCATGGGGGACGGCCCCAGATCCGCGAGCGCCCTGAACACCGGCGACCCTTTCGTGCCACCTCAACGGCGTTCACTCCTCGACCCGGTCCCTGCGTCCGGCCTGTGGGACGGGGCGCCGCCCGACGTACTGCTGATCGAGGACGACGCCGGTGACGCGCTGCTCGTGGAGGAACTGGTCGCCGACACCGGCGCGCCCATGGAACTGCGCTGGGCGCGCACGCTCGCCGAGGCGCTGTCCCAGCTCGACACCGCCGTGCCGCACTGCGTGCTGCTCGATCTGCATCTTCCCGACGCCCAGGGACTCGAAGCCCTGGAGCGGGTGTTGCAGCGGGCGGGCGAGGCCGCCGTCGTGGTGCTGACGGGACTCGCCGAAGAACAGGCCGGACTGGCCGCGGTGGCGGCCGGTGCCCAGGACTACCTCATCAAGGGGCGCCTGGACCCGGACCTGTTCGTGCGCGCCGTCCGGTACGCGATCCAGCGCAAGCACACGGAGCTGGCCGCGGCCGTGCTGCAAGAGGGCAGGCTGCGAGCCGAGGAGAACGCTCGCCTGGAACGTGGCCTGTTGCCCCGGCCGCTCCTGCTCGACGACAGCGTGGTGGTGCACGCCCGGTACCAGCCGGGGCGCGCGCAGGCGCTGCTCGGCGGCGACTTCTACGACGTCGTCCAGACACCGGACGGCACCACGCACGCCCTGGTGGGCGACGTCTCCGGACACGGGCCCGACGCCGCGGCTCTGGGCGTCTGCATGCGCGTGGCCTGGCGTTCGTTCGTGCTCGCCGGAGCCAGGGAGCAGCAACTCCTGGAACTGCTCGAGCAGATCCTGGTCGCCGAACGCTCGGGTCCGGAGATTTTCGCCACCCTCAGCTGTCTGACCCGGACCGCGGGCCAGGCGAGCGTGAACGTCGTGCGCGCCGGCCACCCGGGTCTGCTCGTGCGCTCGCGCGAGCGCCAGGTGCGCATGGAAGTCGTGCCGGGCGGTCCGATGCTGGGGATTCTGCCCGGGGTGGCCCGATGGCCCTCGACCCAGGTGCCGCTGAGCGACGACGACGTGCTCATGCTGTTCACGGACGGTCTGATCGAAGGCCGCGTGGGGGAGGGGTCGGAGCGCCTGGGGGAGGACGGCCTCCTGCGGCTCGCCGCGACACACGCCCACCATCCACCGGACCGCTTCGTGGACACTGTGATCGGTGCCGCCGAAACCCTCGCCGCCGCAAGCGGCGGACTGGCCGACGACGTCGCCGTCCTGCTTCTCGAATGGAACAACACCCCATGACACACGAACAGTCCGGCATACGGCGCGCGGTACCGGCGGGCCGCGAGCTGACCGTCCGGACCTGGTTCCTGCTCGCCCTCGTGGTGATGGGGCTCATGACGCTGATGGCGGCAGGGGTGGGGACGGTGGTCCTCTCGCGGACGAGCGAGGCGACGGACCGGCTGGTGCACACCATTGCCCCGGCGCGGACCGAGGCGTTCAAGCTGCAGGCGGCCCTCCTGGATCAGGAGACCGGTGTCCGCGGCTACCTCCTGAGCGGCGACGAGACCCTGCTGGAGCCTTATCGCCGCGGCCTGGCCGCGGAAGGCACGACCACGAAGGCGATGCGGCCCCTCATCTCCGCCGACAGCGGCGACTCCAAGGCGCTGAGTGACCTCGACGGAGCGGTCCGGCACTGGCGCGAGACGTTCGCGGTGCCGGCCATCAAGGCCGAGCAGGCGGACGGTGAGAGCGTCGGACCCGCCGCCCTCAAACAGAGCAAGAAGGATTTCGACCGGGTGCGCGAGCGCCTGGCCGCCCTGCACACCGAACTCGCGACGGATCAGCGCGAGGCCCAGAGCCGTCTGGACACGGCCCGTTCCCAGCGCGACCGCGCCTTCCTCGCCGTCCTGGCGCTTCTGCTGGCGACCGGCGCGGCGGTCGCCCTGCTCCTGCGAGCCACGGTCCTGCGCCCGCTGGAGTCCGTGCGCACGGCCGCGGGCCGGGTCGCGGACGGCGACTTCGACCTGTCCATACCCGAGAAGGGCCCTGCGGACCTGCGGGCCGTGGCCCGCACGGTGGAAGCCATGCGGCTGCGAGTGGTGGGCGAACTGACCACGTCCCGGCGGAACGAGGCCGTGCTCGCCGACCAAGCGGCGCAACTCGATCTCCAGGCCGTCGAACTGCGCCGCTCGAACGCCGAGCTCGAACAGTTCGCCTACGTGGCCTCGCACGACCTACAGGAGCCGCTGCGCAAGGTGGCCTCGTTCTGCCAGCTCCTGGAGCGGCGCTACGGTGACCAGTTGGACGACCGGGGGCTGCAGTACATCGCGTTCGCCGTCGACGGCGCCAAGCGCATGCAGACCCTCATCAACGACCTGCTGACCTTCTCCCGTGTGGGACGCCTCAACGACGCGTACGGGAAGGTCGACCAGAAGGCCTCCCTCGACCGGGCGCTGCGCAATCTCGCGGCGACGGTGGAGGAGCACGACGCGATCGTCGAGTACCCGGAGGACCTGCCGGAGGTGATGGGCGACCCGACGCTCTTCACGATGCTGTGGCAGAACCTGCTGGGCAACGCGGTCAAGTTCCGCGCCCCGGACCGCACTCCCCACATCACGGTCGAGGCGGCGCCCGACGACGATCCGGCATTCTGGCGGTTCGCCGTGACCGACAATGGCATCGGGATCGCCCCCGAGTTCGCGGAGAAGGTCTTCGTCATCTTCCAGCGCCTGCACAGCCGTGACGCCTACGACGGCACCGGTATAGGTCTGTCCCTGTGCCGGAAGATAGTCGAGCACGGAGGCGGCCGGATCTGGATCGACACCGCCCACCTGGTCGGCACCCGCATCCAGTTCACCCTCCCGCGCGTGCCGGCGATCGACGCCGACGCGGCCCACACCCCCACCGCCGAAGGAATCGCCTCGTGACCACACCCCCGCCCCAACCGGTAGAAGTCCTGCTCGTCGAGGACGACGCGGGTGACGAGCTCATGACGCGCGAGGCGTTCGAGGACAACAAGATCGGCAACGTCCTGCACGTGGTGCGCGACGGCCTGGAAGCGCTCGACTTCCTCTACCGGCGCGGTGCGCACGCCGACGCGCCGCAGCCCGACCTGATCCTGCTGGACCTCAACCTGCCCAAGTACGACGGCCGACAGGTGCTGGAGCAGATCAAGTCCGACCCGGACCTGCATCACATCCCCGTGGTGGTGCTGACCACGTCCTCGGCCGAGGAGGACATCCTGCGCAGCTACAAGCTCCACGCCAACGCGTACGTGACCAAGCCCGTGGACCTGGACCAGTTCATCCGGGCCATCCGCCAGATCGACGACTTCTTCGTCACTGTCGTCAAGCTGCCCAAGCGTTGACCCGCCCGTGCTCCGCGAGGACCTCGCGGAGCACGCGGGCGGTCGCCGTGTCGCGGGTGAACACCTGGTCGACACCGAGGGGGTCGAGGAGCCGGCGGACCGGCCGGGACGCTGCCGAGATGTGCGGGCGTTCCGTGAGCGTGAGCCGCCTCCGCGCCGTCGCCGCGTACCGCCGAGCGAGCCCCGCCGACGGCGACGAACTCGATGTCCACGCTGACTGGTCCAGCCGCGATGCCGCCGAAGCGGCAGAGGCGCGCTACGCCAGGGTGCAGACGATCGAGGTCATGATGAGCGCGGTCGCCACGCAGATCATGATCTTCCGAAAGTGCGGCACGCCGTCCCTGGGCGAGGGCGCGTCGAGCATGCACGAGCACAGGGCCGTCGCAGCGCCGGGCGCGGGGTGGGGCGTGTCGACGCCGTAGGTGTCGGCCAGCCGGGCGAGCGCCGAGGACGGCGCGTGGTGAGTCTCCATGGCGGTTGCAACGGGGTGTCCCGGTAGTCGGCTACGGCTTGGTCAGCCGCGCCGGTGTGAGGTCCACACGTACGGTCGAGGTCTGCGCCCCAGCGTGTTTGTGACTCAAAGGACGGGGCATTCGGCCGGGCTGGTCGGCCGATGGGCGGTGAGCGTCCGGCCCAAGCCGATCCCCCTTTCGCCGGCTTCGGGTGCCGCGGTGCACGTGAGGCGTGTCGATGCGGGTACACAGCCCCCCTGGTCGGCACCCAGCCACCGGGAGTCGCGAGTACGGAGGAAGTCTGTGGACGGCATCGTGCTGCTCAAGGAAGACCACAAGACAGTGGAGAAGCTGTTCAAGCGGTTCGAGAAGGCAGGGGACAAGGCGCACGCCGAGAAGCGGCGGATCGCCGACCAGGTGATCCAGGAGCTCACGACGCACACCTTCATCGAGGAGGAGATCTTCTATCCGGCCTCGCGGGAGGCCGCACCCGACACGAAGGACCACATCCTCGAAAGCGTCGAGGAACACCACGTCGTCCTGTGGATGCTCTCCGAGTTGAAGGACCTCGACCCGGCCGACGAGCGGTTCGACGCCAAGATGACCGTGCTCATCGAGAACGTGCGGCACCACGTCGAGGAAGAGGAGAAGGAGTGGTTCCCGCAGGTGCGCAAGGCGATGGGCCGCAACCGGCTCAAGGAGCTCGGTGACCAGATGGACGCCGCCAAGAAGAAGTCGCCGGACGACCCGCTGTCCGTGCCCAGCGCCGACAGCTGAACGGCTTCTCCGTGCCGTGCCCCTCGTCCGTGAGGCGAGGGGCGTCCCCTCACGGCGTGGGCTGAGACGCCGGTCACGAGGCTTCGCCGTCAGCCCTGGCGCTCCGCGGAGAAGCTGTGCTCCATGAGCAGGCTGTCGGCTCCACCGGACACCTCGCGGAAGCCGGCTTTCGCCCAGGCGCGGACCGCGCGCACGTTGTCCCTCACGGGATCGACCGTCACGCGACGCCATCCAAGCGTCTCGCCCAGGTGGGAGAGGAGCGCACGCGTGGCGTCCGGCCCCCATCCCCGGCCTCGGGCCACCGGGTGCAGCACCATGTCGATGCCGCCGTCCGCCGGGCCTGCGTACCAGTACTGGGCGTAACCCACCGGTGAGGCCTGCGCGTGCACGAGGAAGGACTCCACGCGCGGCCGACGTCGCCCGACGTACTTCTCGGCCACTTCCTCACGCGTGATCGGGGCCCCGCCCCAGTGCTCGACGAATGCGGGTGAAGCGAACCATCCGGCCAGCAGGTCGAGATCGTTCTCTGTGGTCGGGACAAGCCGCGTCCGTTCTCCGTCGAGAACGGTTGCACCGGGCATCATCCGCTCTCCCCCTCACCGCCAAGCGCTCCCATGACGCAAAGCTACTCGACATCAGGGCCGCGTCTCGGTCCGTTGCCGCACGGGCGGTACGGCGTCATGTACGCGTGCGGCAGGGAGTTCGACGCTTCCTGAAAGGCGGAGTGGACGGACCTGGAGTTCGGCGAGCCGATGGCGGAGATCGCTCTGAGACGCGAAGTCGACACCGCGCCCGGTTCGCGCCCTGAGCCGTCAACCGTCCAGAGCCGACTGCCGGCGTACGGCGAGCAGGGCGATGTCGTCGTCGGAGTCGGCGCTGTAGTGGTGCAGCAGGGCGTCTCGCAGTGCGTGCGGGATGCAGGGCAGTCGGCTCGCGCGGCGGCGGAGGTCCTCCATGGAGTCCGCGAGGTCGACCCGGGGACGTTCGATCAGCCCGTCGGTGATCATCAGCAGAATCTGGCCCTGTTCCATGCGAGCGGACGCGGCGGGCTTGTGAGCCAGACCCAGGCCCAACAGAGGTCCGTGGACCGAGAGATAGTGCGCCCGCCCACCGGGGGACACGATCAGGGGTGGCAGGTGCCCGGCGTTGGCGATCTCCATCGCGCCGGAGTGCGGATCGAGGAGGGCCAGGCACATCGTCGCGGTGACGTCGGGGTGGAAGTGCAGCAGGAGGCGGTCCATCAACTGCAGGATGTGGTGCGGCTCGTGGCCCTCGAGCGCGTAGGCCCGCAGGACGTGCCGGAGCTCGACCATGACGGTGGCGGCGGCCAGGGAGTGCCCGGCCACGTCGCCGACGGCCAGCAGCAGGCGGCGCTCGACGGCGAACGCCGCGTAGAAGTCGCCGCCGAGCTGCGAGTGCCGCATCGCCGGTACGTACCCGACGGCGAGGTCGATGCCCTTCAACGTGGCCAGTTTGTGAGCCGGGGGCAGGAACGCCTGTTGGAGGTCGAGGGCGAAGCGGCCTTCATCGTGGGCTGCCTGCGCCTTGCGTCCGGCGGTCAGCACCATGTGGACCGTGGCCAGCAGCTCCTCGGGAGCGACGGGGGAGGCGAGGTAGGCGCTGGCGCCTCCTTGTAACCCCTCGACGCGGTCGTGCGCCTCGTTGGCCTCCGCGGAGATGTGCACGACCGGAACGCGCGAGAGCGCGGGGTCGGCGGCCATCCGCCGGGCGAGTTCGAACCCGCTCACCTCCGGCAGATGGACGTCGATCAGTGCCATGTCCGGCAAGGGATCGGTTCGGTGCAGGGCGGATAAGGCCTGGGCGGCCGAGTCTGCCACCAGCACGTGGTAGCCGGCCCGGCGCAGCACACTGCCGACAGCGAACCGGTTCGGCTCATGGTCATCCACGACCAGAATGGTGCCTGCCGGGCCGGTGCTGGACATCTTGTCGCTCACGCGCGGAACTTACGGGCCTGCGCGGGGCGCGCACAAGGTCTGCACTGAATGCGCACCGGCGAGAAGGGCGCGTACAGGGCCCAGGTGTGCTCCCGGTATCCGGCCCTGCACCGCGCCGCGCCCGCGAAACTCGCCGACGGCAGGCAGCTGCCGGGCTGTGCCGGGAGCACTCCTTCGTGGCCGCCTCCGAGGAGCCGGAGCAGCCCGGAGGCCTCACCAGTTGCTCGACCCATCGCCGCCAGGCCGGTCGCCGTTGACGAACCGCGCCCGGTATGGCGGCGATGCCGCACAGGAGCCCATCATGCGGTGGGCGTGGCTGCCTCCGGCTGGTCGAGGGGCAGGGCCGCGGCGATCACATTGCGTTCGGAGCGCCCCAGGAGCGGGAAGATGATCTTCAGCCCTTGGTCGTCGGCGGGCGAGGAGACGACGAAGGACGAGTTCAGCCAGCGTTCCCGTATCGGACCGCGTACGAGCCCGGCGCGTGGGATCGTCATGACGTGCTCGCCCGTCTTGGCGAACGTCGGATCGGCCTGGAAGACGAAGATTCGATGGTTCGTCATGGCCAGGTACATCGGCCGCGGCGTCGGGATCACCGCGACAGCTCCACCGCTGAGGATGGCCGAGGCCGCCGCGAACGCGGCCGTGCGGCGCACCGACACCGAGCTCAGGTTCACGATGGTCGTGACCTCGACCTGCTCGTCAGGTGCAAGCATCGGGGACAGGGTGGCCAGCAGCAGACGGCGGCGCTTTGCGTTCACGGGTGCTCCAGAGAGTGCGATCGAACCGTTCAGGCCATCACCTGACCGGCAGAGGGAGCATGCCGTACGCCTGCGATCCCTCCTCACGCAGGGTGGCCTTCGGCCTCCGGTTCGCTGTTCGAGGTCGTCGAGTACTCCGTCACGGCCCGTCGCAGTCGGCCAAAAGCCTCGATGCTTCCGAAAGTAAGTGGGTGGATCTTTCCCTGGCCGCGACACCGCGAGGGAAACAAGGAGGAGAGCCGGCTGCGTGCCGACGCGGGCTCGTGGCCGTGGACCGCGGATACTGGGCGCCCGCGCACCTGCGCGGCACGCGGCCTCGCACCTCTGACCGGTCCGAGGGGCCGGAAAGGGGAGCATGTGGACGGGGTTCGGGCGGAGCCGAGCGACGACGAGCCGGGGCAGGGAGCCCTCTTCGACTGGGCGGAGCCGGTGCCCGCCGCCCCGTCACGCGGTGGGTTCCGGGGGAGCGCCGTGGCGCGGCGCATGCTCGACGTGCGCGAGGTCTACGCCGAACCCGCCGCCCTCGCCTCCCCGCGCGGCCGACAGATCATGGCCGGCCTGCCCGGTGTACGCGTGACCGAAGTGCCCAGTCACTGGCGGATCCCGTCGCTGCACGGCAACGACGGCAACGTGGCCCGTTGGACCCGCATCAAGACGGAGACGCTCGTCCTCGGCGTCAAGCGCACCCTGGAGACCCGCCCCAACGGCAGGTCCGCCGACTGGATCGCCCCCGGCCCCTCCAACGGCTGCGCGATGGCCTGCGCGTACTGCTACGTCCCCCGCCGCAAGGGGTACGCGAATCCGATCACGCTGTTCACCAACATCGAGGCCATCGTGGCCCACGTCCGGCGCCACGTACGGGCTCAGGGCCCCAAGTCCGAGCCCAACCAGTGCGACCCCGAGGCCTGGGTGTACGACATCGGCGAGAACGGGGACTGCTCGGTCGACGCCCTGGTCTGCGACAACACCGCCGACCTCGTCGCGACGTTCCGCGCGCTGCCCACCGCCAAGGCCTCCTTCGCCACGAAGTTCGTCAACCCCGACCTGCTGGAGCTCGATCCGCGAGGTCGCACCCGTATCCGCTTCTCGCTGATGCCGCCCGACGACTCCCGGCTGCTGGACATCCGCACGAGCCCGGTCGCGGAGCGGATCGCCGCGGCCGCCGACTTCCTCGACGCGGGCTATGAGGTGCACTTCAACCTCTCACCCGTCGTGCTGCGCCCGGACTGGCAGCGGGACTGGGCGGCCCTCCTCACGCACCTCGACGACGTCCTGCCGCCGAGGGTGAAGCGGCAGGCGGCCGCCGAGGTCATCATGCTGACGCACAACCAGGCGCTGCACGAGGTCAATCTGGGCTGGCACCCCAAGGCCGAGGACGTGCTCTGGCAGCCGCAGGTCCAGGAGGCGAAGCGCTCGCGGAACGGGGCGCTGAACGTGCGCTATGCCGTCGAGATCAAGCAGCGGGCGCTCGCCGAACTCCGCACGCTGCTGACCGCGCACACGCCCTGGCTGCGTATCAGGTACGCGTTCTGAGGTGGCGGCGGCCCGGCAGTACTGCGGATGGCCGCCTCCAGGACGCGCCCTGTGCGGGGCACAGAGGTGCCGGGATCGGCGCATGAGGTTGATCTTTGCAGTCGGTGCTCCGAGTTGAGTGATTCCTTGACGATCGTGTGCGTGCGGAGGTGATTGCGGGGCATTCGCGTGTGCGGAAGGCGAAACGGTACGAGGACGTGAGGCGGCTGATGAGGGCAGCGGTGGTGGCGGCGGACAGGCCCTTGTGGGACGGCCTGCCACCCTGGGATCTCACCGTTCTCCTGGTGACCTTGGCCCTGGCGGCCGTAGCTGCGGTGATCGTCTCCATGCGGAGTTGGCACCTGCCCGACCATGACGTCGCTACGGCTGAACTCGGCCTCGGCTCACGTAGGGGTGTCGGCGGGAACCAGGACGGCGTCCCGACGGCATGGGGCGTTCATGGTGCAGGTCGTGGGCTGAGCTTCCGGAGATCGTTTCGTACACATCGACCCGCAGAACTCGAACGAATGGAATCGTGATGATTGCTCTTGGACTGATCCTGCTGATCATCGGCCTGCTGGTGGGCATGGGCCTGCTGACGACCATAGACAGCGTCCTGATCGTCGTCGGCGCCGTCCTGTGGCTGCTGGGAGCCTCGGGCCGTGCCGTCGGTGGGCGAAAGCACTATTTCTAGTGCCCTGACCGGGAAGGTTCGCCGGGTTGTTGGTGGTGGCGGTTGGATGTGCGGTGACGTCCGATCCGACCGTTGGGGGTGCGGTGGCTGAGCCTGTTCGGGTGCGCAGACTGACTGACCAGGAAGGGCAGAAGCTGCAGCAGATCGTGCGCCGGGGCAGCACCAGTTCGGTGCGGTACCGGCGGGCGATGATGCTGCTGGCCTCGGCCGGCGGGAACCGGGCACCGGTGATCGCGAAGCTGGTGCAGGCCGACGAGGACACCGTGCGCGATGTGATCCACCGGTTCAACGAGATCGGCCTGGCCTGCCTGGACCCTCGGTGGGCGGGAGGCCGTCCCCGCCTGCTCGATCGTGATGACGAGGACTTCGTCATCCAGACGGCCATCACCCGCCCCACCAAGCTCGGCCAGCCCTTCACCCGCTGGTCGCTGCGCAAGCTCGTCGCCTACCTGCGGAAAGTTCACGGCCGGGTGATCCGCATCGGCCGCGAGGCGTTACGTGGCCTGCTCGCCCGCCGCGGCGTTACCTTCCAGCGCACCAAGACATGGAAGGAGTCGCCGGACCCGGACCGCGAGGCGAAGCTGGACCGGATCGAAGAGGTCCTTCACCGCTTCTCCGACCGGGTTTTCGCCTTCGACGAGTTCGGCCCGCTCGGGATCCGGCCCACCGCCGGCTCGTGCTGGGCCGAACGAAAGCGCCCCGGCCGACTGCCCGCCACATATCACCGCACCCACGGGGTGCGCTATTTCCATGGCTGCTACTCGGTTGGGGACGACCGCCTGTGGGGCGTCAACCGGTGCAAGAAGGGCGCCGCGAACACGCTGGCCGCGCTGAAGTCGATCCGTGCCGCCCGCCCCGACGGCGCACCGATCTACGTGATCCTGGACAACCTGTCTGCCCACAAGGGCGCCGACATCCGCCGCTGGGCGAAGAAGAACAAGGTCGAGCTGTGCTTCACCCCGACCTACGCCTCGTGGGCAAACCCCATAGAGGCCCACTTCGGACCGCTGAGACAGTTCACCATCGCCAACTCCCACCACCCCAACCACATCGTGCAGACCAAGGCTCTGCACGCCTACCTGCGCTGGCGCAACGTCAACGCCCGCCATCGTGACGTCCTGGCCGCCGAACGCAGGGAACGCGCCCGCATCCGCAGCGAGAAGGGCATCCGATGGGGCGGACGCCCGCTCACGATGGCGGCCTGACCAGATGTTCCGGCGGGTCAGACAACCAGCGCCGCGTGCAGCGCATCGAATGCTTCACGAAGTTCCAACGTGGCGATCGGATCGATCTCCATCTGCAAATGACACACGCCGTCGTCGCCGTTGGGAGTCAGACGCACGAAAAAGGCGAAACCGTCCCCGACGGGCTCCGCCTTCAACGTCATCGGATTGCTCCGGCCCGGAGTCACCGCCACCGAAAAGCGTCCACCCGACGGCGCGCGCAGGTGAGAGAGCACGCGGGCCGCGAAGTCCATGACCTCCGCAGCGCTGACATCCGCGGTGAAGTCAGCCGTCAGCCACGAGCACCAATCGGCAGTGACCTGCCAGGTGTCGCCATCGGTCCGAGCCAGTTCCACCCACACGTCGTCGCTGCCGAGGCGTATCCGCGGTAGTTCCATCATCGCCCTCCGACATCCGAGCCTGGGCTCAAGATCCTATGAGGCAGATCTCCCTCATCGGAAGCCATCACGCCATCCACCGCCCGCTCAACCCGGCGAACCTTCCCGGTCAGGGCACTAGCCCCGAGTGCGTGCAAGGTGGGCAGAGCTGCCTCTGAGGCACGAGTGAGCCACCCTGCTGCTGCGTACTCAAGGCGCCAACCGCATCCACGACCAGGACATGTGGGTTGATTTATGCCCGCACTGGTCACCGGCGTTCCGCCGGTGACCAGTGCGGGCACTGGCTTGTGCGGGCATTGTCTTGTGTGGCATTCGGACAGCGTGTCCGCACGTCCACACCATCCGGCCTGGCCGCGCGGGGCGAAGGCACTCCGGTGCGCGACCGACCGCCGGATCGTTCAGACGTAAACCGCCTGATGTCCGGTCAAACCGCTCCTTCGGCGAGGTCTCCGATGAGGTTCCGGGCCCGCCCGGGCACATTCATCTCACCCGTGCGCGGTACGGTCCTGATTCGGGGGTATCGGGGGTTGAGTTACTAGCGGCGCTTCGGATGTGAGGCGGATCCATGGACCTTGATGTGCAGACCCTGCGCCAGGAGGCGCACGTTGATCGCTCGCCGGCGGTCGGCGCTGCTTTCGACAGCAGTGCCGAGATCGCGGCCGCGCGGCTCATGGCCCGCGAGTTCCTGACGTCCTTGCAGGCAGAGCACGGTCTGCCGGTACCGCCTCAGACGATGGGTGTCGTCCAACTCGTCGTGAGCGAGCTGGTCACCAACGCCAGCAAGTACGCGCCGGGTCCGTGCCTCGTGGACCTGGAGCTCAAGGGGGGCGCCGTGGAGATCAGCGTGTGGGACAGCAGCACCACGCTGCCGTCGGTCCAGGCGGCGGACCCGGAGCGGATCGGGCAGCACGGGCTGGAGATCGTCATGGCGGTGTGCCAGAGCTTCAGTGTTCACCGCGCGCCGGTGGGCAAGCGGATCGCCGCATCCGTCGCGCTCGGCTGAACGAGTTCGAAGGTCGGGCTGTCACCCACGCCCACCTTCGATGAGACGAGCATCTTCCGCGGTGGCCTCGGCGGCCTGCTCGATCCGGGACAAGCATGTCGTCCGGATCGAGCAGGCCGCCGAACCGGCTCAACCGCACATGACCTCCGCCACCCCACGCGAGAACAACAGGCGGAGCCGTTCCCGCTCAGCGCGTCGAGGCTGATCCGCACGAGACCCATGGCGGCGATGTGCCGGCCGACCAAGGTTTTCGCCTCGCGGCGTGCGTGCGGCCTCCACCTGCGGGACATGCGGGGTGAATGACAGACAACAAGGATGAGTACGGCCCGTCCGCAGCCGTCGAGGAGCGGGCCCCCGACTCCCCGACCGAACTTCCCGAACATGCCTGGAGAGCGGTGTTCAAGAGGAGTGTCCGGGAGTTCCAGGAGGACGAACTCGTCGATCGTGCCGCGGCGTTGACGTACTACGGCATTTTGTCGATCTTCCCCGCACTCCTCGTGCTGGTGGCCGTCCTGGGAGTGGTGGGGGAGAGCGCCACCCGGAAGGTGCTGAAGGGGCTGGAGTCGCTGGCACCAGGACCTGCCCGGGACATCCTCACCACGTCCGTCTCCCAGTTGCAGGGCAATGCCGGCATGGGGTCGATCATGGCTGTCGTCGGACTCGTGCTGGCCGTCTGGTCGGCTTCGGGTTACGTGGGGGCGTTCATCAGGACGGCGAATCAGGTGTACGACGTACCGGAGGGCCGCCCCTTGTGGAAGATTCTTCCGCTGCGGCTCGGACTCACCGTCGCCCTGATGGCTCTCGCGATGGCGAGCGCGCTGATCGTCGTCTTCACCGGTGGCATCGCCGAGAACGCGGGGAGCGCGCTGGGCGTCGGAGACACGGTGCTCGCGGTCTGGTCCGTCGCGAAGTGGCCGGTGCTGGCGGTGCTCGTGGTGCTGATGATGGCCCTGTTGTTCTGGGCGACCCCCAATGCCAAGGGCCGGGGATGGCGTTGGGTCACTCCGGGCGGGGGCGTCGCGCTCCTCATCTGGCTGGTGGCATCCGTGGGCTTCTCCGTCTACGTGTCCGGCTTCGCCTCGTACAACAAGACGTACGGAACGATGGCGGGTGCCATCGTCTTCCTCGTCTGGCTCTGGCTCACCAACCTCGCCCTGCTCCTCGGGCTCGAGTTCGACGCCGAGA
This sequence comes from Streptomyces sp. Q6, assembly GCF_036967205.1. Taxonomy (NCBI): domain Bacteria; kingdom Bacillati; phylum Actinomycetota; class Actinomycetes; order Kitasatosporales; family Streptomycetaceae; genus Streptomyces; species Streptomyces citrinus. The sequence continues at coordinate 8,480,260 of NZ_CP146022.1, forward strand.
TCACCCGGCAGCGCGCGATGGTCGCCGGACATCCGGAGGACGCCGAGCCGTTCGTCGAGCCCCGCGACACGCAGGCATGGGACGAGCGGGACGAAGAGCAGGTGAGCTGAGGCGTACGGGGCCCGGCTGCGGTGCCGGGCCCCAAGAACGTAGCCCGCAGTCGAGGAACCCGGCCGCCGTCCTGGGGGCCGGGTTCCTCGACTGCGGGCTACGAGAGTTCTCGTGTGCGGTCAGAACCGTCCGCCGGTCCACCGGGTGATCGGGCCGTGACCGCGCCGAGCGTTCGCCCGGCCCAGCGCGTAGGCGCCCACCAGTCCGGCGAGGACACCGCCACCCGCACCGGTCGCGATCGCCTTGCGGTGCTTGATGACGCTCCATGCGGTCGCCGCGGCCTGGACGGACTTCGTCGGAACGGTGGACAGCATCGCGCCGCCCGCCTTCGCCTTGGAGGCGAGAGTGCTCACCTGACCGGCGCTCTTGTCGCGGAGATCGGCGGCTGTCGATGAGGACTTCTTTGCCGCCGCCGACGCCTTGGACGCGGCGGAACTGCCGGCCGATCGAGCCGCCGTGCCGGCCTTCGATTTCTGTGCGGTCTGGGTGGTCTTCGCATTTTCAGCCATGCACTCCGTCTGGCCGACACCGCGCTGCTCAAACACATTTGTGAGAAGAGTATGGCGTCGGCGTGTGAAGGGCGTGCGCGGCCGCGGCCGACTCATGCGCGAGGGCGGCTCCCGAATATCGGGAGCCGCCCCTCGCGCATGAGTCGGCCGGCGCTGTGCCGGTCAGTGCTTGCCGACGTCCTTCGCCTTTTCCTTGGCCTGACGGGCATCGCCCTTCATCTGCTCGGCGCGGCCCTCGGCGGTGAGCCGCTCGTTGCCCACCGTGCGGCCGACGGCTTCCTTGGCGGAACCGGTGGCCTGCTCGGTCTTCGCCTTGGCCTTTTCGTTGGCGCTCATATCTGCTCACGCTCCCTTGGTCTCAGCGTTCTCTGTGCACTCTCCGTCTGGCCGCTGCGTTCCGTCATAAACCCTGGGAATCCATCAGAAGTTCAGACCCTCGTGTCATTCTCCGCAATGAGGCCGCCAAGCAGCGTGGACACAATTCGGCTGAGCGGGCGGGATGCCCGCATCTGCGAACAGCCGCTGTGTTTCGCTAATCGCCGCTGCGTGCGCTGTTTCGACCTTTGATGAATCGGAGGTGCACCAGAAGCCTTTACCGGTCGTCGAGACGCTGGGTCAGGGCTGGGGCGCGAGCGGGAGCGCCAGCGCGGCCGTGACCGTCTTGCCCCACGCGTCGGTGGTGACCTGAAGGCGTGAGGACAGGCGACGCACCATCGCCCAGCCGTAGCACCCCGGCTGACCCTTTTCGTTGTCGAGCGCGCGCGGACGTGTGTCGCTGCTGTCGCTGACCCGTAGCTGAAGCTCTTCGCTGCTCAGGCGGATGCTGAAGCGCGTCACGCCGCCCGCGTGCTGGAGCGCGTTCGCTATCAACTCGCTGGCTACGAGCAGGGCGTCGTCCCGCAGGCGCCGGGCCTCGGGCAGGGGAAGGCCGCAACACACCTCTGCCAGGACCGAGCGGAGCTGGGATCTGGCGTCCGCGCTGCTGATGCCTTTCGGCTCTGTCGCCCTCGCAACGCTCATGGCGGCCTCGCTCTCTTCCCCGTACGGGCTCGGTGGCGGCCGACGGTCATGTGCTCCTCCCTGGTTGCCCCGTATCACCGGCCCCACACACCCGCGCCCCGTGATCCCGAGGCTTCGAGGGCTGTGCCGGAACGTCCGTGATGTCGAAGAGGCGCATGCATCGGGAGCGGCGGGGCAAACGGGGTGGCGAACACTTTGGCCGGGCGCCCAGCCCACGATCAGATTGGCAGACCCGCATGCTTCTGGCGCATCCCGCGGTCCTGACCCGTCTCCTGGAGCAGTACGCGACCTTGGTCGCGCTGAACGCCCAGGAGGGCTCTCCCGAGGTGCAACGCCGCATGGAGGACATCTCCTACACCCTGTGCGTGACCACCGGAACCCGGGACATCGACAGTGCCCTCGTCGCCGCGCGCCATCAGCTCCCCGGGGCCCGGCCCGGGGACGACTCCGTCCTGGGCGACACCGCCCAGCGGGTCCCCGAGGATGCCGTCGAATTCGGTGTCGTCCCCGCATCCGTCGCCACCTCGGCGGAGCCGGACGCGCTGACGCGGCCGGAGACCACACCGGCGGCCTGAGGCGACTCCCCCTGACACCGGTGTTCAAGCGCCCGTGTCACCGACGACAGAGTGGGCACTGGGACAGGCATGAACACACCCTTCGAAGGCCGTGAAGAGCCGTTGATGCTCCTGGAGGCCTTCGCGCTCCCGTCCCCTCTGCACGGCAGCGACTGCATGTGGTGCGGCATCACGCGCCAGAGCGGGCAGCCGGCGGCCGGGCTCCGGCAGGATCCGGGTCCGACCGCCGCGCCCGGCCTGTCCGGAGCGCCCTAGCGTGAGGAGCGGTCGGAACACGTGCGGAGAACGCGCAACGGACGGAGATGGCCGCGGTGAGCGGGGGCGGCGGGATCCTGCGGGCACGAACGCAATACGGCCCCGTCGATCGGCAAGTGCGTACCGGCATCCACGTACCGGCATCCACGCCGAGTCGGTGGTTCACGTACGCCTTGGTGAACGCGGCGTCACCGGTGCCGTTGTCGGCGGTCGACGGTGGAAACGGCATGGCTGAGGGATGAGTTCCAGAGCACCTGCGACGCACTGAAGAGCGCCGCCTCCTCAAGCGGCCCGGCATCACGGGGCGTCCGGGCGGAGCCACGGGGTCCGGTGCGTACGCGCGGACAGGTGTGCGAAGGTACGGGCCATGACATCAGGCAGCAGCGACATCCGCGTCGAGCAGCACGGAAGCGTCACCACCGTGACGGTGTCCGGCCAGGCGGACCTGCAGAACCTCGCAGAGGTCGTCGAGGCCTTCGCCCAGGCTCTGAGTGATCCGCGGACCAAGGGCACGGTGATCGATCTGTCGGCCCTGACTTTCGCCGACAGCGTTCTTCTCAACCAGCTCCTCAAGGCACACTCCGACCACCGCGCCGAGGGCAGGCCGCTGCGTATCGCGGGACCCCTGCACTCCGGAGTCGAGCGACTGCTCCAGATCACGGGGACCGACGAGATCCTCGACGTCGCGGCGGACCTCGGGACCGCCCTGGACGAGCTCGACATCCCGCCCCGATAACGGCCCGGGGCACGGGGCTGCGCGCGTGTGCCGGGGCTCAAGGCGGGCAGGCGGGACGGGTACACACCCCGGACGGCACTGACCGAACTCGTCCGGCAGGCAGAAAGAGGCCGGCATGGCAAGCCCGCCCGAACATCGGACCATGAGCCTGACCTGTCCCGAAGCGCGCAGCCGCGTCAGATCGGTGCTCCAACCACTGTGTGACACGCTCCCCGAGCGGCAGGCGGAGCGACTGCAACAGGACGCCTGTCTGATCACCAGCGAACTGGTGACGAACGCGATGCTGCACGCGGGAGGCGTCAGAGACTTCGACGTCGGTGTCCAGGGTCAGACGCTGATCATTCGCGTCAGCGACGGATCCACCACCCCACCCAGGCCGCGGTCGTCGGCTCCATCGGTGCCCGGCGGCCACGGCTGGTTCGTCGTCCAGCGGCTCAGCACCGATGTCGCGGTCGAACCCGACGCACACGGCAAGACCATCCGCGTCACTCTCGACGCCTCCCGGATGGCCGTCTGAGACCTCCCGGCCCGCACATCATGCGGAGCGGTCGTCGGCAGAATCGCTGCGCCTGGTCGCCCCGAAGGGGTACCGAGGCACCTGTGTCGCGGCCCGGACATCCCGTGGCCCACCCGCGGTGCGGTACAGGAAAGCTCGCCCGACCGCGCCACTGCTGGAGACCGTCGATCGCGACGTACCTGCCGCCGCGGCCTGGGCACGGTGGAGCGACGTGTCACGGCGGCGGCCCGCGTTCCCGGGCCATGTCCGGCCCTTCCGTATGCCGGTCATACGTAACCTCCCGAACTGCGGGCATCCGAGGTGTCTACGAAGGAGGCGCCGATGAGCACGGACGAGATCGCGAGGCCGGTGGAGACCCGGGAGAGTGCCCGGGAGGAGGCACACGAGAGAGTGAACCGGCGGTGGGCCGAGGTGCTCCAGGAGACCCGGGTCGCGCAGACGGGAGTACAGATCCTCTTCGGCTTCCTGCTGAGTGTGGCGTTCACCTCGCGCTTCGACGACCTCGGCGCTTTCGACACCAACGTCTACGTCGCGACCGTGATCCTCGGAGCAGCCGCCACCGGTGCCTTGATAGCCCCGGTGGCACTGCACCGGATGCTGACCGGCCAACGGATGAAGGACGACCTGGTGAAGGTCGCCGGGCGGCTGATGGTGACCGGCCTGGTGCTCCTGTCGCTCACCATCAGCGGCACAGTGCTCCTGATACTTCACGTGGTGCTGCCGGACCTGCTCGCCGAGATCTTCGCGGGTGCGGTCCTCCTCTGGTTCGCCCTGTGCTGGTACGGCCTTCCGCTCTACCTCAAGAAGCGCTCCGCACGCCGTGAACGGCGGCTGCCGCGGTGAGCGCACCGCGGGGACTGCCGACGCGGCGGGTGTCTGCCCGCCGCTCCAGCACTGAGCAAATCCTCAACGGATGTACGTAGATTTTTGACTCCACGATGAAAACTCCTCGCTCCTCTCTTGTGGGGGTGGCCCCGGCGGCCCTACTGTCACCGCACCCGTGAGAGAAACGAGGAACTGATGTCGTGGTACAGCACCCGCGCGGCCGCGGGACGGCTCGACGTCCCGTCGCGAAGACCCGTCAGGACCGCCACCGCGCTCATCGCGGTATCCGCCGCACTCGGCCTCACGTTCGTCGGCACCGACGCCGTGGCGCGGCCTGATTCCGGCGCCCGACCGGTCGTGACGCGCGCGGGGCTCGACCCCGCGCTCGTCGCGGGCCGTGGCGCCGACGTGCCCTTCGTCGAGCAGGAGGCCGAGAACGCCTCGACGAACGGTACGGTCATCGGGCCCGACCGCACCGCGTACACCCTCGCGTCCGAGGCGTCGGGACGCAGCGCCGTCAAGCTCAAGCCCGGCCAGCACGTCGAGTTCACCCTGCCGCGCGGCGCCAACGCCCTCACGGTCCGCTACAGCATTCCGGACTCCGCGCGCGGCGGCGGGATCGTCGCACCGCTGGACGTCTCGGTGAACGGCGCACGCCGCACCTCGATGACGCTCACCTCGCAGTACTCATGGCTCTACAACCAGTATCCGTTCAGCAACGACCCCCAGGCCGATCTGATCCACCCCGACTGGTGGATCACGGAGTGCCAGTGCGTTCCGAACGCGACCACGCCCGCCCCGGCTGTCGACAAGCCGTTCCGGCCGAGTCACTTCTACGACGAGCAGCGGATGAAGCTCGGCAGGACCTATCACGCCGGCGACACGGTGCGCCTGAGCGTGCCCACCCGGAGTCCGGCCGCCTGGACCGTGATCGACCTGCTCGACTCGGAACTCGTGGCCCCGCCCCACGTCGTGTCCGGCGCCGCGAACGTGCTGGCGTTCGGCGCCGACCCGTCGGGCCATCGCGACTCCGCCGGCGCCCTGGACAAGGCCATCGCCTTCGCCCAGCGCAAGCACCTGAAGGTGTACGTCCCGCCAGGCACGTACCAGGTGAACCGGCACATCGTGGTGGACGACGTGACGATCGTCGGCGCGGGCAGCTGGTACACGGTCTTCAAGGGGCGCGAGGTCGCCCTGAGCACCCCGGCACCGGACGGTTCGGTGCACACCGGGGTCGGCTTCTACGGCAAGGACGCGGCGAACGGCGGCAGCAGCGACGTCCATCTTTCGGGGTTCGCCGTCGAGGGCGACGTCCGCGAGCGGATCGACACCGACCAGGTGAACGCCGTGGGCGGCGCGCTCGACGACTCCACCGTCTCCGGGCTCTACCTCCACCACACCAAGGTCGGACTGTGGTTCGACGGCCCCATGCGCGGGCTGCGCGTCACCGACAACGTCATCGTCGACCAGATCGCCGACGGCCTCAACTTCCATACGGGCGTGACCGATTCGACGGTCTCGAACAACTTCGTCCGCAATACGGGCGACGACGCGCTCGCCCTGTGGTCGGAGAAGACAGGCAACGCGCGCAACGTCCTCGCGCACAACACCGTCCAGACCCCCGTCCTCGCCAACGGCATCGCGGTCTACGGCGGTACGGACAACACCGTCACCGGCAACCTCATCGCCGACCCGATCAGGGAGGGCAGCGCCATCCAGGTCGGCTCCCGGTTCGGTGCCGAGCCCTTCGCCGGTCACCTCACGATCTCCGACAACACCACGGTGCGCGCGGGCACGTTCGAGCTGAACTGGCGGATCGGTCTGGGCGCCATCTGGTTCTACGCGCTGGAGAAGGACATCGAGGCGGACATCCAGGTCACCGGCGACCACTTCCTGGACAACACCTACAACGCGATCATGCTCGTGTCCGACTTCCCGGTGAAGGACAAGTACGAGATCAAGAACGTCCACTTCAAGGACATCCGCGTGGACGGCACCGGCACCTCGGTCGTCAGCGCGCGCTCGGCCGGATCGGCCTCGTTCGAGAACGTCGACGCCCGCAACGTGGGCGCCGTCGGGATCAACAACTGCGGATCCTTCAACTTCCCCTCGACCGGATCGGAGTTCACGGTCCAGGACCTCGGTGGCAACGACGGGGGCGGCACCAGCGGCCCCTGGCTGGCGCCCTGGGAACTTCCCAACACCATCACGTGCGACGACCGTCCCCCGGTCGTCACCCCGCCCGCCCCTGGGACGTGGTGACCACACACCGGCCCTGAACGAGGCCCGATGAGCCACGCGCTCGTCGGGCCTGCGGATCGTGCCCGTCTACCCGTCTGCCGCACGTCGAGGGCAAGCCCTGCGGCGGGAACCTCCCAATATCTGCTGCAACGAAATGAGAATTCCGAGAATTGCTACGCGAGTATTCCTCTCCCGTCGTTTTCCGGCGAGAATGAATCAGAAAAGGAATTCTCGATTCCCGCATCCCGGACGGAATGTGTGGGAAGGTTTCCGTGAGGGGCCCTCAGGGTTCTGCTCCCCTGGGAAAAGGTGTCCTGATGGCGATTTTGTCCGACGATCAGCGCGCGGCGATCGCGGAGATCGTCGATGCCGTCCACGACGGCAGCTACTGGCGGGTGGGCATTCTGCTGGAGCGATTCGTCGCAGACGTCGACCTGTCGGATCTGACAGGTCTCGTGGCGCTGCGCAGCGCCCTGGCGAATGACGCCGCCGCCGTGCGGCCGTAGAGATCGCTCCCGAGCCGAGTCCCGGATGACGAGGGCGGCAGGGCCGGTGCCTGACGTTCTGGACCCTTGCCTTGTCGTAGGAGGAGGGGCCGTCACCGACGGATCCTGAATCTGCTCGATCCCGACTCGGAAGGGGCTGACCATGCCGTTCACTTCCTCCGCTGTGCACCTCAACGTGCAAGGCGCGGACGAGGCATCGCGCTGGTATCAGACGGCGTTCGAAGCCGAGGAGCTCACCAGGCTGGTGGTCCCCGACGGCCGGTTGATCCATGTCGAGATCCGCATCGGGACCGTCGCGCTCATGCTGGCCGACGAGTTCCCCGAGCTGAAGTCCTTCGGCCCGCAGCACTTCGGTGGCACCTACGCAGCCGTCTACCTGCATGTCGATGATGTCGATGCCGCCTGGCAGAGGGCCGTTGCCGCCGGTGCCACCGTGATACGCCCGCTGAGCGATGCGTTCTGGGGCGAGCGGGAGGGGCAGTTGCTGGACCCCTTCGGTCACCGGTGGGGCCTGACGCGACATCTCCGTGACGTGGCGCCGGCCGATCTCCAGGAGCTCACCACCAAGGCGTTCTCGGCGCAGAACTGACAGCGAGCGCTCGTCGGGAGCACGGACCTTGTCGAGGGCGGTTCGCCAGGGGGGATCCCCGACAAGGTCCGTCGCGGGCTACGCCGCGACCACGGCCACCCCCGTCCGTCCGCCGTCCACGTCGACCACGGTGCCGTGGACGAAGGACGCCTCGTCACTCGCCAGCCAGAGGGCCGCGTGGGCGATCGCGGCGGGCGATCCGACCGTGCCGGCCGGGGTGCCGTGCATCATGATCTGGCCGAGGTGCGGGGCGGTGCCGTCGGTGGACGGGGGCAGGATCACGCCGGGGGAGACGGCGTTGACGCGTACACCCTGGGGGCCGAACTCCGCGGCCCAGGCCCGGGTGAGGGTTTCCATGGCGCCCTTCGTGGAGCTGTAGAGCGCGCCCGCGGGGACGCCCAGGCGGGAGATCCATGAGCCGAGGTTGATGATCGTGCCGCCGCCGGAGACCACCATGGCGGGCGCGATGGTGGCCGTGAGGAAGAACGGTGCCTTCACGTTCACGGCGTAGACATGGTCGAAGGTGTTCTCGGTGGTGTCGGCGGTGCCGGGGGAGGGGTAGACGCCGGCGTTGTTGACCAGAATGTCGATCCGGCCGCCCAGCGCCGTCGTGGCCTGCTCGGCGAGGCGGCGGGAGAGCTCCGTGCTGCCGTCCAGATCCGCTGCGACGAAGTCCGCTCGACCGCCGGCGGCGCGGATGCCGTCGACGACGGCGGCTCCGCGTTCCACGGTGCGCCCGGACACCACGACGTGGGCGCCTTCGGCGGCGAACGTCTCGGCGATGGCCTGACCGATGTTGCTGGTCGACCCCGTGACCAGTGCTGTCTTGCCGTGCAGTCGTCCACTCATGACGTCATCTCCTTGTTCCGTCTCTCGCGTGGTGCCCACCGTGCCGCGTCAAAAATGGACCAGCAAGTCCAAAAAGGCGTACGGTGCGGGGAAGGGAGCTGAGACGAGGAGATTCATGACGGAACCGTCGACCGCGAAGGGGCGCGCCACCCGGGCCCGCATCGTCGAGGGCGCCGCCGAGGTGTTGCGCGAGCAGGGCGTCGCCTTCACCAGACTCGATGACGTCCGCGCCCGCACCGGGACCAGCAAGAGCCAGCTGTTCCACTACTTCCCAGACGGCAAGGACGAGCTTTTGCTGGCCGTCGCCCGGTTCGAAGCCGACCGGGTGCTCGAGGATCAGCAGCCGCATCTGGGTCGCCTCGACTCGTGGGAGACCTGGCAGCGGTGGCGGGACGTCGTGGTGGAGCGTTACGAACTCCAGGGTGACCACTGCCCGTTGGGTGCGCTGTTCCTCCAGGTCGGCCGGTCGAGTCCGGGCGCGCGGGCGATCGTCACGGAGCTGATGCGGCAATGGCAGGAGCAGCTCGCCCGCGGAGTGCGCGCGGTGCAGGAGAAGGGGCTCGTGTCGTCCCGTCTCGACGCGGACCGGGCCGCCGCGGCTCTGCTCGCGGGGATCCAGGGAGGTGTCACGATCATGATGTCCACCGGTGATTCCACCCACCTCAGGGCGGCGCTCGACACCGGAATCGAGCATCTGCGTTTCGTCGACCGGGAGTTCACCGTCCGGCAGGGGGGAGGGGCTCTCGTGGAGCGGCGGATCGACTGAGGCCCGGTCAGCGAGGACTTCACTTCTTGCGGGTCCCATCAGCACCCGGCCGCCGGAACCGGCTCAAGCACGCGCTCCGAGCGCTGTCCCCAGGGTGCGGGAGCCTCGTCCGTCGCGGGGCGCGGACCTGCCCAGCTCTGCGGCGAATCTGAGGCTGCTCACTAGCCGAGATCGGCTGTCAGAGTGGCACACCCGTCTCCCGAAGCCGCCTTCGGTACGCGCATCCGGTGCAGCAGATCGCGAGAGAGGCGTTTCTCGAGCGTGGTGTGCCACGTGATGTCGGGATGCTGCGCGCGCAGATGAGACAGCGCTCTGGTGCCCAGCCCGCAGTCGCGGAACGGTTCGTCGAGAACGACATCGGTGATGAGGCCCTCGGCGCACTCGTCGCAGACTCGATAGGTCACTCGCCCGACCACCTTGCGGATGTGTACCAGCAGCAAACACACCGAACCCGCGCTCTCCGGAGCTGGAGAGGCCAGCATCTCGACACGCCGGTAGGCCACGTACCTGCGATGCCACCGGCCCCCTCGTCGTCCAGGACGTCGGTGCCTTCCCCTCGCTCGCTCCTGCGCGCTGCCCTCCCGTACGGATCGACCGCGCGCGCTGCCCGTGGCGTACATCTGGTTTCCCTGCATTCCACCGTGAATGCCCTTATCTCCGTGTCTCATGCCGCGCTGTCGAGAACGGATGCCGCGCGTGCACGACACGCGCAACCGACGTCCGCGGATCGGTCGTCGCCGGTTCGAGAAGCCCTCGCGGCCCTCGCGATACGAGAGTGAGGCGCTGGGATCGAACGAGTTTCTTGTTCGAAGGCGTACTTGTCGCAGGCAAAAGGCGAGGTCGGCTTGTAGACCGGCGAGTTGACCATGACCTCGCGCGTCATGGAGGTCGCACTCGTTCGGATCCTACGATCGGCGCACCGAGCCGAGGGAGGAGTGATGTTCTTCGAGACCAGTGACGGAACCCGCCTGGCGTACGAGGACTACGGCCAGGGCCGACCGATCGTGTCGCTGCCGACTGGACGCTGAGCGGGCAGATGTGGGAGTACCAGTTGCCCGTCCTTGTCGAGCACGGGTCCGCTGCGTCACGCTCGACCGACGAGGCCATGGCAACTCCGATCGGCCCTCGGGCGGATACGACCTGGACACCGGCGCCGATGACCTGGCCGCGCTCCTGGACCACCTCGACGTGCGCGACGCGGTCCTGGTGGGTCATTCCGCGGGCGGTGCCTATATCGCCCGCTATCTCGCGCGGCACGGCGAACACCGTGTCGCCGGCGTTGCCTTCCTCTCGACCGTCCTGCCGTTCCTGAAGGCGACAGCCGACAACCCCGACGGCCTGCCGGAGAACGCCCTGCACGCGACCCTCCGGGCGCTCCGCACCGACCGCCCCCAATGGTTCGCCCGGCAGGCGCAGTCGTGGTTCGCCACGCACCTCAACGAGGTGTCCACCGCCACGATCGACCACACCATCGCCCAGTGTCTGGCCACCTCGCCGTGGGCGGGCTCCGCACTGTTCGAGTCCATGTTCCACCAGGATCATCGTGAGCCACTGCGCAAGATCTCGGTGCCCGCTCTGGTGGTCCACGGAACGGTCGACTCCTCCGCGCCCGTCGCTCTGACAGGACGCCGCACGGCCGCACTGATCCCGGGCGCAACGTTCAAGGAGTACCCCACCGCCGGCCACGGCATGTACATCACGCACAAGGAGCAACTCAACACCGACCTGCTGGAGTTCATCAGCACCTGCTGCTCGCTGATCGAACGGGACGATACACCTGAGGCGGCCGGTGCCGAACGCGGCAGCAGAGAACGCTGAGAAGCCACCCGGGCACCGTATTCGAACGCCTTATCGAGCCCAAGCTTGGCCGAGCGCTGTCGTCATCTCGCCGGCCGGCGACCGCGCGTCAGACAGGCTCCTGAGTCCCCTCCATGGACGGTTCGGCGCTCTCGGCGTCACTTGACGCAGAACTGCCTCTCAGCCGCCGCCGGGTCTGCGGGAATCCGCAGCCGTGTGCGTTCCCAGGATCCGATGAGGTTGTGCCAGAAGCGTGAGGCGGTCAGCGGGCTGCGTGCCGAATCCCGCAGTTCGGCGATCGGGCCGCAGGTCATGGCGTGGCGGGCGGCGCGTACGGCGGGGGAGTCGGCGGGGGAGGGGTCCGTGTAGTCGGCGATCACCCAGGCCCGGTTGATCGGCTTCTCGTGGCCGGCTTTCCTGAAGACGACCGGATGGGTATGGGCGCCCACCGGGTTGGCCAGACTCAAGGAGTCGGTGGCGCTCTCGGTCAGGGGGATCGCCACGCCCGCGTGCCCCAGGCGCGCCTCCACGCCGGCGAAGCGGATCGCGGGGTGACGCCGCGCGGACAGCGGCAGCGCCTCGACCTTTCGGTCGTACGACGTCTCGATCAGGACGACCCGCTCGCCTGCGGCCGTGAGCCGTCGTGCCTCACGCGCGAAGAGGAACGTGCGCGCGGCGTGCGCGGATTGGGTGACGGGGTGGTCCTGGTCGGTGACGTTGACGTAACCGGTGTGTTCGTCGACGACGAAGTGGGAGCCGTCGTCGTTCGTGTGCGGGGGTCGCCACAGAAGCAGGCAGGCGCCGGCCCACACCGTGAGCGCGGCGAGCGCGGAGGCCGCGATCCGGGTGAGTGGCACGAGGAAGACCGGCAGGAGCACCAGGAACAGGCCCGGCAGGAGCATCCTGCCGTGCATGAAGTCACCACCCACCTTGGTGACGAACAGGGCCGATGCCAGTCCGGCCACGACCGGCGCAGAGGCGATGACCAGGGTGCGGCGGCCGTCCGACGCGTCACCGAGCGCCGCCGCGACCGGGACGGACAGCGCGGCGAGCAGCGCCAGAGGCAGCCACAGCTGATACGGAGCGACGAAGTCGGCGAGGTAGAACAGGCCCCGGTCCCACAGCGTCCACGACGCCTCCTTGGTCACCGCGGGAAGCGGGACGAGGATGCCGTAGTACCCGGCGCGGAAGATCTCGTAGCCGACGGGCAGTGCCAGTCCTGCGACGAGCGCGGTCAGCGCGCGCCGTGGAGCCGGACGGACGAGCGCGTAGAGGACCACCGCGTACAGAGCGGTCACCAGCGACAGGTCGGGGCGCACCAGCGGCCCGAGGCCCAACAGGACGGCGACCGGGACGAGATGGCGGCCGCTGCGTCCGGTGTGGACCAGCGCCCACCACGTGGCCCCCAGCCAGCAGAAGGCGAGCCCCGTCTCCAGCCCCGAGGTGGCGTAGTCCCACGTCGCCTGGACCGGCAGTAGGGCCACGACGCCCAGCGGAACGACTCGGGTGGGGCGGCCGTACAGTCCGAGGGTGCCGAGCAGCGCGAGGACGAAACCGGCGGTGCACAGCACCAGCCCGAGCCAGACGGCGACGGTCGCCGGGTCCTTGCCCGTCGGCAGTGTCGCGGCCGCAACCAGCCATTGCCACAGCGTGCCCGTCGACGTCTCCACGCGTTCGTCGACGTTGAACACGGGGCCGTTGCCCGCCAAGATCTGCCGCACCACCCGCGTGTAGATCAGGCCGTCGTCGCCGATCCAGCGATGGTTCCACCCGGCGATCAGGATCCAGCACGCAGGGAGGACGACGGTGAGGGTCCGCCACGGGGCGCGGCGACCGAACCGTACAGCGGGACGAGCTGGAGGGGCGGGGGAGGGGACGTAGGACAGTTGGTTGCCCTCGGGCGGAGCGGTCACACGGGATCCCAGTCAGGAGTTCGGCGAGAGGACGTCGCTGATCAGCGGTGTTGCCTCACCTTGACACAGGACACGAGCCGATCCTGGCCTGTGCGGCGCGAGCGCTGTTGGTTCCGACGGCGTTCACTCGGATGGCTGCGGTCGCCACCGCTCCCGCCCCACTGCGCGGTGGGGCGACTCCGGATCGGCGGAGTCGGGACGGAGGCGTCCCGACTCCGCCGCGGACTTCCCAACGGGGGTGCTGGAGTGGCCTCCAGCGCTTCAGTTGCCGAAGACGATGTCCAGGACGCGGCTCATCCGGACGTCGAAGTGGTGAGCCCCCGGCTGCGCCACGACTTCGGTCCGGTTGTACTTCCAGCCGTTGGTGATGCCTTGGTAGTGCCGGTGGTGGAGGTGCGGGGTCGGCTGGGCGCCGGAGCCGTCGACGCTGTGCACGCGCCACTGGGTGGTGCGCCAGTCCAAGTGGCTCGGCAGAAGCGTCCACTTGGCAGTGGCGGCTTTGCCGGTGCGGTGGCGGTAGTCGACGAAGCGCCGTTGACGGGTGGGGCTCATGGGCTGCGGCGTCGCCATGGCGATCCAGTGCCCGTGGTAGGTGACGACGCCCGTCTCGGACTCCGCGGCGTGCTCGAATGCCGATCGGCCGTCGTCGGCCAGGACGAGTTCGTCGATGTCCGCGTTGATGACGCCGGCCGCCTTGGCCAAGTAGCGGAACCTGCCGTGTTCGAGCAGCGAATACTGGCAGTAGTCGGAATCCCAGACGTTGTTCGGGCCGCGCTCCGCACCCCAGGGGTAGTTCCAGGCGACGACAACCGCCGTCGTGATTCCCTCGACCTCGGCGATCGCGTCCGCGACGTCGTGCGGGGTGTACCGCGTGGAGTTGTTGTCGTAGAGGACGATTCCGGTCACGCCGTGAACGACGTGGTAATAGTGCAGATAGTCCTTGAGCCAGACGAGATCATTGTCCTTGGACACCGTGATCAGCGTGCGTTGCCCCGCGAACAGATCTGATTCGTCCGGGGCGATGTCCATGGTGAATTCGCAACCGTGCACGGCGAGTGTCAATGTGTTGCCGGCCGGTGCGTCCACGATGCGCGAGCGCTGAGTGCGGCCCCAATCGCTCAAGGACAGCGAGCCGTTGACGGGCACGCCGTCCACCCGCCAGTCCGCGCCCTCGAGCACCGCTCGCAGATTGCGCAGCGGCGGACCTGAGAGCCATACGCCGTCGTCGTGACGGAAGGCGTCGTAGTAGAGGGTCGTACTGTCGAACTTCTCAAGGTAGTCGGGCTGTTGGTCGGCGGGCTTGCGAGGAGGTTCGCGGCGCAGATCGGAATGTGCGGGCAGTGTCATCCCGCTCGGCTCGACGACCTTGATGGTCTTCTTCGGTGGCTTCGCGGAAGCGCGACTGCGATCCCAGGCGTCCTTCGCGCGACGCACCGGCTCGAGGAACTCCTCCAAAGGGAGAGGACCGGATCTACGCTCAGAACGATTGATGACGTCGGTCAGCTGAGCGACCTTCTCTTCGATCCTCAACATTTCTGTACGCAGCATTTCCGCACTCAGGTTTTCCTCGCGGTCCGTTACGGGTGCCATCTCGGCGCGTTCGACGGCCTCTGACGTCATGGGTCGCCCTTCTCCTACTGTGGTCGCGCCCGATGCTCTTCAAACGCTTGACCGCATCTCGGCGCAGGATTTCAGCTCCAACAGATCGCGCAGCATACAGTCGCGCGCAGCGCTCCATGACCCATGAATCCGGAGGGAATATCGGATTATCGGGCTTCCCTTCGGATGTCGGTCCGGGACGGAATCCGCACGCCTCACGGAACTGTGACGGGACTTTGTCCCACGGACCGTGCCCTTGCCCAGCGCTGGTCGTTAACGCGAGCGATGCGTGACGTACCCCGCTGAGACCGGCTGCGTTTACGTGCTTCTCCTTGCCCACGCGTACACCTCGCAGGAGATGCCCGGCGGCCCAGAGAAAGGCTTCAGGTGTCCCTCGTTCCCCGGTTGAGCGTGATCGTGCCCGTGTACAACGTGGAGCGTTATCTCGCCGCGTGTTTGGATTCGCTGGTCGCGCAGACCTTGCGGGAGTTGGACATCGTCGTGGTCGATGACGGGTCGCCCGACGGCTCGGCGGCGATCGCCGCCGCATACGCCGCGCGTGACTCCCGGATCAGGCTGGTGCGTCAGGAGAACGCGGGGCTCGGTGCGGCGCGCAACGCAGGCATGGCGGCGGCCGACCCGCGCACCGAGTACGTGGCCTTCGTGGACAGCGACGACACGGTGCCGCCGGATGCCTACCGGACGATGACGGACAGTCTCGACGCGACGGGGTCGGACTTCGCTACGGGAAACGTGCACCACGTGAACTCGGTGAAGACCTGGCAGGTTCCGCTGTTGTCGATGCTGGGAAGGGAGCCGCGGGCCGCCACTCACATCAGTGAGTTTCCGGGACTGGTCGCGGACCGGATCGCGTGCAACAAGGTCTTTCGTCGGTCGTTCCTCTCGGAGCACGGCCTCACGTTCCCCGAAGGCGTGCTCCACGAGGACATTCCCCTCGTGGTTCCCGCGCACTACCTCGCGCGCACGGTGGACGTCATCGCGGATGTCACGTACCACTGGCGGACGCGGGACGACGGCGGCGAGGCTTCGATCACGCAGCGGCGCACGCTGCCCAAGGCGGTGCGCGATCGCGTCGCCGCGGTGCAGCACGTCTCCGACTTTCTCGCCTCGCGGCCGGGACCGGAGTACGCCGCCTTCAAGTCGGCCTACGACGCGCGGACCCTCAAGGACGACCTCAAGATCTTCCTCGACGTGTTTCCCGAGGGCGACGACGAGTACCGCAGCACGTTCATGACGGCGGTCAACTCGTACCTCGACACCATCGACGAGCGATTGGTGCTCGCCCTGCCCATCGCCCTGCGGGTGAAGTGGCTGCTGGTACGCGAGCGGCGTACGCAGGAGCTGCTGGCGCAGATCGCCGCCGAACGCAGCCGCGAACCACTCCAGATGAAGGGGTGGGTACGCAAGTACGCCGCGCCCGCCGCGTTGCGTGGCTCCGAGGTGAACCTGCCGAAGAAGGCGCTGCGTTTCGACCGCGAGCTGAACCTGAAGGCGCCGTTGCGTGACGCCCGGTGGGAAGCCGACAAGCTGGTCCTCACCGGTGACGCCTGGATCCACAGGATGGACGTACCGAACCGCTTCTCCACGGTCAAGGTGCTGCAGCTGCGCCGCACGGGCAGCCGCAGGCGCATCGTGGTGCCTCTGCGCAACCGCTACAGCCCGCTGTGCACGACGGACTCGGGGCAGGCGCAGCACAACTACGACTGGGCCGGCTGGCAGTTCACCCTCGACCCCGATCGGCTGCGCGGCCGCGGCGGGCGCTGGGAGGAGTCGACCTGGAGTGTCGGCATGTTCGTCATGACCGGCGCGCAGCGGCGCAAGCTCGCCGTGCAGGCATCGGGGCCCTCACGCGCTCACTATCCGCCCTACCGCTGGCTCGACGACGACTTCCGGCTGCGCCCGTTCGTGACCAAGAACCAGCTCAAACTGCGGGTGGAAAGGGTGCGGGCGGTCGTCCACTCGTACGCACTGGAAACGTCGACGCACAGCCTCACCTTCGAAGGCGACATCCGTACTCCCCTTACCGACGTCGAGGCGGCGTCCGCCGTGCTGCGTGTGCGATCCTCCGACACCGATCAGGTGCTGAACCTGCCCCTGGACGTCTCGACCGACGGCCTCGGACGGCGCTCCTTCCGCTTCACCGCTCCCTTGACCTCGTTCACAGGTGACATCCCGCAGTGCAACTGGTCGACCGACATCGTGGTGACCGACGGCCCCGACGCCGAAGAGCGCCGATTCGGAGCCGTCATGGCCGACGGACTGGCCGACAGGTCCTACCCGCTGGACGCACCCGGCGGGGACGAGACGGGCGGGGCGGACTCCGAGATCGCCGTGATCGCCGGCCACACGGGCTACCTGAAGTTCCGGCACCGCCCTGCCCACGCACTCCTCACCGAGATGACGGAGACGGAAGCCGGCTTCCGGATGCTCCTCACCACCGGCGCCCGCCTGTCCAATCCGTCGCTCGTGGTCAGTGCCGACGGCCGGTTCGAGGAGCGTCTGGTGCCCACGCGTCGCGTCGGCGGATCGGCCGACGGAATCGCCACGTTCGAAGCGGTCTTCGACCCGGCGCGCACCGGCCGCGAGGGGGACAAGCCGCTGCCCGCCGGGCGCTGGGACTTCAAGCTGCGCGACAGTGACCATGCCGAGGACGTCCCCGTCCGCCTCGATCGGCTCGCGTCGGCGACGTTCCCCCACCACACGGTTCGACGAGGCCGCCGCTACTGGTTGGAATCACGCCGCTTCGATCAGTTGCAGCTCAACTGCCGCAGCGAGCTCAGCGACCTGGAGCGCGGCCCCTACCGTCAACTCGAACTCCGCAACAGCGTCTACCACCGCCTGCGCCGCAGCGAACCGCTGCGCGACCAGGTCTTCTACTTTTCCTACAACGGCAAGCAGTACTCCGACAGCCCGCGTGCCATGCACGAGGAACTCCAGCAACGAGGCACCGCCCTGCGACACCTGTGGGCCGTACGCGACGGGCAGGTCACGCTGCCCGAGGGCACGGACCCGGTGCCCATGTGGAGCCGCGCATGGTTCGAGGCCCTCGCGACGAGCCGGTACATCGTCACCAACGGGCACCTGCCGGAGTGGATCGAGCGGCGTCCCGGCCAGGTCATCGTCCAGACCTGGCACGGCACCATGCTCAAGAAGATCGGCCACGACATCGAGACGCTGCACTTCGACAAGGAGTACCAGAACCGGTTGCGCCTGGAGGCTCAGCAGTGGAGCCTCCTCGTCTCCTCCAACCGGTTCTCGACCCCGATCCTGAAGCGCGCCTTCTCCTTCGACGGCGAGATCGTCGAGACGGGCTACCCGCGCAACGACTACCTCTACCGTTCCGACATCGAAGCCTTCGGCAAGGAAGTACGGGAGAAGCTCGGCATCCCGTACGACAAGAAGGTCGTGCTGTACGCCCCCACCTGGCGCGACGACCTCAAGCACGGCGCCGGACGGTTCAAGTTCGACATGCAACTCGACGTCGAGGCCGCCAAGAGCGCGCTCGGCGCCGATCACGTCCTGCTGGTGCGCCGCCACTCCAACATCGTCGACCGCGTCCCGGGCGCCGACAACGGTTTCGTGTTCGACGTGTCGGACTACCCGGACATCGCCGACCTCTACGCGGCCTCGGACATCCTCATCACGGACTACTCCTCGGTGATGTTCGACTTCGCCCACACCCGCCGCCCCATGCTGTTCTTCACATACGACCTCGAGCACTACCGGGACACCCTGCGCGGCTTCTACTTCGACTTCGAGAAGAACGCCCCCGGCCCCCTGCTGCGCACGTCGGACCAAGTCATCGACGCCGTACGCTCCATCGACACGGTGCGCGCCGACCACCAGGACCGCTACAGCAAGTTCCTGGAGACGTTCTGCGGCCTCGATGACGGAAGCGCGTCCGCGCGCGTGGTGGACCGCATGCTGGAGATCGGCAGCGCCTGATCGCCAAGTGCACCCAGGCGTAGAGCTGCCCTGGCGGTGGAGCAGCTCTACGCCTGGCCCTCGCCGGCGAGCATCGCGGGGGCTTGCCGCTCGATCGGTCGGCATCTGATCTGAACTGGCCTGCTCCGTACGGCAGTTGGGGAGGAAGCTGTGAGCTGAGCAGCCAGACCGACGCGGGTTGTCCGAGCCTGAGGGCCCAGACCGGCGGCCCAGTGGTCACGCGTTCCACCCATGGACCGCCCTCGGGGCCGGGCGGGTCGGCCGGTCGCGGTCAGGCTGCAGAGGCGGTCAGTACGGACGTGGCGGCCAGCCGGAGATTCCTGATCATCGGATTCGGGTCGCCCTTGCGGCTGATCAGGACGACCTGGCTGGGAGGCGCGTCCTCGATCGGTACGGTGACGAGGTCGGGACGCAATGAGCTACGCCGATCGCCGACCGGCAGCACGGCGATCGCCCTGCCACTCGCGACGAGTTCGAGCTTGTCCTCGTAGCTCTCGATCATTGGCACGTCGGTCCCGAGGATGCGGTACGAGGTCCAGTCCGCGGTCTCGAACGCACAGGGCGCCGCCTCCTCGCCGGCCAGTTCGTCCGCGGTCACCGACGCGCGGTCGGCCAAGGGATGGCCGCGCGGGACCGCGAGCATCCGTGACTCCTCGTACAGCGGGGTGGTGGACACGTCGCCGGCGCCGAACGGCAGCGGGGCCCGCGCGATCAGTGCGTCGACGCGCTTGTCGGACAGCGCCTCGACGTCGCGGCAGCTCAGGTACCGGGTGGCGATCTCGGCGTCCGGATGGCGACGGCGCAGTTCCCGTACGGCGGCAGTGATCACCAGGTCTTCGACGTAACCGATCGTGATTCGTTCGGTCTCGGCTGGTTCGCGCACGGCCAGCTCGGCCTGGCGGGCGGCCTGGAGCAGGGCTTGGGCCCGGGGGAGGAAGGTCTGGCCGGCCACGGTGAGCCGGGCGCCCTGGGGGACGCGGTCCAGCAGTCGTACGCCGAGATACTTCTCCAGCCGTTGGATCTGGCGGCTCAGCGCCGGCTGGGCCACGTGCAGGTCGGCGGCGGCCCGGCCGAAGTGCTGGTGCGCCGCCACCACGGTGAAGTAGCGCACCAGCCGCAGTTCCAGGTCCTGTCCGAGATCGTTCACGCTTCCAGCGTACGTGTCATGCCGTTTCGGAAAGATCAGGTTGCCGAACCGGTCTTGGACGCCCGTGCCGTCCTGGGCTTTGACTGAACGGGCAACGTTTCCCCAGGAAAGAGACAGGTGCGATGAAGGCGATCCAGTTCCACGAAGCGGGCGGCCCGGAAGTCTTGCGGTACGACGAGGTGCCGGTTCCCGAGATCGGTCCGGGCGAGGTCCTCGTCCGGGTGCACGCGGCGGGCATCAACCCCCCGGACTGGTACCTGCGTGAGGGGATGAAGGTCATGCCGGCCGAGATGAGGCCGCCGCTGGCGTTCCCCCTGATCCCCGGAACGGACATGTCGGGTGTGGTCGAGGCGGTCGCTCCGGACGTGCGGGGGTTCGCCGTCGGTGACGAGGTCTTCGGCATGCTGCGGTTCCCCGGATTCGACGGCAGGACGTACGCCGAGTACGTGGCCGCGCCGGCTTCGGACCTGGCTCACAAGCCGGCCGGAATCGGCCACGTGCAGGCGGCCGGGGCTCCCATGGCCGTGCTCACGGCCTGGCAGTACCTGGTGGATCTCGGCCACGACGTGCCGTCTCCTTTCACCGGCCAGGTGCACCGGCCGGTACCGATCACGCCAGGAATGACCGTGCTGGTCAACGGGGCCGCCGGTGGCGTGGGCCACTTCGCGGTGCAGCTGGCGAAATGGAAAGGGGCGCACGTCATCGCGGTGGCCTCGGGCCGGCACGAGCAGTTCCTGCGCAAGCTCGGCGCCGATGAGTTCATCGACTACACCAGGACGCGGGCCGCGGACGTCGTCAGCGGTGTGGACCTGGTGATCGACGCCGTCGGTGGCCCGGACAGCGCACGCTTTCTGACGGTGCTCAAGCGCGGCGGCGCCATGCTGCCGGTGTTCTTCGCCGAGTACGACCCGGAGGTGACGGCGAGTCTGGGCATCACGGTCTCGAACATCCAGGTGCGTTCCAGCGGTGCCCAGCTCGCCGAGATCGGGCGCTTGTTCGACGAGGGCAAGCTCCAGGTAGGGGTGGACAGCACCTATCCGCTGCCCGAAGCGGGCACGGCACACGAGCGGGCCGCGCGGGGCCACATCCAAGGCAAGATCGTGCTGACGGTGGTCTCGTGATCGCCGATCACGCGTTATGTAGAGGGACCGGGCACGGAGGGGCCGCTTGGCGGTGTTCTGCTGGGAGATCGCAACTGTCACCTCGTCCAGGACGGTGCGCGGGACGGCACCGTACGCGGCCTGAGGGAGGGTGGGCGCCCCGACGATGTGGAGGCCGACACGGTGCTCCTGGAGGCGCTGCGTCACGGCGTCGGCAGCGGGGAGTGGAGTGCCGTGGAGGTCGCCGTCTGCTGACCGGATGTCCACGCCGTGATCGCCGACGTGCAGCACGACGTGTTCGCCGGGGTGTTTCCTCCACGAGCTCGGCGACGTGCTCGTCAAGCAGCCGTGTCGGCTCCTCGGGCGCCCCAGGCGCTGACATCGAGATCACAGCCGGTTGACGACGGGGTCCTGCGTCCAGTCCCAGCGCAGAACTCGTGGGCGGCGTATGGGGACGCGTATGTCCGCCTGCACCCACCGCAACCGCAGGGCCTTCGATCTCCGAGCCGCTTCCTGCATCCGTCCGAACACGCTAAACGACGGTGCACGGTGGACGCGTCGAACTATCAAATCAGCCTTCTTGTCGTATTTTGTGGCTGTTTCAATGAGTTCGTCACGGAAGGCTTGTCATGCATCCTGTCTGCGTCCGTATCGCCTCGGTAGGCGCCGGTCTGCTGCTGTCCGCCGCTCCTCTGGCCGCGGCCCCCGCCGTCGCCAGCCCCTCCGCCGCTGCCGCGTCGGTGCAGTCGGCGCCGCGGCCCACCCTGTCGGCCAAGGCCACCGTGAAATCCATCAGGGCCTGGCAGGAGTTCCGCGTCTACGGCTCCTCCACCCGTCTTCCGGCTGGGACCCGCGTCACCCTGCAGCAGATGCAGAAGAAGAAGTGGGTGAGCCTGCCCATCCACATGAACACCACGCGCAGCCACACCTACAACCTGCGTGTGAAGCTCGGTCTCAAGGGTCTCAACAAGATCCGCATCGTAGGCGGTGGCGCCGTCTCCAACACCGTCCAGGTCACCATCCGCTAAGCCACCGCCGGCAGCTCGAACCATCAAAGAGATCCCTGCGGATCCCCGCCATCGACGCGCTGGGGATCCGTGAACCCGTAGTCACTGGCTCCGTCACCTACTGGCTCGCAGGAGCCAGTAGCAGGCCACGACCTCGCTGGTCTGTTCCCGGCGAACCTGACCGGGCTGCCGCGAGGGAGTCGCAGTCTCACCTCGCGTAGCGCTGGAGCTGGTACGGGTCATGCTCCGCCCCCCAAGGGTACGGACGCTCCGGGCCTCCCCTCCCTCTGCCCGCACTCCCATGGCGCGTCCCAGGCTGTCGGTCACGGTGAGGCAATGATCAGTTCGCCCACCGCGTGATGGTCTCCGTGCCCGAGGAGGAGTTGCCCAGGTTCAGGCAGGAGGTCGTCACGGTGACTGTTCTGATGGACAGGCCGGAGGTGACACCGGGGTCCGTCGTCACGCAGGTGGCGTACCGCCTGTTGCTGTTCACGGACACCGTCTGGTCGGTGAGCAGTAGACCGGGGGAGTAGCTGAAGTTGGCGGTCAGGATGCAGGTGGCTAGTGCCCTGACCGGGAAGGTTCGCCGGGTTGTTGGTGGTGGCGGTTGGATGTGCGGTGACGTCCGATCCGACCGTTGGGGGTGCGGTGGCTGAGCCTGTTCGGGTGCGCAGACTGACTGACCAGGAAGGGCAGAAGCTGCAGCAGATCGTGCGCCGGGGCAGCACCAGTTCGGTGCGGTACCGGCGGGCGATGATGCTGCTGGCCTCGGCCGGCGGGAACCGGGCACCGGTGATCGCGAAGCTGGTGCAGGCCGACGAGGACACCGTGCGCGATGTGATCCACCGGTTCAACGAGATCGGCCTGGCCTGCCTGGACCCTCGGTGGGCGGGAGGCCGTCCCCGCCTGCTCGATCGTGATGACGAGGACTTCGTCATCCAGACGGCCATCACCCGCCCCACCAAGCTCGGCCAGCCCTTCACCCGCTGGTCGCTGCGCAAGCTCGTCGCCTACCTGCGGAAAGTTCACGGCCGGGTGATCCGCATCGGCCGCGAGGCGTTACGTGGCCTGCTCGCCCGCCGCGGCGTTACCTTCCAGCGCACCAAGACATGGAAGGAGTCGCCGGACCCGGACCGCGAGGCGAAGCTGGACCGGATCGAAGAGGTCCTTCACCGCTTCTCCGACCGGGTTTTCGCCTTCGACGAGTTCGGCCCGCTCGGGATCCGGCCCACCGCCGGCTCGTGCTGGGCCGAACGAAAGCGCCCCGGCCGACTGCCCGCCACATATCACCGCACCCACGGGGTGCGCTATTTCCATGGCTGCTACTCGGTTGGGGACGACCGCCTGTGGGGCGTCAACCGGTGCAAGAAGGGCGCCGCGAACACGCTGGCCGCGCTGAAGTCGATCCGTGCCGCCCGCCCCGACGGCGCACCGATCTACGTGATCCTGGACAACCTGTCTGCCCACAAGGGCGCCGACATCCGCCGCTGGGCGAAGAAGAACAAGGTCGAGCTGTGCTTCACCCCGACCTACGCCTCGTGGGCAAACCCCATAGAGGCCCACTTCGGACCGCTGAGACAGTTCACCATCGCCAACTCCCACCACCCCAACCACATCGTGCAGACCAAGGCTCTGCACGCCTACCTGCGCTGGCGCAACGTCAACGCCCGCCATCGTGACGTCCTGGCCGCCGAACGCAGGGAACGCGCCCGCATCCGCAGCGAGAAGGGCATCCGATGGGGCGGACGCCCGCTCACGATGGCGGCCTGACCAGATGTTCCGGCGGGTCAGACAACCAGCGCCGCGTGCAGCGCATCGAATGCTTCACGAAGTTCCAACGTGGCGATCGGATCGATCTCCATCTGCAAATGACACACGCCGTCGTCGCCGTTGGGAGTCAGACGCACGAAAAAGGCGAAACCGTCCCCGACGGGCTCCGCCTTCAACGTCATCGGATTGCTCCGGCCCGGAGTCACCGCCACCGAAAAGCGTCCACCCGACGGCGCGCGCAGGTGAGAGAGCACGCGGGCCGCGAAGTCCATGACCTCCGCAGCGCTGACATCCGCGGTGAAGTCAGCCGTCAGCCACGAGCACCAATCGGCAGTGACCTGCCAGGTGTCGCCATCGGTCCGAGCCAGTTCCACCCACACGTCGTCGCTGCCGAGGCGTATCCGCGGTAGTTCCATCATCGCCCTCCGACATCCGAGCCTGGGCTCAAGATCCTATGAGGCAGATCTCCCTCATCGGAAGCCATCACGCCATCCACCGCCCGCTCAACCCGGCGAACCTTCCCGGTCAGGGCACTAGTGACCTGGCACCGGACCCCCTGGGAGGCCAGTGGCGCTGCGCTTCCTGGGCCCTGTGGTGTGAACGGGGCGTGTGAGTTGGGGCAGGGGCGCGCAAGGGGGCGCGCGGTACCAGCCGAGTGCGCCGGTTCTGGAGCGAGACGTCATTTGGCTGCCGGCTTCACCGACTTCGCGTTCGCTGGGAACGCCGAGCCGAGATCCACGAAGCCTTGCTGAGGCCGGTCTACTGCCGCCTCATCATCCGTCGGCAACTGTGGTCAGTGTATGAGCCGTTGCGAGTTGAGTCATCTGACTGATGCCCCTGTGGCCGTATCTCGCGATTCTGATGGAGGTGCCTGTGATGTACGCAAGGTGGGCACTCTCGTCGCCCCATCAGTCTTGAGGAGAAACGATGTTTTCTGAGGGGTTCACCCTACGGAGCCCAGAGGGACACAGGCGTGGAAGCTTCCTTTCCGTGCTTGCTGTCTTTGCCGTCACCCTCGTGGCACTTTTCGCGGGTGTCAGCCCCGCGAAGGCAGACACGGCGGAGGGGCGAATTTCGCACGTCTGGTACAACCTGTACGGCACCGGAGATACGCCGGCCAGTCAGTACGGTGGCTTCATTTCAAGTCTGCAGAACGCGGCTGGGCACTACTGGTGGAACGGGATCGCCGCGACGCAAACAGCTGGCAGGGGTGACTCGCTGATCCGTGCGGACCTGAACTTCAATGGCGAAGAGCTGCGCCTGTGGTTCACCCCCAACAACCTTTACCTGCGTGGCTTCACCAACCACAACGGCGATACCTGGCAGTTCGCTGACGCCGATTACAATCTCGGCGAGGTCATGGAGAATCTCAGCCACGGCCCTGACGGTGGCTTGCTGCCCAACCTCGGGCAGGTCCAGACTCTGAGCTACACGTCCCACTACAACGACATAGTGCAGGCTACGGACGGGTATTCGAGAGGGAACTTGCCCTACTCGTACAGCCTTCTGTACAACCACGCCTATCAGTTGCAATACGGCGGCGACGGCAGCAGTACAGCAGCCTCGCTGCTGTTCATGATCCAGTACACGTCGGAGGCCGTACGGTTCTGGGATGTTTACGGCGTCATGGTCGACATAATGCGTAACGGGAACACGTACTATCCGGCGCTCCCCTTGAGGCAGCAGGAATTGGAGAACGACTGGTCGCAACTCTCCAACTACGCCCGGAATCTCCAGGCCGGGCGTAACCCCGCGCCGGTGTACGTAGGACCGAACGCCGGGACCATTTCGAACAGTTCGCAGCTGACGTCGCGTGTCCGCATGGTCATCGGCGACCCCTCGCAGGTCAATGCCGTCGGCGACTGGTGGCACACGGAGCTCTGAATCCGCTACGCCGCTGAGCGTGTATCCAAAAGTCCTGCGCGTAACGGCAGTGAGACTTAGCGCTACAGTTGGCCTCTTAGTGCCGTGGTTTACCCGGCTGTGCGTGGTGGTTGGCCCGTCCCGGCGGCATGTGTTCGTTCTCACTGAAGGTGTCGCGATCTCAGTGAAGGCGTCTGGGGCGGGGGTCTCCTCATTGAAGGTGTCTCGTTCTCATCGAAGTTGTCGCGGTGGTGCTGCAGGTGCGACGGCTGCCGAGTCGGCGCGGAATCCGGTGGCGAGGACATGCCCGAAGCTTCGCGGCGCGGCCTGCCGATCAGTCGGCCGGTCACCGGATCGAGATGACCAAGAGCCCGGAAGGTGCCCTTCCGCGACGCTGAGCTGCGAGGATGGCGCGATGGTGAGGCTGAGAAAGCGCGTGTTCGCAGTCGCCGCGGCGGTCGTGAGCGTCATGTCCCTGGCGTTGACCGCGTGTGCGCAGAGCGACTCCAAGGTCGGCAGCGGCGACCGCGAGGCGGCGTACAAGCGTGTCATCAAGGACCCGCACCCGAGTCCTGACGCCGTCATCGAGGCGGCCGGCGCACCGGCCGGGGTGGCGCGGGCGGGCGACGGCTCCCTGCTGCTGTCGTACAACGCGCGCGACATCGGGGACGACGAGGGCCCGGCGGCCGCCGCCTGGCGGATCGTCTCGCCGGCCGGCCGCACGGTCGCGCAGCAGGCGTGGCACGCGAACGTGGAGGATCAGCCGGACCAGTACATCGGCGTGCGCGACGGCTTCGTCCGCTGGCACCGCAGCAGCCGGGGCGCGGAGAGCGCGTACGCGCTCGACGTACGCGGCAAGCGGCACAAGGTCACCACTTCGGACCGCGCGCTGGGCACCCGCCCCGGCGACATCGTCCTCCACGAGGGGACGCCGGCTCGCTTCTACCGCCCCGCCAACCGCACCGTGGCCGCCCCGGCCGGCGCACCGGAATACGTAGACTTCGCGCTGGACGAGCGCGGCTCGGTCTGGTTCGTGGACCAGTCGCGGATGCCCAACCGCGTCGTGCAGCAACGCGACGGCCGCACCCTCACCTCCATACCGATGCCCAAGCCGTACACCAGCGGCGGCGCCGTCACCGCGGCGGGCGGCACGACGGCGTTGGCCTTGCTCCGCGGCGGCCCCAACGGCACGGTCCGAGGCCTGATGGTGACCGCGGACGACGGCGCGCACTGGCGCAACCTCACCGGGGGAGGCATCCCCTGGCAGGACCTCAAGCGCGATGTGGTGTTCCTGGTACTGCGGGCGCTGCCGGACGGGCGGCTGCTCGTCGGCGAGAGGGAGGGCCGCTACTGGCTCGCCGACGACCGCTCGAACCGGGCCTTTCACCAGCTCAAGATCCCGGTGCCGTTTACCTCGTTCACCGTCCAGGGCAAGACGCTGTACGGCATCGCGGACGCGACGAAGCCGACGTACGACCTGGTGAAGGGCGAGGGGCTGTACGCCTCGGACGACGGCGGGCGCACGTGGCGGCGGCAGGGAAAGCGGGGCTGACTCGTCGGAGGGCGTTGTTACATTGGCCCGATGATGGCCGACATCCGTTCTCGGTAAAGGTTGACGGCTCTCGCTGACCCTTGTCGGCACCACCACGCGCCATCCCGTACCAGTTCACAAGAACACGCCGCAGGTCACAGCCCTCACCGCTACCCGGCTGGTCAATCGAAACGCTCAGCCGGGCCAACCACAGCACGCAGGGGCCAACTGAAGCGCTCAGGCACAGGCAGTTGAGGCTGCTTGCTGCACGAGGCGTTGACATGGCTGTCGCCGGGCGTTCGATCGAAGTGTCAGCATCGTCCGTCCACCCGGCGAGGTTGTGGTCAGTGTGCGCCCGCCCACCGTGTTCGCCAACGCGACCGTGAGTGCGAGAGGATACGCGGCCTGTTGCGCGGTCCTGGCCGCTCGATGGTTCGGGCGGTGATGGTGCTGCTGCCCCTGCATGGCTTGCTTCCCGCGGAGACTTCCTCGCTCTTGGGGTACGACCCGGCCACGGTGCGGCGGTGGATCGGCCGCTTCAACGCCCATGGCGTGGCCGGCCTGGAGGACCGCCCCCGCGGCGGACGGCCGCGGCTGGGCGAGCGCCGGGTGACCGGGCGGATTGCCGCACTCCTGGAGCGGACCAGGCCGTGGACGGTGCGTCAGCTGCACCACTATCTGGGCTGATCAAAGGTCAGCACCCGCACCCTGTACCGGCGCCTGCGCGAGGTGGCCGTGTGGCGGCGGCCGAAGCTGATCGCCCGCGGTGATCCACACCGGGACGCAATCCTGGCCACCCTGCGCCGCCGCGTGCCACTACTTCCCGTCGGCGCGAAGGTCTTCACCGCCGATGAAACGCATGTGCACCTGCTGCCCCACGTCCGTGCCCGCTGGATCCGGCCCGGCCACCGCCCCGAAGTCCTCACCCCGGGCAGGAATCGCCAGGTCACCGTGCTGGGTGCGCTGGAGGTGACCTCCGGCGCCTTCTTCTACCGACTCGGGCGCCGCTGTGCGGCCGACTTCCTCGCCCTGCTTCAGCAGCTCCTGGCCGCCTACCCCGATGCCCCGGCCCTCGCCATCGTGTGTGACAACGACCAGATCCACCACGCCCGCGCGGTCCGCGACTTCATTGCCGACCACCCCGGCGTGCACCTGTGGTTCAGCGCCCGCTACAGCCCGCACGGCAACCCGACCGAACGGATCTGGGCCCGCCCAGAAGACCTTCATCGCGAACACCGCAGGGTCCTGGCCCGGCCGCAAACGACAAATCCATGCCTTCTTCCGCAGCCGATTACCGGATCAGAACCTGGCCACCGCCGCACCCTGGACAAGCCCTGGTTCCCCACGAGATACCGACAGGACTTCTGGAATGCCGCTTACTGTAGAAGCCCGGTCCTGGCCCTTCCCCCTGCTCGGCGGGTGGAAGGGCTCGGCCATGTGCTGACTCCGTGATGTGGACATCGTTGAGGGAGTCGAGGTCGAAGCGCCGGCTGGGGACGTGCCGCGCGGAGGGGGACGAGGTACTCGTACCTCTGGCCATCCAGATCTTGGTCATCAACCAGTACGCGTCGCCCACGGGCGAGCCGTCACCGCTTGGTCGGCCGCGAAGCCGAGCCGTGTTTCGCCCGCATCGGCATGACCACGCTCGACCTGATCCGGCTCGCGGCCGGACCGCACACGCACGGCGGCCCCAAGCCGCCGTCGGCTCCTGGGCGCGCCC
The DNA here is from genome assembly GCF_036967205.1 of Streptomyces sp. Q6. Classification (NCBI taxonomy): domain Bacteria; kingdom Bacillati; phylum Actinomycetota; class Actinomycetes; order Kitasatosporales; family Streptomycetaceae; genus Streptomyces; species Streptomyces citrinus. The sequence goes on from NZ_CP146022.1 coordinate 8,509,172, forward strand.
GCGCCTCACCGCCTCACCAGCCGAACCACGGAACTCGCCCGGCCGTGCGCGTCGAGGCGCAGGGGCCACCCGTGGGTGAGGAGGTCCGCCGCGCGGTGCTCCGTGCCCGTCTCCTCGTCCGCGTAGACCTCGGCGGGGGAGAGGCCGGCCAGGCGCAGATCGCGGTCGTGGCCCCAGGCGATGACCACGACGCGGCCGTCCCGTTCGTACTGAACGGCGTCGTCGAGGCGGTACTGCCGGCCGAACTGCACCACCGGGCGGATCTCCTTGTAGAGGGCCACCAGACCCTGAGCCTCGGTGAGTTCGGCCTCGGTCCAGCGCGAGAGGTCGCCGCCGATGCCGAGCGCGCCGGCCATGGCGATGTGGAAGCGGTGGGCGAGGGGTGCCGCGCGCCCGGTGTGCGGGTTGGGGCTGTCGGTGGCCCAGGCCGACATCGTGCGTGCCGGGTAGATCTGGCTGTAGCCGTGCTGGATGTGGATGCGGTCGGTGGCGTCGGTGTTGTCCGAGATCCAGGTCTGGTCGGTGCGGGCGAGCATGCCCAGGTCCGCGCGGCCGCCACCCCCCGCGCAGCCCTCGATGCGCAGGGCCGGGTGGGTTCGGCGCAGCCGGTCGATGACCGCGTACACGCCGCGTGTGTGGTCGGTCCACAGGCGTTCGCCGTCGGGGTGGCCCGGCCAGCCGGCCTCTGTGAACGCACGATTCATGTCCCACTTGAGGAAGTCGATGGCGTACGTCGACACGAGCTGGTCGAGCCACTGGTACGCCCATGCGGAAACGTCTGGGCGGGCGAAGTTGAGGACCAACTGGTTGCGGAGTCGGGTGCGGCGGCGGTGCGGCATGTGGAGCACCCAGTCGGGGTGGGTGCGGTACAGATCGCTGTCAGGGTTGGTCATCTCCGGTTCCACCCACAGCCCGAACCGCATACCCAAGGCGCGGATCTCCTCGACGAGCGGGGCGAGTCCGTCCGGGAACCGCTCGGGTGAGGGGTGCCAGTCGCCGAGTCCCGCCCGGTCGTCGGTGCGCGCTCCGAACCAGCCGTCGTCGACGACGAACAACTCGGCACCGAGGCGCGCGGCGCGCTCGGCGAGCGCCAGCTGACCCTCCCGGGTGACGTTCCAGCCGGTCGCCTCCCAGCTGTTGTAGACGACGGGACGTGGTTCGTCGGGGCGGGGCAGCACATGCGCGGTGATGTACGCGTGCCAGCCGCGACTGGTCGCACCGAAGCCGCCTGTGCTGAACTGGCCCGCGAAGACAGGGGTTTGATGCTGCTCGCCGGGCGTGAGACGCCACGTGAGCCCGTCGTGCCCGGCGCCGCCGGTCACCGTGAGCGGGCCCCCCGTGTGGTCGCGGTGCGCGGCGATCCGCCAGCTTCCGGACCAGGCGAGGACCATGCTCCACACGTCGCCGGCCGTCTCGTCCGCGTCGCCCGCGTCGACCATCAGCCACGGGTTGCCGAAGTGCCCGGAGATGCCGCGCCGACTGGTGAAGACCGTCTCGGCGTAAGGGGCTTCGGTGCGGCGCAGTTGCGTCTCGCCCGACCACTGGCCGACGGTGTGGCTCAGACGCACCCCGGACGCGGCGGGCACGGACCAGGCGGCGGCGTCGCAGCGCAGCACGTCGATCGGGTCGTCGGCGTGGTCGCCCGTCCCCAAGTGGCGCAAGGTCAGGGAGCGTTCGATGACGTCGCTGTCCTGGTGGACGCGGTAGTGGAGGGTGCAGCTGAGCGGGTAGTGGCGGTCCCGCAGCCGCACCCACAGCTGTTCGCCGCCGAGCTCGTGGCCCTCGTACTCCCATTCGACGCCGCGTGCGCCGGTCGCGTACCGCACGAGGAGCGACGGCACACCGAACCGCGCCCCGCCCTCAACTCCCAGTTCCTCACCGCTGGTCGACGCGAAACTGCTGGTGACGCCGTCGTGCACCGGAAGACTGGCTGCCTGGCCGAGTGTGAGTGGAGCCCCCCAGTGCAGATGGTGGGGGACGTCGTCGGCGCCGATGCGCAGGGCGTAGGACGAGGCGGGGGTGGTGAGCAGGAACGTGCGGCTGGCGGCGTCGAAGGCCACCGAGGACACCTGTGACATGGGCACGGAGCCTAGGCGTCATTTCCTTGAATTTAAATATTGACGAAGGAAATTAATGCCTCTACGTTTCCCCCATGTTGCTGAACCGAGCAGTGCTGCTCGCGTCTCCTGCGGCCAACACGGTGTTCACCACGGTGCTCACCCGTGGACCGGTGGCCCGCCCGGAGATCGCCCGGATCACCGGGCTGTCCTCGGCCGCCGTCACCAAGGCGGCCAAGCCGATGATCGAGGCCGGCTACCTGGAGGAACTGACGCGGGCGGAGCGGACCGTGGAGGGGGCCGGGCGCCCGGCCCACCCCCTCGCGGTCTGCGCGGATCGCGAGTTCTTCGTCGGAGTGAAGGTCACCGCGGACGAACTCATCGGCGTCGTCACCGACTTGAGGGCGCAGGTCCGCGCCGCCCACCGGGTGCCCGTGACCGATCGCGGCGTCGACCAGGTCGTGGCCGGCATCGCCGCGCTCGTACGGGAGGTGTCCGCCGCATACAGCGGACGCACCCACCACATCGGGGTGTCCGTGTCCGGTGACGTCGACCGGGCGGGCGGCCGGGTGCGCTACTCGCCCTTCCTGGGCTGGCGCGACGTCCCGCTCGCCGAACTCGTCGGCCGGGCGACCGGATCGACGGTGACGGTCGAGAACGACGTCAAGGCGCTGACCGTCGCCGAGCAATGGTTCGGCGAAGGCGTGGGCACGGACTCCTTCGCTCTGGCCACCGTCGGCGTCGGCATCGGCTGCGGCCTGGTGGTCAACGGTCGCCTGGTGGCGGGCGGTTACGGGGTGGCGGGGGAGATCGGGCACATTCCGGTGGCCGCCGGTGACGGACCCGCGTGCCACTGCGGCGGGCGGGGCTGCGTCGAGGCCATCGCCTCCGAGGAAGCCATCGTCACCCGCGCTCGCCGGGCGGCGGACGATCCGCACCTCGACATGGCCGGGGCCATCGACCGTGCCCACGGCGGGGACGCGGCCGTGCGTGCCGTGTTCGCCGAGGCGGGTCAGGCGATCGGCCTCGGCCTCGCCGCCATGGTCAACCTCATGGGTCCCGAACGCGTCGTCGTCTCCGGCGAGGGCCTGGCCGCGTACGACCTCTTCGAAGAACAGATCCGGGCCGCCTTCACCGCGCAGGCGTTCGGTGCCGCTGCCCGCTGCCCGCTCGTCGTGCGCCCGCTGCCCTGGGAGGAATGGGCGCGCGGCGCGGCCGCCGTCGGCATCCAGTCCCTCTTCACCGCCTGACCCCGCCGCTCGCCCGCAGCCCCTCCGCTCCCTGGAAGGACCTCGTCATGTCTGCCCACTCCGCCCTGTCCCGCCGAGGACTCCTCGGTACGTCCCTGCTGTTCGTCGCCGGTTCCGTCGTCGCCTGCTCCAGCAACCCACAGGAGGCCGCACAGGCCAAGGGCGCGAAGATCACCCTCACGCAGTGGTACCACCAGTACGGGGAGGAGGGGACCCAGGCCGCGGTCAAGCGGTACGCCGAGCAGTACACCAAGGCCCACCCGGACGTCGCCGTCAACGTCGTCTGGGGTGCCGACACGTCCCAGTACGAGACCAAGCTGAACGCCGCACTGCTCGGGGCCGACGCCCCCGACCTCTTCGAACTCGGCGACTTCCGGGCCGAGATGGCCCGCAAAGGGCAACTCGAACCGCTCGACGACGTCTACGGCGCGGCCAAGGACGGCTTCAACCGGGCCGACCTCGACTACCTGACCGTCGACGGAAAGCTCTACGGCATCAAAACCATCGACGACGTCATGGTGCTCTACTACCGCAAGTCGCTGCTGAAGAAGGCGGGTGTCACCCCGCCCACCACGTTCACCGAACTCGTCGACGCAGCCAAGGAGTTGACGTCCGGCGACGTCAAAGGCCTGTTCATAGGCAATGACGGCATCGGCGACAGCCCCTACCTGCTCGCCTGGTCGCAGGGCAAGGACCTGATCGACGGGAAGAAGGTCGTCTACGCCGACGCCGCCCGGTCCATCGGCGGCCTGCACGACCTGCACGCCGACAAATCGGTCCTGCTCGGCTTCACCACCGACTGGTACGACGCCGGCGCGTTCACCCAGGGCGCCGCCGCCATGCAGTGGTGCGGCCTGTGGGCCCTGCCCACCATCGAGAAGGCGCTCGGCGACGACTTCGGCGTCATGCCCTGGCCCGCCTACGACACCACCGGCAGACCTGTCGCCCGCCTCGGCGGCTGGACCCAGGCCGTGAACGCGAAGAGCAGGTACAAGGACGAGGCCAAGAAGTACCTCCGGTGGCTGTGGATCCAGCAGGCCGACCTCCAGATCGACTGGGCCGTCAAGTACGGCTTCCACGTACCGCCGCAGACCCACGTCGCCGCGAGAACACCTGAGTTGGCGAAGGGAGCGGCCAAGGACGCCGTCACCATCGGCACCAAGAACGGCATCTCCTTCCCGGCCGAATGGACCCAGGCCATGCAGGCCGGGTTCATCGCCGCCGCCGCCGACATAGCCAAGGGCGCGGCACCCGCGAAGACCCTGGAGAAGGCCCAGTCCAAGGCCCAGTCGGACCTCGACAAGCAGATGGGCTGACCCGCCATGACCGTCACCGGCACCCGGCCCCTGGACCAGGCCCGCCCGGCACCCGCCGCGACACCGCGGCGCAGACGACTGAGCGAACGGCAGTCCAAGGCCCTCGCGTTCGCCGTGCTGACCGCGCCGATGCTGATCGGCCTGGGCGTCTTCCGCTACGTCGCCATCGCCTGGAGCTTCCTGCTCAGCTTCAGCGAGGCCCGCCGCACCATCTCCCTCGGTGACTGGGTCGGCCTGGCCAACTACCGGCAACTGCTCGGCGACGAACGCTTCCGCGACTCACTGACGATGATCGTGCTGTTCACCGCCCTCATCGTGCCGGTCACCTTCGCCGCCTCTCTGGGACTAGCCGTCCTCGTCAACCGGATCCGGCGCGGCCGGGCCTTCTTCCGCACCGCGTTCCTGCTGCCGGCCGCCGTCAGTTACGTAGCCGCCGCCATGCTCTGGAAGATGGCCCTGTTCAGCGGAGTCCCCTCCGGACTCGCGAACACCCTCGGCGCCCTGTTCGGCGCCGAAGCCACCCCCTGGATCCAGACCACGAGCCCACCCCTGTACTGGATCGTCCTGGTCACACTGCGCCTGTGGCTCCAGGTCGGGCTCTACATGATCCTGTTCATCGCCGGCCTGCAATCCGTCCCACCCCAGTTGTACGAGGCCGCGGCCCTGGACGGCGCGGGCCCCTGGCGTACCTTCCGCAGCGTCACCTTCCCCATGCTGCGCAGCACCTCGGTCGCCATCCTGCTGCTGATGCTCATCGCCGCCCTCCAGGCGTTCGACGAGTTCTACGCGATCTTCTCCACCGGCGCCTCGCTCGGCAGCGAACCCGTGCGCACCCCCCTCATGCACCTGTACGGGGTCGCGCTCCAGGACCAGGACTACGGAGTCGGCTCGGCCGGCGCCTTCCTGCTGACGCTGCTGATCGTGCTGGTCACACTGCTCCAGGGCCGGATCCTCGGATTCGCCCGGAACAAGGACTGAACCATGAACCGATACCGAGGCACGCTCGCCGGATCCCTCGCCACGTACACGATCCTGTGTCTGCTGGCCGTGGTCTTCCTCGTCCCGTTCTACGTCCTGCTGCGCAACGCCTTCATGACGACGCCCGAGATCACCGCCACCGACTGGCACTGGCTGCCCTCGGCCCTGCGCGGGGACAACTTCACCGCTCTGTTCGACAACCCGGAGCGCCCCTTCGGCCGCTCGCTCGTCAACTCGCTCGTGATCGCCGTCATCACGGCGCCCGTGTCCACCCTGCTCGCCTCCATGGCCGGGTACGCCCTGGCCCGGATCGCCGTCCCGGGGCGCGGCGTCGTCCTCGCGCTCATCGTCGGCACCCTGATGATCCCGCAGGCCGTGACGTTCCTGCCGACGTTCGTGGTGGTCGGCTCCATGGGCGGCGTCAACACCATGTGGGGGCTGCTCGCCCCCGGCCTGTTCAACGCCTTCGCCGTCGTGCTCTTCCGCAGCTTCTACGTGTCCTTCCCCGCCGAGATCGAAGAGGCGGGCCGGCTCGACGGGCTCAGCCACCTCGGCGTCTACGGGCGGATCATTCTGCCGAACTCGCTCACGATGATCGCCTCGCTGGGGGCCCTCTCCTTCATCGAGGCGTGGAACTCCTTCCTGTGGCCGCTCATGATCGGCCAGGACCCGAACAGCTGGACCGTACAGATCGCCCTCTCCAGCTTCCTGACGTCGCAGACCGTCGATCTGCCCGAGTTGTTCGCCGGCACGGCCGTCGCGATCCTCCCGCTCGTGGTGATGTTCCTGGTCGCGCAGCGCCACATCGTCCAGGGCATCGCGATGTCCGGCCTGAAGTCGTAACTCCCCCTTTCCTGGAGGCACTTCCGTGAGAACCCGCACCCGCCGCGCCGCTCTCCTCGCCGCCTGCGCGCTGCCCCTGAGCCTCGCCCTGCCGTCCGCCACCGCCGAGGCGAGAACGCCGTACGTCAAGCCCTTCATGGGCTGGAGCAGCTGGAGCGTGGAGTCCTCCTCGCGTGAGGGCTACGGCACCCACTGGCTGAACGAGGGCAACATCAAGAACGCCGCCGACTCCCTCAGCGGCAAGCTGTCCTCGGCCGGATACAAGTACCTCAACATCGACGCCGGCTGGAACTTCACCTACGACTGGACCTATCACTCCGACGCCCACGGCATCCCCGACGCCGACAAGGAGCGCTTCCCCAGCGGCATGCCCGCCCTGGCCGACTACGTCCACGGCAAGGGCCTCAAGTTCGGACTGTACGGGGCAGCCGGCCTCGAGAAGGAGGTCTATGACAAGGACGCCCCGATCCTCGGCACCGACTGCACGGCGCAGGACATCGCGGTCAAGCCGCTGACCCCCACCAACAAGTGGGGCGGCAGTTGGAAGATCGACTACGCGAACCCCTGCGCCCAGGACTACATCGACTCGATCGTCGCCCGGCTCGCTTCGTGGGGCGTCGACTTCATCAAGATCGACGGCGTGACGAAGGACAACGTCGAGGACATCAAGGCCTGGTCCACGGCCATCGACCACAGCGGCCGCGGGATGTGGCTCACCGCCAGCGCCTGGCCCGTGGACATCGAGGCCGCCGACGGCCTGACGCCGTACGCCAACGGCGTCCGCGTCGACACCGACGTCGAGTGCTACTGCGACACCACCAGCACCTGGACCAGCTCCGTCGACGACCGCTGGAACGACCTGCCCCGGTGGCTCGACAAGCTCGACGCCCCGCACTACCTGCCCGACCTCGACTCCATGCCGATCAACAACAACACCGGCAGCGGCCTCCAGGACGGTATCGACGACACCGAGCGGCAGAGCGTCATGACGTTCTGGTCGATGGCGTCCTCCCCCCTGTACGTCGGCGGGGACATCTGGTTCCTGGACGACCGGGCCAAGGCGATCCTCACCAACCCCGAGGTCATCGCCGTCGATCAGGCGGCCGTGCTGCCGCGGCAGATACAGGCCGGCGACCGGCAGGTGTGGACCAAGACCGTGGGCCATGACACCTACCTGGCCGTGTACAACATGGGTTCCACGGCCGCCGACATCACCGTGAACCTCGCCGACCTCGGCCTGCACGGCCCGCAGCAACTGCGGGACCTCGTCGCCCGCAAGAACCTCGGCACCGCCAAGCGGTCGTGGACGGCACCGTCCGTGCCCGCCCACGGATCCCGGCTGATCAAGCTGTCGTAACCGGCACGGCCGCACCGCCCCAGCAGGCCCGGGCCCCGCGCGGCCGCCGCGCAGGGCCCGCTCGTCGTCGTACGGAAGGACCCCCGCACATGAGCACCGGACCGTCCCGCCGCACCGCCCTCGGCCTCGGCGCCGCCCTCGCCCTGAGCACCGTGCCCGCCTTCACCGCCCACGCCGCACCCGGCCGCCCCACCACCTCCCCGCTCGTCCCCGCCGACGAGGCGACCACCCTGTGGTACCCCGAGCCCGCTGACGAGGACCTCCTCATCGAACAGGGCCTGCCGCTGGGCAACGGCCGCCTCGGCGCCCTCGTCGGCGGCGACCCCGCCCGTGAGATCCTCCACGTCACCGACGCCTCGCTGTGGACGGGCGGCGCCAACGACACACTCGACAGCGACGGCCAGTTCCCCTACGGACGCGACGACTTCGGCAGCATGACGCTGCTCACCCGCGCCATCCTGAGCCTGCCCGGCCACGACCGCGCGGCCGTCAGCGGCTACCGGCGCACCCTCGACCTGAGCAACGGCCTGGTCACCACCACGTACACCAAGGACAAGGTCCGCCACGTCCGGGAGATGTTCGTCAGCGCCCCCGACGACGCCCTTGTCATCAGGCTCCGCCAGGCCGGCGGCGCCCCTCTCACCGGCAGCCTCGTCCTGTCCGGCACCCACGGCGAGACCACCACCGCGGACACCGTCCGCCACCTCGCCTCCTTCGTCGGCACCTTCGGCAACGACCTGCGCTACGCGGCCGCTGTCACCGCCGCCGCGACGGGCGGCACGGTGAGCGCCTCCGGCTCCCGCGTCACGTTCACCGGATGCTCCGAGGTCGTCATCGTGCTCAGTGGCGGCACCGACTACGCGCCCGACCACGCCACCGGCTACCGCGACCCGGACGCCGACCCACTGCGCCTGGCCCAGGCCAAGGTCCTGGCCGCGAGCGCCAGTGCGGGCGAGACCCTGCGCGACACACACGTCGCCGACTACCGCTCCCGCTACGACCGGTTCAGCCTCGACCTGGGCGCCTCCACCGGCCGCCAGCGCCGACTCGACACCTGGTCCCGGCTGGCCGCCCGAGCCGCCGACAAGGCCACCCCCGACCCCGAACTGGAGGCCAGTTACCTGCACTTCGGGCGCTATCTGGCCCTGTGCGGCTCCCGCGACAGCCTCCCCATGGGCCTGCAAGGGCTGTGGCTGGAGGGCAACACGCCGGACTGGATGGGCGACTACCACACCGACATCAACATCCAGATGAACTACTGGCTCCCCGACCGGGCCGGCATCGAGGACGCCTTCGACGCCTTCGCCGACTACTGCCTCGCCCAACTGCCCGCCTGGAGCAAGGTCACCCAAGAACAGTTCAACGACCCGCGCAACCGCTTCCGCAACACCTCGGGCAAGGTCGCCGGATGGACCGTCGCCATCTCCACCAACCCTTACGGAGGCGGCGGCTGGTGGTGGCACCCCGCCGGCAACGCCTGGCTGTGCGCATCCCTTTTCGAGCACTACGAGTTCACCCAGGACACCGCCTACCTCGCCCGCATCCACCCCCTCCTCAAAGGCGCCTGCGCCTTCTGGGAAGCACGGCTGCTCACCATCACGGTCGACGGCCACGAGGTCCTCGTCGACGACCACGACTGGTCACCCGAGCACGGACCGCAGGACGCGCGCGGCATCACCTACACCCAAGAACTCCTGTGGTCCCTCTTCGGCCAGTACGAACAGGCGTGCCGCATCCTCGGACGGGACAGCGAACACGCAGCCGCCATAGGGGAGTTGCGGAAGCGCCTCTACCTTCCGCGGGTCAGCGCGACGTCCGGCTGGCTGGAGGAGTGGATGAGCGAGGACAACCTGGGCGAGACGACCCACCGCCACCTCTCCCCGCTCGTCGGCCTGTTCCCCGGCGACCGGATCCGGCCCGATGCCGGCGACCCCGCCACCCTCAAGGGCGCCACCGCGCTCCTGACCGCGCGCGGCATGGAGAGCTACGGATGGGCATGCGCCTGGCGGGCGGCATGCTGGGCACGCCTGAAGGACGCGGAAAAGGCCTACCAGTTGCTGCTGACGAACCTGCGGCCGTGGGCGGGCGCCGACACCGGCACCGCCATGAACTTCTTCGACATGTACCGGGTCTCCGACACCCGCGCGATCTTCCAGATCGACGCCAACCTCGGCACCCCCGCCGCCATGCTCGAAATGCTCCTCTACTCCCGCCCCGGCCACATCGAACTGCTCCCTGCCCTGCCCGAAGCCTGGGCCGCGTCCGGATCGCTGAAGGGCGCCGGGGCACGCGGCGGCTTCACCGTCGACATGACCTGGGAACAAGGCCGTGTACGCCGGGCGACGCTGCACAGCACCGGCGGCCGCACGACCACGGTCACCGCGGGCGGCCGCACCACCACCGTCACCCTGCGCCCCGGGCAGTCGGCGGAACTGAACGCCCTCGTCGGCTGACCGCAGCCGCGCGACGCACGCGCCGAACCGATCCCCGACACCAGCGGAGGCCCCCGTCCATGCCCCACGACCGCCAAGGCCACAGCAGCAGACACACCCGCCGCGGACGCTCCCTGCGGACCCTGTTCGCAGCGCTGACAGCGTTCGCCGTCGCGGCCGCCGGCGCGATCACCGCGCACGCGACCACGCCGCAGGAGCAGACGACGGGCACCCGGGTGAGCGCCTGGTCGCCGGGCATGACCACCGGCGGCCCGTCCTTCGAGAACCGGACCATCCGGATGGTGGTGCACAGCAGCGTCGCGGGCTCCGAGGCACGGATCACCCTCTCGAACCGCTACAGCCCCCAGCCACTGCGCGTCGCCGTCGCCGACGTGGCCGTGCAGGCCGGTGGCGGCGCCGCCGAACCGGGCACCGTCCACCACCTCACGTTCGGTGGCGCCGCACAGACCACGATCCCGGCCGGCGCGGAACGGTTCAGCGACACCGTCCCGCTCGCGGTCGAGGCCGGCCAGAACCTGCTCGTCACCCTCTACCTGCCCGAGTCCACGGGCCCGTCGACCTGGCACTCCGACGCGTTCGACACCACCTACATCGCCACCGGCGACCACACCGGCGACACCGGCGCTGCCGCGTTCACGACGACCACGACCTCCTGGTACTACCTGGCGGGCCTCGACGTCCTGTCCCCGACGGCCAAGGGCACCGTCGTCGCGTTCGGCGACTCCATCACCGACGGCTACCACTCCACGACCGGCACCTACACCCGTTGGCCCGACTTCCTCGCGACCCGGCTGGCCGCCGCGCCCGGACCGCAGCGCCTCAGCGTGGTCGACGCCGGCATCGGCGGCAACCGGGTCCTGACCGACGTACCCAATCCCTGGCAGGGCGTCAGCGCCCTCAAACGTTTCCGTCACGACGCCCTCGGCCGGCCAGGCGTCAAGGACGTGATCCTCTTGGAGGGCATCAACGACATCGGCAACGACGCGGGACCCGACGGCGGCGCCCTCACCACGCAGCACCTGGTCGAGGGCTACCGCACCTTGATCGACCAGGCGCACGCCGTCCACGTCCGCGTCATCGGCGCGACCCTGATGCCCTTCAAGGGCAACGGCTACTACACGCCCGCCGCCGAGGAGATCCGCCGCAGCGCCAACACCTGGATCCGGACCAGCGGCGCCTTCGACGGCGTCATCGACTTCGACCGGGCAATGCGCGATCCGGCCGACCCCGCGGCCCTCCACCCGGACTTCGATTCGGGCGATCACATCCATCCCGACGACGCGGGCATGCGGGCGATGGCCGACGCCGTGGATCTTCACCTCCTGCACCGGTGAGCGTTGTCCGCAGTCGATGCGGTGAGTTCTTTGGTCATGAAGACGCGGCTGGTGCCCGGCGGATCGCAGGGCACCTCTCCCAGCCGCTGCCACCCGTGCTTCTGGTAAACGCCGGGAGCCTGGAAGGTGATGGTGTAGAGCACGGCCGTGCGGCAGCCACGGGCACGGCTCTCATCCTCGGCCTGCCGGAGTATCTCCGTTCCCAGCCCGCTGCCACGCAGCCGGGGCGGCAGGTAGAAGAGGTCGAGGAAGAACAGCCCGAGCGAGGTACGCCCGGTCAGTCCACCGACCACCTGGCGCGTCTCGGGATCATGGACCAGGACGGCCAGAGGTCTGCGGTCGGCGATTCCTGTGTGGTCGATGTTGAAGCGGTCCAGCGCGTCGGAGATCACCGCAACGTCTTCCGGGGTGGGGGCGTCGGTGAGCACCCAGTCCGTCTGAGGTTTGGGCTGGTGGGAGATGGTGACAGCAGCGTCGGACGCGGTCATGGTTGCTCCAGTACGTGAGCGGATGCGAGTGCTGGGCCGGTGAAATTGGCCACGAGCCGACGCTAGGACGGGGACGCTTCGACGGACGTCGAAGGGACGTCGCCGACCATGGGCACCGTGGACATTCAGCGCGCAGGGCAGGATGTGGGTGTGGACCTCGCGGGCGTGGCCAGACTGGTGGCCGACGGCACCCGGGCCGCCTTCTGCCTCGCGCTGCTCGACGGCCGGGCATGGACGGCGAACGAGCTCGCGCGCTACGCCGGAGTCGCACCGTCCACCGCGACCTCGCACCTGAACCTGCTCGTGGACGGCGGACTCCTCGTCGAGGAGCGCCACGGACGCCACCGCTACGTACGGGTGGCCGACCGCAGAGTGATCGAACTGATCGAGAGCCTTGCCGCGCTGGCCCCGCAGCACAGCGCCCCACCACGCTCGCTGTCGGCCTCCGGCCGGCAGCAGGCACTGGCCCGCGCCCGGCTGTGCTACGACCACCTGGCCGGAACCACCGCACTGGCCATCACCGACGCAATGGTCGAACGCGGACTCCTGGAGTGGGGATCCGAGCCGGGCCGGACTTGCAAGGGCGCCCTCTGGCTTGCCGAGGTCGGCATCACGGTACCCGCCGGCTCCCGCCGGCCACCGGTGCGCGCATGCCTCGACTGGACCGAGCGCCGTCCCCACCTGGCCGGCGCGGTGGGTGCCGCCCTGTCCGCCCACGCACTCGCCACCGGGTGGATGACGCGCATCGGAACCAGCCGCGCCCTCCTCGTGACACCCGCCGGCAGCCGGGCACTGCACGACCACCTCGGCCTGCCACCAGCTGAACTCTGATCCTGAACCGGACCTGCCCCGGCCACACCGAGGACGCGTGATCAAGCCGGGCGAACAGGACTCTCCCCGGGGCTCTGAGGCCCGATTACCCTCGCCGCTCGCCGGCTCCCTGCGTGCGCGGCTTGTTTGCCCTGGGCGGGGGCACCCGATCTGGCGGAAGACGCGCCTGCCGGAAGTCCAGGTGAGGGGAACGAAGTGATCGTCGTAGTGCTGTGCTTCTTTGTAGTGGTGGGGCTCATTCAGGTGTTCAGTCCACAGTTGCTGTGGAAGGCCAACCGTCCGCTCCAGCGTCCGTTCGTGAAGGACTACGACGCCACCGAACCGACCAAGGCGGGCTACACGATGTCCCGGGCCGTGGGAGTGGTCTTCCTGGCCATGGCGACATGGATGCTCGTCACACACGTCACCTGACCCCACCTGACAGGGCCTTGATGGCCACGGCCTACGTCGCTCTACAACAGGACTGCTGATGGCTGATGGCCGTGGTCCAGGGCATACGGGACTACATGGCAGAGGGCGGCGACCCGTGTATGCGGGGGAGGACCCCACCTTGTTCCTGCCAGCGGAACTCTTCACCAGTGCCGGCAGAGGCCAAAGCCTGGCCGACCCCCGCTATAAGGAAACCGGCCCAGGCGGCGGGCCATGGACCTGGAGCGAGGGCAACTGCGACTTCGACGCGGCCCCATTGCTGTACCACTGCCACTGCCACGCGCAGCCCCTGCTCCTCAGTCCGCATCGCCTGGCGAGCCAACAGATCAACGAGAACGTCGTCTCTGCCCGCAGCGGCGCCACTCGGAAGCCGCCGCCCCCATACGAGCCGGCCGTGCTGCGCGCCTCCTGAAACCTCCCACCGCACCCCCTACCGAGGCCGCGGCCGCTACAAGGCTGCGCACTCAAGGTGCCCGCCCACGCCGGGAGGCGGCCCCGCGGCCTCTCCTCGTGCGCAGATCAGCGTCGTTCGACCCTGGAGCCGCTGTCGCCGAGGGCGGCGGCGGTCCCCAATGTCCGTACGACTGAACAACGGCAGGCCACAGACAAGATCAACAAGCACATCAGCAGCTACGCCATACCGGGACCTGCGGCGCCATCGGGTTCAAGGGGGTCAGCAGCTTGGTGCGCGGTGTGCAAGTCCGACCGTGTGCTCGGCGGGCTGCCAGCGGTGCTTCGTGCTGCTCCAGAACAGCATGGTTCCCTTCCAGATGACCGGTAGTGGATCGGCCGCCGCCTTGTGGAGCTCACCGCTGATCCGGCGCAGGCTGTCGTTCGCATGGGAGACGAGGTCGGCCTTCTGCTGGTCGAAGCCCCTTTCGAGGACCACAGCCGGGTTGTGACGAGTCCTGTCCTTGCGTAGATAGCAGGCTTCCGCACCCGCATGGCCACTGTTGTTGGGGCGAGCGGCGGACCCGTTCTTCCCCCAGCCTTCGTGCGCCCGTACTGCTTGAGTCAGCGCGCTGACGGGCTTTCCGCGCCGCTGGTTGAGTGTGAACCAGTTGATCTTTTTTCCGCGATGGTCCGGGTCCGGATGCTTGGTCGCGGAGGACTTGAACAGGTTCGGGTTGAACAGACCCGTCATCTTCACGGTGACCTTGTTATGGACCACGAACCAGAAGCCGTGGAAGGGGCCGTTGGGGTCGTTCACGTCTGCCAGGTTGAACGCCTTGCCCTCCAGGGTGCCGAGCCCGTCGGTGGGCGGGCACAGGAGTGGGGGCCGGGTGTCGCGCCGGCAGCGCGACGCGCTGAGCGCGAACCTGAACCCACCCCGGGGCAAGGCGAAGTCCTCCCTGGGCGTGCGCGGATCGGCTGAGGAACCCTCGGGAACCAGGTCGACGGTGGTTGGCTTCCACTGGCCGGCCGTCCGCGGATCAACGGACACGTGAGCGGTCTGCTGCGCGGTGCGCCCTCGGACATCGCTGACCGTCAGCCGTACGGAGAGGTCGCACAGCGCCACGATGTCCAGCGTCGGGCTGGAGGAGGTCACCGACGAGTTCGTCAGGCTGAGGTTGCCGGGGCAGTCTCCCTCCGGTGCGAAGTTCCACGTGTAGGTGTCGATCTGCCTGGGCCCGGCGGAGCCTGACGCGTCGAGGAATGCGTGCCCTGCGCGTAGTACCGGGGGGACCGGGGCGATCCTGGCCGTCAGGCCGTTGACCACCTGGTGGGTGCGCTGCTCGAACCAGCCGCCGGGGATGCTGGAGCAGTCGGGGTCCGAGGATGGGTCGATGCTCGGGGTGTCGGTCTCCGTGTAGGTGCCTACCGCCAGATAGGTGTGCGAAATCAGCTGTTGCGAGCCCGGCAGCAGGGTGACTTGGGTGGGTGCGGTGCCGTCGCCCCAGTCGACGGTCCAGGTGATGGTGCACCGTAGGCCGCCGGTGTTGATCGTCGTGAGCACGTGCCCCGAAGGCTTACCCAGCTCAACGCAGTCCGCACCGGGGCTGCAGGTGTCCGCCGCCGGTGCCGGGTCGGCCACCGCGCGTGCTTGCTCCGCCAGCGACAGGGGAACCTGCAGGACGAGAGCTGAGACCACAGCCATCGTCATGTGTGTCAGCACCGCGCGGGCGCGTCTGGTCGTCAGCATGTGAGGTCCCTGTTGGGAGACGGGCCGTTTCACCCACCCGGCGTCAGGGAGACCCTCCGCGGCCTCGGTTGCGCATCGTTTCCGCCTTGAGGTGTTGCGGGCCACTCTGCCCAGACCCAGGCGCAGGTTCCATTCGCCATTGGTCGTAATTCGCGCTGGCCGCATACCAGGAACATGGCGCATGGAGCAGGGGCGTCGACGCGTGCCTGCGCAGGTTCCGTGTGCGGATGCCGAGCACGCACTCTTGTCATGTTTGATCCAGCAGAGCGTTCCTGCGAGCGGTGAGTCGTGCCCGAGTACCACGGCACCGGCGATGAGCGGGCCCTCGTCGACCACCTGCACATCGAGTTGCGACTTCTCCTCCAGCCACTGGCTCTCGTCGGCACTGGAGGCCCCCACGACCGCATCGATCAGATGTCGCTGCTGTCTCAGGCCACCGAACGTGCTGGTGGACTGAGTTGTGAGCGAGCCGCGGATCCGCCCTGGCCCCCGTGCAACGCGGTGGTGGGAGGGGGGCAGCAGCACGAGACGACGGATACTTTCGGTTACATTGACGCCACTTTCCGTAGTCAAGCGAAAGGTCGGATACATGCGAGCGTCTTCTGCGGCAGCGGGTCTCACGGCGGTGGCGGCGGTGCTTCTCGCGCTGCCGCCGGTGTCGGCGACGGCGGCGAGTGCGGGCCCGAGGGCCGCGCAGATCGAAGTCGTAAGGTCGTCGAACGCTTATGTGGTGGTCGAGTCGTCGGGTCACCCTGTGGTCTGCCCGTCGAATGAGGTCCTGCTCGACCGGGCCCATGTGGGGGACGAGAACGGATGGACCATCTACCGCTGCGGCTCCGTCTTCATCGGCGGGACGCGGGTCCAGGTCAGTGCGCCCAAGTGGAGTGCTCCCCAGATGGAGTCGGACTCGGTCTTCACCGCGGGGGCCGGCGAGGTCTTGGTCGGTCGTAGCCACGAGGAAGACGAGCAGGGGCCCACGAGGTACGCGACCGCCACCATGACCGTGTCGGGGCGCCCCGTGCAACTGGCTTCGCCGGGGCGCCGGACCGAGTGGCAGCCTGAAAGCGTGAGCAACTTCCTGGCGATGCCGGGAGAGGTCATGGTCGGCCGTCAACACGAGGGCGACGAGAACGGGGGCACGCGGCACCTGTACGCCAAGGTCCTTGCGGGCTGATCCTGAGCGCCGGTCCGGACAGCCGCTCTGAGGGGTGGCTGCC
This sequence comes from Streptomyces sp. Q6, assembly GCF_036967205.1. Classification (NCBI taxonomy): domain Bacteria; kingdom Bacillati; phylum Actinomycetota; class Actinomycetes; order Kitasatosporales; family Streptomycetaceae; genus Streptomyces; species Streptomyces citrinus. The sequence goes on from NZ_CP146022.1 coordinate 8,525,868, forward strand.
GGGTACGGGTGCCGTCCCCTCGTGATCTCTGACGAGGGGGAGCCTGGGTCGTGCGCGGCGGCGGAGGGTGTCGGGGGAGACCCCGTACGCGGCCGCGAGCGACTCAACGGCGAGATGTTGGCGGGCGAGTTCCGCGCTGGGGAGGGGCGGTTCGCGTCGTCGGCGGTCGCGTCGCGCGCCACGCCGTGGCGGTCCAGGAGTCGATAGACCTGCTCCGCGGTCCTCGCGTGTGCGGCGGCGATCTGTCGTACGGGATCGTGGCACCAGTACCGGCGGGCGAGGTCGCCCACCGGCCAGAACCCTGCGGCCGTCAGGCGTGTTTCCAGCAGGACGGGCCAGATCCCGAACTGGGCGGCCATAACGGGAAGTTCCGTGCCCGCGAGGAAGTCCTCGGCCATCTCCCGCAAGGGGACACCGTCCTCTGGGCCGCTGCGCTTCCTCCGAGCCGCCCGCCGAATTCTGTGCGGTCGCGGTCGCGGTCGCGGTCGCGGTGTCGGGGTCTGGGTGAGAACCGGACTTTCAACCCCGAAGTGGTGGAGGTTGAGTAACTCGCTTTGTGGTGGTGTCACTTGCTGGTGCAGGGAGTGGCGTCGGGGGCGCGTGCATTGCTGCCGGCTCGGTTTCGTTTCGGCGGTGCGGGGGACGCCGGCCGTCGCCATTCGAATAGCGACGGTCGTGTTGAGCGCGAGGAGTGAGGTTTCCCCTCATCGATTCCTCGCGCGGGTGTCCTCCGTCGTGGTGGGATGCGGGAGGCCCCTCTTGACCTGGAGAATGGCGGCTGGAGCCGCCTTGGTCGGGGACGCGCCTCCCCGCACAGCGCGCAGGGGGGGGGCGAGACTGAACTCCCGGTGCCCGCTGCTGGGTTCGCTGCGGACCGGTCCACATCCGCCGAGTACGCGCGAGCCGCTGAACACCGTCCGACCTGAACCTTCCACAGCCCGCCTCGTACAAGGAGCCTCCACGATGCACACGCGAACCCTCGGCCAGGGCCTTCAGGTCTCGGCGATCGGACTGGGTTGCATGGGCATGTCCCAGAGCTACGGTCCCAACCCCGGCGACCGCGACGACAGGATCGGCGTGCTCCGTGCGGCCGTGGACCGGGGCGTTACGTTCTTCGACACGGCCGAGGTCTACGGCCCCTACGCCAACGAGGAACTGGTGGGCGAGGCACTGGCGCCGGTACGAGACCAGGTCGTCATCGCGACCAAGTTCGGCTGGCGCATCGAGGACGGCGTTTCGGCCGGCCTCGACAGCCGCCCCGAGCACATCAAGCGGGTCGCGGACGCCTCGCTGCGCCGTCTGCGTACGGACACGATCGACCTCTTCTACCAGCACCGAGTCGACCCGGACATCCCGATCGAGGAGGTCGCGGGCGCCGTCGCGGAGCTCGTACAGGCAGGAAAGGTACGGCACTTCGGCCTGTCCGAAGCGGGCGCGCGGACCATCCGACGGGCGCACGCCGTGCACCCCGTCAGCGCCGTGCAAAGCGAGTACTCCCTGTGGACCCGCGACCCCGAGCCCGAGGTGCTGCCCACGCTCGCCGAACTCGGCATCGGATTCGTTCCGTTCAGCCCGCTCGGCAAGGGCTTCCTCACCGGCACCGTCGACACCACGACCGCGTTCGCCAAGGACGACATCCGTACCACCATCCCCCGGTTCGACGAGGACAACCTCGCGGCCAACCAGGCCCTCGTCGACCACGTCGCAACGCTCGCCCACACCCATGGCGCCACCCCGGGCCAGGTCGCCCTGGCGTGGCTGCTCGCCCAGCAGACCTGGATCGCCCCGATCCCCGGAACCCGCAGGGTCGAGCGCCTGGATGAGAACGCCGGCGCCACGCAGGTCGCCCTGTCCGCCGATGACATCGCCGACCTCGACGCCACCGCGGCCCGCATCGGCGTGCACGGCGACCGCTACAACGAGATGCACCTGGGCCTCGTGGGCAAGTAGGCCGACCGCATCTCGACGAAAGCGCCGCGCCGCTCTTGAAACCAGCAAAGCAGTACCGGCGACTGGGATTGATGACAGACGGCTGTGCATGTCCTGCTCAAGCCGCTGCGCATCGTTCCTAGGTCTTCCACCTACCCCTCGGTCCCCGCAAGGGTTCCGGGTGACTGGATGCGTGGAACACCGAGTCCGGAGAAATGACCTCGCGGGCTAGCACCTCGTTGCCGGTATTGAGGAACTCGACGAAGCGGCGCGCCACTGACCCGCTGGACTGTGGCGACATCCTGCTGTGCCTCTCCAAAGACGGTGTGGACGCCTGCGACCGCAACATCGAATCGATGTTTACATCGATTCGTTGTTCACATCGATTCGCTGCGGTCGTGTGAGGAGGGACTCATGCTGGAACTCGCGATACTCGGCTTCCTGGCCGAGGCCTCCTTGCCCGGACACGAGCTGCGCCGCCGGTTCTCACAGCTGACCGGTTATACACGGCCGGTCAGCGACGGGACCCTGTATCCAGCGATCAATCGCCAGACCAAGGCGGGCTTGATCGAGCGGCACGCCGACCCGGCCGGCGGGGCGGCCCGCTACATGCTCAGCCTGACCGTGACCGGACAGGCCGACATGCTTCAGCGCCTGCGCAAGCCCGCCGACCATAAGATCACCGACTTCACCCGGTTCTACGTCGTCCTGGCCTTCCTCTCTCACCTGCCCGACGTGGCCGAACAACACGCAGTGCTGCGCAGACGGCTGACGTTCCTGGAAGAACCGGCGAGCTTCTTCTACGACAACGACCAGCCTCTGCGCGCCGAGGAAGTCACCGACCCCTACCGGCGCGGCATGCTGATCACCGCCCGCGCCACCAGCCGCGCCGAACGGACCTGGCTGCGCGAGACCCTCGGCGAGATTCCGCCCGCCTTCGAGACCACGGGCCGCGACAGTGATCCGCCCGCTGCTCCCACGAGCTGCCCCCCCCACGGAGGTACCCCCATGCTTGCTTCCTGGTACGACGACCAAGGCCCCGCCGCCGATGTCCTGCACATCGGCGACCTCCCCGACCCCGCCCCTGGCCCGGGCGAGGTCCGTGTCCGGGTCACCGTCTCGGGCGTCAACCCCGGCGACACCAAGAAGCGGCGCGGCTGGCTCGGCTCATCGATGCCTTTCCCGCGAGTGATCCCGCACAGTGACGGCGCCGGGGTGATCGACGCCGTAGGCGCCGGCGTGGACGCCCGCCGCGTCGGACAACGGGTCTGGGTGCACGGTGCCCAATCCTACCGTCCCTTCGGCAGCGCAGCTCAGTTCACCGTCGTACCGGATCACCAGGCCGTAGCGCTGCCCGGCCACCTCAGTGACGAGATGGGCGCGAGCCTCGGCACCCCCGGCATCACCGCGCACCGCACCGTCTTCGCCGACGGACCGGTCGACGGCCAACTCGTCCTGGTCCATGGGGTTCTCGGCGGTGTCGGCTCGCTGGCCGCCCAGCTCGCCCACTGGGCCGGAGCCACCGTGATCGCCACCGTCCGCCGAACCGCGGACCTCGACCGCGTCGACCCGGCCGTCGTCTCCCACGCCGTCGCCCTGGACACCGACGACCCCGCCGCAGCCATCCGCGCGTATGCGCCGCGGGGCGTCGACCGGATCATCGAGGTCGCACTGTCCGACAACGCCGACCTCGACAACGCCGTCGCCGCCAACGAGGCCGTCATCGCCGCCTACGCCACCCGCGCGGACCGCACCGAAATCCCCTTCTGGCCCCTGCTGTTCAACAACGTCACCCTACGGCTGCTCGGCAGCGACGACTTCCCCGCCGCGGCCAAGCGCCAGGCCGCCCGCGACCTCACCTCCGCAGCCGCCGTCGGCGCCCTCACCGTCCACGTCGGCCACCGCTACCCACTGGACGACATCGCCAAGGCCCATGACCACGTCGACACCGGCAGTGGACACGGCCGCACCCTGGTCACCATTCCCCAATAGTGTCCGCAGACGCCTCTCCACGCAGGCAGGGCACTGGTCGCGTATCACCGTGCACGGCAGAAGCACGGGAAAACGTCTGATCCGACGCGTCCGCCAGCTCCCCGCACTGCCGGCTCAAGAGCTCACGGTGCCAACGGAAGCGCTGAAGGCATCTCCATGGTCACCTGGTAGGTCCGCGTTCGCAGGGCGGGTCGGGAAGCAGGCCGGAGCAATTGTCAAAAGCTGTGGATCAGTGGTTGTTCACACTGTCTCGTGGTGCAGGTGGATAAGGCCTTCGAGAGAGTCCAGGCAGGCACGCAGGGCGGGGTCTGGGATCGGGGTGGTGGTGAGCAACAGCACCTGGGCCGACGGATGTTCTGGAGCATAGAGGTCGTCTTCGCCCTCGTCGCCAGGGATGAGGTTGGTCTGGATCTCGATCCGCCTGTTGGGGCTGCCGACGAGGTGGTAGATGCCCCGGTAGTAGCTGTCCCGCTCGGTGAAGACCAGCCTGAGGCGGTCGCCGACGAGCCGGGCGAGCTCGTCGGCGGTGTGGGTACTGGTGCCGTAGGTGTGGTGGTCGCTCATGATGCACCAGACCCTATGCCGCGACAGTGCCGGGGGACTTGGCCAGTGGTCCTCGTTCGAAGCGGGGTCCGGCACGGACGAAGGTGACGAGGTGGGTCGCGTTCACGGTCCGCCACCGCTGTTGAGCGGACTCAACGAGCTTTGAAGACCATGGCCAGGGCGGTGCCGCGCGCTCGAACTCATCTGGCGTCGCCTCCGACCACAGAGCGAGGAGGCGCTCGTACTCGGCTGTGCGGGCGGGGCCTGCCGGCTTGGCATTCTTTTTGCGGTAGGTCTGCCTCTGACAGGGAGTGTCGGCGTACTCGAATGCGCTCACTGAAGTACGTGGCCTGGATGGCCGACTCCAGATGCTCAGCATTGCGGTCGGTGCATGGCGGGCAACGGCTGGCGCGGCTCTGTGTCCCGTGGGGGTGAAGCTTCCGCACCACGTGACCATCGAGTTCAGAGCCGGTGCAAGCCCGCATCCCACAGTGCCGAATCCTTCATAACCTCGACCCGGCTGTCGGCACTGAGCACCCGGTGCAGGAACTCCGTCATGCTGCAGTCCAAACGTGTCCAGGTGTCGACGCCGTGACTGAAGAGCGCCACCGGCCAGTCCCCGGGGGCGCCGTGGGTGAGCCAGCAGTACGAATCGGCACTGCTACTTGCTCCCCAGGTCACCAGATCCTCGGCTGCTGCATCGATTCCGGTGGGTTCGGTATCCATCCAGGTAGCTCGCGTGTCCGCCGTGATGAACCCCGTACCCCCGACACGCGGCTCGTCCCAGGTCTCAGCGGTCACAGTCGAAGAAACAATCGCGCTGAGATCCAGATCCGACAGGCCCTCACCGTACCGGGCAACGAACCCCTCGAAGTCTGAAGCGAACACCAGCTCCCAGGCCCTCTGTACAGCCTCCCAGTCGACCGTCACCCCCGCTCCGGCGGGCGGCGGCAACAAGCCAACCAGGCCAGAGAGGCCACCTCGGTCAGTCACGTCCTCACCCCGTCCACCTCGCCTGCCGGGCTGACCTGCACGATCACCCGGTGCGCCAAGCGTGAGCGACACCTCATCCCTGCTCCATGAGATGACTTCTTGCCCTGCTTGCCTTCCATGGACCGGCGCTGTCGGCGCGCCTCGTGATCAGCGGAAGCATCGCTGCTGACAAAGCCACATACATGCACACCTCCCTCCACCGCGACCGGGACGGGGAGGGAACTCGGCCGTGCTCTGAGCGGGGGATCCCGCCCCGAGCGGGTGCTGGCGGTCAGGCGGCCGCGGCCGTCAAGCGGAGTCGAAACAGGTCGTCCCCGCCAGCTCTCTGAGATCCCGGCCCGAGCTGTGCACGGCGATTTGCCCACCGGGACAATGCTGCCGCCCGGCGCCTCCCGGAAGTGTGGGCACTGCAGTTCACAGGTTCGTCGTGCCCGCAGTTCACCGAGACAGGACACTTCCGTAGTCATGCGCCGCCCGTGGCCTGGAGTTGGCGAGACGGCGATGAGAAATGACCTTGCCCGCCAGGACACGGTCCTCGCATCATCTGCGGATGGACGACACGCCGAGACGCCTCCCGACTGCCCTGCCTGCGTTGCGTTCCAGGGCGCGCGACGCGGGTTTCATCATGTCCAGTGAGGACCGCACAGGAAGCCTCCTGGCAGCACTCGCTGCCGCCCGGCCCGCGGGGCGGATCCTCGAACTCGGCACCGGAGCCGGGGAGGGCACCGCCTGGCTCCTCAGCGGGATGGACCCCGCCTCCCGCCTGACCACCGTCGAACTCGACCCCGCTGTCCAGGCCATCGCCCAGGAAGAGCTGGGCGCCGACCCGCGGGTGGCTTTCGTGTCCGGGGACGGCGGCGCGTGGCTGGAGGAGTTCGACGGTGCCCCCTTCGACCTCGTCTTCGCGGACACCTGGCCGGGCAAGTTCACCCACCTCGACCGGGCCTTGGACCTCGTGGCTCCCGGCGGGACCTACCTGATCGACGACCTGTTCCCCCAGCCCGGCTGGCCGGAGGGCCACGAAGCCTCGGTCAAACGCCTTCTGGCCGAGCTGGATGAATGCGAGGACTTCCGATGCGTCCGCCTGGCCTGGGCAAGCGGACTGCTGATGGCGGTGCGCACAGCCTGACGCCGGTCTGCTGGGCGCGGGACCTTTGCCAAAGAGCAGTGGGTCAGCGGTGCGCCGGTGCCGGCCGCCTGGCGCTTCGAGCGCCGCGGCCGCGCCGTGGACTTCGGGCGTCCGCCCCGGCACGACCTGCGCGAGATCATGAACGCGATCCTGTACGTGGACCGCACCGGCTGCCAGTGGGCCTATCTCCCGCACGACTTCCCGCCTTCGCAGTCGGTCTACGGTTACTTCGCCAAATGGCAGACCGACGGCATCTTCGCCCAGCTCAACGGGCTATTGCGGGAGTTGGTACGAGCCCAGGAGGGCAAGCGCCGTCACCCCTCGGCCTGCGTGATCGGCGCCCAGAGCGTCAAGACCTCTACCAGTGTCCCCGCCCGGAGCCAGGGCATCGACGCGGGCAAGAAGATCGCGGGCCGCAAGCGCAACATCATCACCGATCTCGGCCTGCTGCCGGCGGTCCTGGTCACCGCGGCGAGCGTGCAGGACTCGACCGCCGGCCGCACCTTGCTGGCGCCAGCCGCCGCCGACCACCCCGGCCTGCGCAAGGTCTGGGTCGACGGCGGCTACCGCAAGCACTTCATCGACCACGCCGCCACCCTTGGCATCGACCTCGAAATCGTCCAACGCAAGCCCGGGACGAAGGGGTTCACGCCGATCCCGAAACGCTGGACCGTCGAGCGGACCTACGGCTGGCTGATGCTCCACCGCCGCCTCGCACGCGACTACGAAACCCACCCGCACCGCTTCGAAGCCCTGATTCACCTTGCCATGGAGTGCGTCATGCCGATGAAGCAGTCGACCGCCGCGAAGCAGGCACGCACCGCTGTTCGCGAGGGCGAGAAGTGCACCGCAGCCCGGCGACGCGAGGCCGAGGCGCCGACCGCACGGCCAACCAACTCTAGCTATGTGCCCACAGGAGTCGCTGGCGACGAACACGTATGGGCCCGCGGCGTCGAGGACGGCCCTCACTGTTCCTTCCACGCCGCACGCGTGTGCGCAGACGGCGGCCGGCACCAGGCGTCCGTCCTGACCGGTCATCCCCACGCAAAGCGCGACTCCGAAGAATGCAGTCGGCAAGGGCTCAGCCGCTGTCATGATCGACCGCATGGGTTCCATGCATACGTTCTACGATCGTCGGGTCTCCCTCACGCTCGGCGCCAGCGCACTCGTCGTGTCACGCGTCTCGGAGAGACGAATCGTCGTACCCCTCGCGGCCGTCGCAGAGGTCCGCGTCCCCGAGCCCCGCTCCCTCGAGATCGTGTTCACCGACGGGGAGATCCACCACATCGACTGCGTCGACTCGGCCGCGATGGCGAAGTTCTCCGCCACCCTCAGGAGCGTGCTGCCCGAGCAGCGGGACTCGGCCGGCAGTGCCACGATCACCCGGCTCGACGACCCGAAGGGGTACATGGGCCACCACCCAACGGCCTTCACGCTCGGCGCCCTCGCCTACACCGGCTACATGGTCTGGGTCGGCGTCACTCATGGCTGGCGGGTCCTCGGCCCGGTAGCCGGTGTGATTCCCCTCTTCATCGGCCTGATCCTCTGCGTCATGGCCGCGGATGAAGTGTTCCGCCGACGCGACCTCGCCCGGCACGGCGTCACTGTCGAGGCTGAGGACATCGGTCGCCGGGTTCCCATGTACTACTTCAACGACGCCGACGGCGTTCCGCACCACTACGACGGCGGGTCTGGCGTACGCGCCGGCCGACGCACCATACGTGTCACCTACGACCCGCGCCGACCGCACCGGGCCGTCCACGAGGTCCAGCCAGGCGCAGTGATCCGCAAGGTGGTCCTACGTCTGATCCCCGGGGTCCTTCTTCTCGCGCTCGGCGCATGGTTGGCCTTCGGTCTGCTCTCGTGAAGGACCCCGGGGCGGTGCGGTTTCGGCGGGCGATGGCACTCGGTCGATGTTCGGTGACACGGAACACCGGGCCACACGCTGTCAGAGCCGGCGATGTCACTCCGGCTCTTCGAAATTGGCCAGGGCCAGGCCCAGGGCGAAGAACGTGGGAGCCCACTCGCCGACGAAGATTCCCCAGCGGTCGGCGCGCTCCAGGCTCTCGTTCCTGCTGGAGGTGAGCCATGAGGCCAGGGACAGCCCGATGGAGCCGACCGCGGCCAGGTAGGCGTGCTCGCTCTTGAGACCGGCATCGTGCAGCTTCTTGACGATCACAGTTCCTCCAGGGAGATGCAGTATGAGCCCGTTCGGTTGCTCGCGGACGGGACACCGAATCGTGTGCACTTACAACATCTGATTCGCGACTAAACGGACAATCGGATGCATCGAGTCTGCCGACCGTCCCGCTTAGACCGCGCAGCACTTCCGCACACGTTCTCCCGCGGTTCGTCAGGACATGTTCGTGACGACATACTCAGGCAGGGTCCTGTCCGGGCCGAGCCTTTCGGGCTGAGCGGTACTCGGCTGCAAGGACGCGGGCCATACGCTCGACCGAGAAGTGCTGCCGCACCGTCTCCTGACCCGCTTTTGCCAGGCCGAGACGCTTCCCCTTCGGCAGACGGGCGAGACGCCGCATGCCGTGTTCAAGGCCCGCTGGGCGGTTCGTGTCCCAGAGAATGCCGTTGACACCGTCCTGCAGGTAGTGCGGTACTCCGCCGCTGTGCGGGCCCGCTACCGGCAGTCCCGCTTCCATTGCCTCCAGTACGGCGATGCCGAACTCTTCCTTGGCGCTCGGGCACACGTACCAGGACGGAACGTTGCGAGCAGGATCGGCAAGTGTGCGCTCCAGGCTTCTGATCCATCGATTGTCTCGGGCCGGCAGAAGGGCCAGCCGTCGACGGGCAGTCAGGTTCCCTTCGAGCAAGCGGTCGATCTTGCTCCTCATTTCCTTCTCCACCTCGGTGGCCCCGGTGCGCGATCCGCCGATGAGAACCAGAGTGGAGACGCGCCACATTTCCGTAGCGAGCCAGGCGCGGACGAGGTGGTCCTGCTGCTTCATCGGATGCAGGCGGCCCACGCACAGCCACACGGGTAGGCGTTGGTCCTCCGGTCCCAGGGCATCGCCGCGTCGGCTGTCGGCATACAGCGTGCGCAGCGGCGATGCTCCGTTCACCTCGCGGTGCGACGAGGCCGCGAAGGGGGTGATGCCTTCGGGAGCTGCGGTGGGTCCGGCACCGGCGTTGGCGTCAGCGATCTGCGGGAAGTAGCGCATGAGTTCTTGGCTGCCGCTGCGGCCGGGAATCGATACGACGCGTGTGGCCCGGGCCACCAGGCGATCCGCGGCGAAGACCTTGTGCAGGTCGAAGCGGAGCTCCGCCATGCGCCGGGGATCGCTGACGCGCGTCTCGGCGTGGCGACGACTGAGATGCCGGTGTGGATCCGGGGTCACGGTGAACACCATGTCGCTGCCGAGCCGCTCAGCGGCGTCCGCCAATGCCAGGCTGCCATCGTCGGCATAGCGCAGGTGAAAGACGTCCACACGGGGGAGTTGTCGCAGCAGGCGAACAACCCACCACGTCAGCGCGGCATGGTGACGGTGCATGTCACCTTGCGCGGGGACTGTGGGCGCATCCACGGGCACACGCACGATGTAGTGCCCGGCGCTGTGCTCGTAGGACAGTCGAGGGTCGTGGACGAAGTCCCGGTGTCCGGCGGCGACCAGAGTGACGATACAGCCGATGTCCGGGCTTTGGGCGAGCTGATCTCCCAAGCCGCCCAAGAGGACCGAGAGGCCGCCGCTGGCACCTTCGCCGGGGGTGTCGATGCCTCCGAGCAACATGCTCTGGACGACGCATAGTCCCGAAGCCTCGGGACGGCGTGGCAGGGAGAGGCGAGGAGGCTGCAGCAGGAGCTGCTCGTAGGGGTCGGATGCGGTGGCGAGTGCGGGCAGCGGAGTGTCAGGACCGGTGGTCTGGTGCAGGTAGCGCCAGAGCGCGTGGCGCAGGCCCCGGTCGGCCGTCTCCAGGAGCTGCACGGTGGCGTCCGTGGTGAGCGGACGCAAGTCCGCCGCGATCGCCAGGTCGACCAGAAACGTGGCGTCCTTCGGAGAGGTGGTGTGGCACAGCGCCGAGCGGAGGCTGCTCTCAGCGTGTGCCGCCCCGTGCCACCGGGCGGTCTCGGGCCACATCTCGGTTGCCGCGATGGTGGCATGAGGGCCGGTGCGGCCATGGGCCAGGAGGGCCGCAAGGGGCAGGACGGTCCCACTCCGACGGGCGCGCCGTAGTGCAGCCGTTGCGAGGTCCTCGGAGCTCAGCGGTGCCGGGGCGGTGCTCACGGGATCATCCGGATCGTGGCCGTACTCGGCTTGCAGCAGGCGCTGCAGAGCGTTGTCGCCGTCGTGGAGCAAGTGGTTGGTGGATGCCTGAGAGGTGTCGAGGGTTGCTCGTGCCAGGAGAAAAGGATCGGCTGCCTCCGGTGGGCAGAGGCGAACCGAGAGGGGTGAGGGGTGGGGGACCACGAGCAACTCCTTGTCGCGAAGAGCTGGCGTGGGGTGTTCTGTCGGGGTGCACTCACCGGATGCAGCGGGCGGTGGTGAGCGCTGGGCCGGGCGCGCAGGTGTTCAGGCCGTACATGTGTCAGTTTCAGCATCCGCGAGAGCATCCATCACGAGCTCTACGGCTGCGGCGATGGGCAGTCCCGGGGGCAGGTGGGGTGGGCGCCCTGCGGCCGCGCGAGTGGCGAAACCAGTGTTCACATGTGGCAGACGCAGATCGATGAGGGTGACCTGACGCCTGCGCTGTTCCTTGCCTACTGCCTGCAGCCACGCGGCAAGGGCTGCTTTGGCGGCGGCGTAGTCGGCCATGTGAGCGGGCGGGTTGCCGGCGACTGTGCCGGTGATGGCTGCAAGGACGCCGCCGGGAGGTATCAGGGGGAGCGCGGCCCGCAGGAAGGCAATGGGTCCCTGCGCGTTCACTGTCATGAGATGTTCTGCAACGGCGTCGCTGATGCGGTCGGCAGGACCGAAGGCCGGAACACCGATGGAGGTCACCACGATGTCCAGGCCGCCCATCTGCTCGGCAGCTCGACGGGTCAAAGCCGCACACGCGTCCAGGTCATATGCGTCGAAGGTGCTTGTCCGCACGCCGGGAAGCTCGTCTTGAAGCCTGCGGAGCACCGTCTCGTTGCGTCCGGCGAGGTGCAGGAGAGCGCCCCTGTTGTGCAGCTTGCGGGCCAGGGCACTGCCCAGCTCACCAGTGGCTCCGGGAAGAAGGATCCGGGCTCCGTTGATGTTCATGGCAGCGCTCCTTCGCGGATCAGGGGCTCGATGACGCGACCGGGCCGCGGGACGGTTCGGTGGGGACCTGCATCGCCCAACGGATCAAGCTGGTGATGATCCGGCCGCTTGGCCGGACCGTCCATCGCTCCGCGCGCCTCCAGCGCGGCAGGTGCAGTTCTGCTGCAGCCCACGGAGGCAGCAGCGCAATCGCGTTGGATGCCAGCGCTGCGTAGAGGGGCAGTGCGGGGACGGGGAGCGGCGGGCTGAGCAGCAGGTAGCGGGCGGTGTCGAGGGCTTGCGGTGTGGCCCGCAGTTCGGGGCGGTACGCGGCGAGTCGGGTCCGCAGCTCGTGCAGGGAGTGCGGGGGCGAGGGCACCCCCAGGGCTTGGGCGAGGTGTGCCATCTGCGCCACGTACTGATCGCATTCACGGGCCGTGAGCCGTTGCGCAGCGAAGCGTTGGTGAGCTCGCAGGAAGGAGGCGACTTCGGCGATGTGAATCCACTCGAGCAGGTGTGGGTCGGAGGCGCGGTAGGCGATGCCCTGCTCGGTGACGCCTTGAATCTGGGCGTGCACGGCGTTGACCCGGTCGCAGGCGGCCTGGGCGCTGTCGGCCGTTCCGTAGGTTGTGGTTGCGAGAAAGGTGCTCGTCCGGTGGAGCCGGCCCCAGGGGTCGCCGCGGTAGCCGGAATGCGCGGCGACCGCGGCCATCGCCACAGGGTGAAGTGTTTGGAGCAAGAGGGCGGAGAGGCCACCGACGAACATGGCGCTGTCCGCGTGAACGCGCCGGATCGGGCTCTCTGGCGGGAACCAGCGCGGCCCGGGAGTGTTGTGGATCAAGGCGCGGTTACGAGGGCCTTCCGGTCCGGCGACGCGGGCGAACAGCATCTGACCGGCCCGGAGGCGCAACGGCTCGAAGGCACGCATCGTGACGGGGGCCATGCGTATACCTCACAGAGGAGACGTGCGAGTTGAGTGCTGCGTGCTGCCCATCCTGCTTCGTGTGTCGGCGTGGCGGCCGTCGGGAGTTCCTGCGGGCCGACAGGTACCTGCGAGCCTCAACTCATGGGTATGAGCTCGGTATCGATGGTGTGGACCGGGGGAGTGGCTCGTCTCGATATCTCCACAGACGATCTTGGCTGAGTCGTTCACCGATCAGCCGCCCTCTTCACGACGCTGACCAGCGTCGTCAGTGCTGGGTTGTGGAACGCTGCCGTCGCCACCGGGTCCTTGGCCATGCCGTCCTACGATCCTGCGCCGTCCTTGAGCACCGTCGAGCATGCGGACCCGAAGGGGCCGTCCATGTCGTCGTCGGAGGCGGGGGAGAGCGCCGCGAATGACGCCGGCACCACAAGCACCGCGGCAGCAACGAGGACGCGGGTTCGAGCGGGATGAGAGGTCATGATCAACCCTCCTCACGAAACTGGCGGGCGCATCCACGGGATGCTTTCCCTGCGATCACTGCCCACTGCTGAGAAGCGGCGACGACCGCTGGAATCAATCGCGGTAGCTCGCCAGCCCATCTCTATCTCTTTCAGCGTGACGCCAGAGACGGATGCATCGCATGAGTAATTCATTGCCTTCGAAGTCGGAAGCATCGACGAGCACCCGCCGCCTGGCCCGGTTGCGACTCCTGCTCTTCTCGGCCGGACACTCGGCCCCGGTGCATCCACGGGCGCGATCCCGCCAGAAATGCCATCTGTGCCAGTCACCGTGCACGACCGTCGTGAGAGGAACAGCATGCCGCGCATCGTGGTGGTGAGTCCGCCGTTCGCCTCGCATGCCAGGCCACTAGCCTCCCTCGCGGCGGCGCTGCGTCAGGCCGGCGCCGACGTCCACTTCGCATGCGGTCCCGAGTTCGAGCCGCTGGCCCGACAGTCCGGCACCCGGTTCGAGGAACTTGTGGTGACGCGCAATGCGAATACGGGGGTGGCAGAGTCCACCGTGCAGTCCTCCCAGGAGGCAACTCGACTCTCGGCGTTCCTGGAGGCCACCCGGCGAGGCGCGGTGTCGGCGCTGATCACACAGGCCGCACACCGCCGTGAGGACATGCTCCCGGACCCCGAAGCCGTGCTCGCCGCCATGCGCACCCTGCACAGGCGCGTACGCGCCGACTGGTATGTCGTCGACCAACTGAGCTATGCCGTCACTCTGGCTCTTCACTGTCTTCAACTGCCGTACGCGACCCTGTGTCCTGGCCATCCCAGCTACGTGCTGGGCGCGGAGGACGCCTACTTCGGCATGCCGCACGCCTGGCCCTCCCGTATGCGCCCCGCCCCCCGGGAACTGGCCGCGCTGCACACCTGGGTCAAAGACAACGACCAAGCCTTCACCAGGGCGTTCGCGGCTGTTGCACGCACTGCGGCTCCGGCCGCGCCTCCCCCAGGGCGGGCTTTTGCCCTCACCTCCCCGCACGCGGTGGTCTACTCCTATCCGCAATTGCCATGGCTGCCTACGCGCCCCCGCGGACGGGCCCACTTCTTCGCCGGCCACATGGTGGGGCCTCAGCACCCCTTGCCCGCAACGTGGGCCCACCGCGTGACTCAGCTCCGTGGCTGCACCCGACGGCTGGTGCTGGTAGCGCTCGGCACCTTCTTGTCCGCGCGCGATGACGTGCTGCGCACCGTGGCACGCAGCATCCTGCGAGCGTTTGACGACGTCGGCGTCATCATGGCCGCAGGCAATCGCACTGACGTACTGGCGGACTTGGCCGGCGAACGGTGCCTGATCTCCCCGGAGGTACCCCAGCAAGCCCTGCTCGAGCACATGGACGCCATGGTCCATCACGGCGGCGCCAACTCGTTCACCGAGTGCATGCGGGCCGGAGTCCCTGCTGTGGTGCTGCCCTTCTCGAGCGACCAGTTCAGCGTGGCCGCGGATGCCGAACGGGCAGGCGTAGGAGTAGCCCTGGATCCCAACGCGTTGACCGAGGACGCGGTGCCGCACGCGCTGCAGATGCTCTGGTCCGGCGGCCGACGGCCGTTGGACGTGGTCTCCAGCGCAGCAATGCGGCAGCGAGGCCCCTCATGGGCAGCTGCACGGTTGTTGGGAGCCATGAACCGCGTGGCGTAGAGCTGGCCAGAGGAGCTTTGTCGCCCCCGTGCCCCGAGTTCGACATGCACACCGGAGCCGGATGAGGGACCGTTGACGTATGACTCATCCACTCATCCCGCCGACGGAGACTCCGCCGGCGGAAGGTTCGATCGCTGAGGCGCATCGAGAACGGGCCGACGGCGGAATCTGGGCGCATCCATACTGGTGGGTACTGCTCATCGTGGTCGGATCCCTCTCGGTGGCCGGGTTCTTCGTGGCGCGTATCTGGAGCCTCTGAACACGACCGAATTCAGCACGGGCAGCCAGCGGCTTCCCCGCTCCTGCGCTCGCCGACGACACGGACTCAATCCCGGACGACCAGGCTGAGCGCATGGAGTACGCC
Source organism: Streptomyces sp. Q6 (assembly GCF_036967205.1). NCBI lineage: Bacteria > Bacillati > Actinomycetota > Actinomycetes > Kitasatosporales > Streptomycetaceae > Streptomyces > Streptomyces citrinus. The sequence continues at coordinate 8,541,068 of NZ_CP146022.1, forward strand.
GGCCGGGTGCCCGCCCCACCCCGCCGCTCAACTGGTTTACTGACAACTGTCGGCGTACACGTGAACGTGCCCAGCTACGTACGGATGAATGTGCTCAGTTGTTGATGTGCTGAGGCCGGTGGGTCGGCAATCTGCTGCTGTCTGTTCTTGGGGTGGCAGAGGGGCGGCTGACGGTGGTCCTGGATCAGCATCGATGGTTGAAGCTTCGCCGCTTTCGCGGTCTGGTCGAGTCCGGGGCGATGAGCCTTTCGGAGATCGCGAAGGAGACCGGACTCAACCGACGCACGGTGCGCAAATACCTGGCGGCACAGGCTCCGGTGGCTCCGCCGCGGCGGGCGCCCAATGGGCAGCCTCGCAGGCGCGTGGTGGACGAGGTCGCGCCGCTGATCGACGCCATGTTGCGAGCCGAGATCCTGATCAAGGGAGCGGTAATCCACGAGCGGCTGGTGAAGGAGTACGGCTTCGCCGGCAACTACCAGCGAGTGAAGCTCTATCTGCAGGAAGCAAGGCCCCGTATCGCGGCCGAGCTGGGCATTGCACCTGATGAACTGGCTGGACTGCACCGCCGGTTCGAGGTGGTCCCAGGGGCCCAGGCCCAGGTGGACTGGGGTGATAAGGGAAAGGTCCTCGCCCACATGGGCACCCCGAAGGTCTATTCGTTCCACATGACCTTGTCCTACTCGCGTGATCCGTTCTGCTGCTTTACCACCAGCCAGGATTTGGCGACGTTCTTCGACTGCCACCGCCAGGCATTTGCACACTTCGGTGGCATTCCGATGGCGATCGTCTATGACCGGACCAAGACCGTGGTCCGCAGGCATGTCGCCCCCGGAGAGGCTGTCCCCCTGCATCCTGAGGCGGTTGCATTCTCCGGACACTACGACTTCGACATCGACGTGCTGGCCGCCTATCGGCCGACGGGAAAGGGCCGGGTCGAACGGCAGGTCGACATCGTCCGCGACCACGTGCTGGCGGGGCGGGCCTTCTCCTCCCTCGAGGAGATGGATGCCGCGTTCATGGCCTGGGTTCCCGACCGCCGGTCGCGCACTCACCGCACCCATGGCGAAGTCATCGGCAACCGGGCAGTCCGCGATCACGTGGCTCTGCAGCCTCTTCCGCAGGCACCCTATGTGGTCACGCAACGGCACCTGCGACACGTCGGCAAGGACTGCCTGGTCGCTTTCGACGCGAACCTCTACTCGGTGCCGGCCCGCAAGGTCCGCGCCCGCCAACTCGTCGAGATCCGGGCCACGAAGTCCCAGGTCATGCTCCACTCCACCGTCCCGGACGCCAACGGCGAGACCCTGCTGGCCGTCCACGCAAGGGCTGTTGGCCGCGGCGCCCGAATCGTGGACGAAACGCACTGGGACGGTCTCCCCAAGGGGGACAACCGCCGGGTCACCACCGGTGACATCCCGCTCCAGCCTCGCCACGAGGAGCCGCTCGGCGAGGAGGCTGGGCCGCTCAAGGCCCTGCTCAACCGGGCTACCGCCGCCCGCATCAAGGTCGGCACCCGCCCGTTGTCGGTCTATGACGAGCTGACCGGCACCCGTCCCTTCACCACCAATTCGACGCCGAAGGAGGTCCGTTGAGTCAGCTGGTCACCGCCCGCATCCGCAGCACGGCCGCCAAGCTCGGCCGCCCCACCTGGCCGAGAGCCTGAATCAGTACGCCGAGCGGGCCGAGGAGGGCAAGCTCGGCTATCTCGACCTCCTCGACCTGGTGCTGGCCGAGGAACTCGCCGTTCGCGACGACCGCCGCTTCCGCCAAGGGCTGAGGCTCTCCAAGCTGCCGCACCACAAGACGCTGGACGACTACGACTTCTCCTTCCAGCCCGAACTCGACCCGCGCAAGGTCAAGGACCTGGCCACCCTCTCGTTCGTTGAGGCCAAGGCCAACGCAGCCCTGCTGGGGCCACCCGGAGTGGGCAAGACGCATATCGCCGTCGCCCTGGCGGTCGCGGCCTGCCGAGCCGGGTTCTCGATCTACTTCACCACCCTCGACGACATGGTCCGACACCTCAAAGCGGCAGAAGACGCGGGCCGGTTGACCAGCAAGCTCCGGTCCTACCTGCGGCCAAGCGTTCTCGTCGTCGACGAGGTTGGCTACCAGCCCCTCGAACGAGCCGAAGCCAACCTCGTCTTCCAAGTCATTTCCAAACGTTACGAAAGGGGGTCGATCATCCTGACCTCGAACAAGACCTTCAGCGAATGGGGCCAAGTCTTCGGCGACGAAGTCCTGGCCACCGCAATCCTCGACCGGCTCCTGCATCACTGAGACGTCGTCTCGATCAACGGCCCCAGCTACCGTCTGAAGAACCGACTCGCCGCCATCGAACGCGACACGAACGTCGCCTGACCCACAGATACCCGGTTATCGGATGACGTCGATCTCCGGCAGAGGCAGGTTCCATTCACCAAGCTCCGCGACGAGGACTTGGCGGGCCAACTGACGTGCCTGGGCCCATCCTGCGTCGGTGGACAAGGCAGTCCTTGCCCACCGACCAGCGCTTTCTGCACCACTCATCCCGCTGAAGACCAGATCGATCTCACGCAGATCGGGCAGAGCACCCTGGCCGACTTGGTCCTCTTCGACCAGCCTCTCGGCCATCCGGAATGCGTGATCGAAGTCCAAAGCGATCTCGTCCGTCGCCACACGATGTTTCTCCAGCCAGGCCACCTGGACAGAAGCATCAGCTGCCAGCACCGTCAGCGACTCGATCAGCAGACGTCGTCGAAACGACGGACCAGGACTCTCCACCCAGCGATCGTCGCACGGAGCTCCGCGAGTATGCACTCCAATAGCGATCCAACTGAGCACGTTTATCCGTACTTACCTGAGCACCTTGCTCAGTACGCCGACAACAACCTCTACTGCCTGGCCGGGGCGCGGGTCCAGCGCCTGATCAGCGTCCAACCGATGCCATCGGGGCAGCTGTACATCAACCAGGGCGAACCCGTGCGCCTGTGGAATCAGGGCCCCTCGGTGCCGCCCGAGTTGCTGGCCGACGACCGCCGACCTGAGCCGACGATTCGCGCGGATCTACACCACCCTCGGAACCCAGGACCCCCTCCACCGGAGGTTCTGCCTCTACCTAGTACTCCAGCTGTAGATCGTGATCTTGCTCGCGAACGGGCCAGCTGTCGAGCGGCCTGCATGCGCCGAGGTGGCTGTCTCGACAGATCACTCGCTGGGACGGGTGACAGTGATGTCGATGGCGCTGGCGTCTGGCCCCGGCGAGTCCACTGCGACGCGCACGTTGAACTCACCGCGGTCGCCCACTCGATGCACGAAGCGGGTCAGTTGCTCGACATCGCCGACTGCGATGCGGCCGTCAGGCAGCAGGAGGGAGCCGTCGAAGACCGTGGTGAACTCCGGGTCGGGTCCTTCGGCCTCCGGCGCTTGTGGCTGCGTGAAGATACGCACTTTGATCAGTCGCCGCTGAGCTCGAACCCGAACAGCCACGTGGGTGTCACAGCTGGCCGCAGGGGCAGCCTCCAGAGCGAGCGAGACTGGAACCCAGTCGGTCGCTCCTAGGTGCAGCACGGGGTGATTCACGTAGATGTCGACTCCGGCCACCTGCACGATGCTCCTCCTGCTCGCAACAAGGAGCGGCCACCGTTGATCATCGGTGTGTGGACAAACGATCATGCGGTGGCCGCAGGTCACAGCGTAGACCCTGCCCGCTGGCAGGAGGGGTTCGAGGCCCTTATGGGGCGCATAGCCGGCCGGTTCGCCCGGGTTGAGCCTCGGCGCCGAGCCAGGCGGCTGGTGCTCGGGTTGCCGTCGAACCTGCCGCGCAAGAACTGCTGGAGCATCGCCGAGTGGGCCGGGGAACCCACCCCGCACGGCATGCAGCATCTGCTGTGCCGGGCCTCCTGGGACGCCGACGTGGTGCGCGACGACGTTCGCGACTACGTAGTGGAGCAGTCCCATGACGACCAGGCAGTCCTCGTAGTCGACGAGACCGGCGACCTGAAGAAGGGCACCCACACCGTCGGTGTCCAGCGCCAATACACCGGCACCGCGGGCCGGATCGAGAACGCCCAGGTCGCCGTCTACCTCGTCTACGCGGGACTGCGCGGGCACGCGGCGGTGGACCGCGAGCTGTACCTCCCGCGCTCCTGGACCTGCGACCCGGATCGCTGCCGGGCCGTAGGGCTGGGCGAGGACACCGCCTTCGCGACCAAGCCGGAACTAGCCACTCGCATGATCGGCCGATTCCTGGAGGCCGGGCACCGCGTGGACTGGGTCGCGGCAGACGAGGTCTACGGCGGTAACCCGAAACTGCGGACCGCGCTGGAGGAGCACGGAGTCGGCTCCGTGCTCGCCACCGCCTGCTCGGCCGAAGTCACCACCGATGCAGGAAAGTTCCGCACGGACGCCTTGGCTGCGAAGGTGCCGAAACGGGCCTGGCAGAAGCTGTCGGCAGGGGCCGGCGCCAAGGGCCACCGCTTCTACGACTGGGCCATCATCGGCCTGGCCGAACCCCGGCCCGGTTCTCATCAGCTGCTCATTCGCCGCAACCGCACCACCGGAGAACTCGCCTACTACCGCTGCTGGTCGCCTGCCCAGGTGCCCCTGGCCACGCTGGTGCGGGTCGCCGGATCGAGATGGCGGGTGGAGGAGACCTTCCAAACGGGAAAGGGCCTGGCTGGACTCGATGAGCACCAGGTCTGGCGCTATGCCTCCTGGGTCCGCTAGGTCACTCTCGCCATGCTGGCCCACGCCTTCCTTGCCATCGTCCGAGCTGACGAACACGCCGGCCGTCCCGGACCGGCCGACCTGGTCCCGCTGTCCTGCAACAAGATCCAGCGCCTCTTCAACACGCTCGTCGTCCGGCCGGTCCACGAGGCAGCCCACCGGCTTAGAGGTCGTCTCATTTGGTTCTCCAGGCAGTTGGGAGGGCGCCTGCGGCTGTCGTGGCGTGCGGGGTCACATACCGCGGTCAGGCCCGCTCCATGGCTCCGGCCGTTCGTCAGCGGTCATCGGAAGTCGGCACAGCTGTACCGGGCCGGGGTAGAAGGCGGAGGTGTTGGGGCCGGCCATGTCTTCGCCGATGAGGTACCGGTAGAGCCATTCGGCGAAGCTCATGTCGAACCGTGCCCAGCCGCCCTCGCCGTCCTCGATCAGAATCCAGGGCGCTGTGTCGTCCGCGGCTACAAGGAACAGGGTCTCGCCGCGGTCGGTGCTGGCGATCGGCCACAGTCCGTTCCGCGTACCGAAGCTCAACTCTGAGAGTCCGAAGAGCAGGCGGGGGTCCTCGTCCGGGTCGAGCTTGTCCCAGGAGACTTCGGACCAGGCACGGACCGTCCCGCGTATCCAGTCACCCAGGTTCCAGTGTTCGGTTGCGGGGTGGTGCAGGTACAGGTGGCCGTTGAGCTGGATGGGAGCGTATGCGTCTACGAGGGTCTGATAGTCGGTCGGCAGCCGGATGTCGAGTTCGGTGTGGAGCCGGTCCCAGGCGGCGGGGTCGGCGTAGCGGTTCTCGGCCGGGCCGAGCATCGCGATGGCGGCGGCCAGGTAGTCGGTCATGGCGTTCCTCGCTGGCTTGTGTCGTCTTTGCGACAGGATCATTCCAGCTCGGAGGTCTCGCCGGTCAGGCTGTCAGCCTGCGGTAGCAGATCAGGGCGGCTGCGATGCCGGCGAACGCCAGGAAGTGTTCGGCCTTGCGCTCGTAGCGGCGGTGCAGACGGTGGCATCCGGACAGCCACGCCACCGTGCGCTCCACGGTCCAACGGTGACGGCCAAGGCGCTGGGAGGATTCGATGCCCCGGCGCGCGATGCGCGGTGTGATGCTGCGGGAGCGGAGCCACGTGCGCAGCCAGTCGAAGTCGTAGCCCTTGTCACCGTGCAGCTTGGCCGGTCGACGGCGGCGCGGCCCGCGGCGGGAGCGGATGGGTGGGATGCCCCGCACCATAGGCTCCAGACCCTGACTGTCGTGGGTGTTGGCAGCCGAGATCCCAATGGAGAGGGCAGACCGGTCCGCTCCGTGATCAGGTGGATCTTCGATGCCTTCTTGCCGCGATCTACGGGATTCGGGCCCGTCAGGTCCCCCTTTGAGGGCTCGCATGTTCACCGAGTCGATCGCGCACCGCGACCAGTCCAGTCCGCCGCGTGCGCCGAGCTCGTCCAGGACCAGGCGGTGGAGCTTGCCCCATACGCGGGCCTGGCTCCACTCGGTGAAGTGGCGGTGCGCGGTCGGCCCGGACGGGCCGAAGCCCGGCGGAAGTTGTCGCCACGTGCAGCCGGTCGTTGCCACGAACACGATGGCAGCCAGCACCTGCCGGTCCCCATACCGGCGCCTTCCCCCACCCTGCGGCCGCACCGGCGCCGCCGGAACCGCCCGCTGGAACAACTCCCACAACCCGTCTGGAACCAGACGCTTCACCATCGCTGTCACGGCATTCAGCCTAGTGATCAAGCCACTTGAGACGATCTCTTGGCTGGTCCGACTGGCGACGCCGCCATCAAGCCCGGTCCCGCACCAGCCACTATCGGCGACAAGCTGCGAATCAGACATGAAGATCACGATCTACAGCTGGAGTACTAGATCCCGACTTCCGTAGGACCGAAGGCGAGAAAACTGGTCGATGGGTCAGATGACTGGGCACCCCAGGTGAAATGGTCTGTCAAGCTCATTCGATGTTCGAATATCGTCTCTGGCTTGCCGCCGTCCCGGAACCCATACCTGAAGCCGAAGCCTGTAATTACTGGAACCTCAAGGATCTCCCCACTCCGACCCTCGACGGAGCATTGAAGCAAGCGCACTACGCCTACGTCGGCTCCTGGCAGGACAGGCATCTGGCGGAACTGCCGCAGTCTGGCCGTTGCTCGGCTGTCCGGGTCTTCGACTGGCTGTTCTATCGAGGGACCATCGACTGCTACCAAGCACCGCTCCTGGACGCTCGGCTGCGAGATGAACTGATTGGGCTCTACCAGCCCCGGCCAGACGACCTGCCCGCGGAGTGCACCAATACGGACGAGATCGCCACGTTCCTCACCGCGCACCTCGGTTGGTGCCTGCTGCCCGAGGAAGCGCCACCACCAACCACGGCACCGTCCCCGGGCGATCAGAGGCAATCTGACCGACGAGCAGGATGGCTGAACTGACCTTCTTGCCGTCAGTAGATTCCGCGAAAGCCATGTTGTTCGAGAATGCCGTGGGGCAACGTTCTCAAGTGACATGGCACGCCAGTAGGTCAGCAGCCCTCTACCTGCCAGATGAACTGCGACAGGACAGCAGATCGCAGAGGCTGAGCCCTGCCCCGCGCGGTTGGCTGCGCGGCATCTGCCGCTGGCATCTCCTCAGGCGGCAGCCGGTTCGGTGTCGGGGTACGGGCTGAGCATGGTGTCGAAGTGGCCCTCCGGGGCTTCTGCCAGGAAAGTCGACAGGTTCTCCAGGAAGGCGCGCAGCGGGGGCGTCGCGTTGTGCCGGTCCAGGTCTTCCTGCGAGCGCCAGACCTCGTACAGGAAGAAGGTGCCGTCCTCGTGCTCGTGGAGGTGGTACTCCAGGTTGCCGGGTTCCTGCCGGGTGGGTCCCACGAAGGCGGAGAGGATGCGCCGGACCTCGTCCGCGCGCTCCGGCCTGGGCCGCAAGAAACCATAGAGGGCGATGGGGCGATCTGTGTGTGTCATGCCCGTCAGGCTAAGATCTCACATCAATGTGAGGTTCAAGAGGTTGTGAGGAGCACCACATGAAGATCGGTGAGCTCGCCGCCGCGACGGGCACCTCAGTCCGACTGCTGCGTTACTACGAGGAGCAAGGCCTACTGGAGGCCTATCGCCTCGACAGCGGCCACCGCCGCTACGACGACAACGCCCCCGCCGTGGTCCGCCGCATTCGCGCGCTGCTGGACGCCGGCCTGCCGACGCGGGTCATCCGCGACCTGCTGCCGTGCGTTCGCCAGGACGGCACGGTCGCCGGATGCAAGCTGGAGACTCTTCAAGAACACCTCCAGGGTCTGGACGAACGGATCGGCGCACTGTCCGAAACCCGCACCTCTCTGGCCGGGCTCATCTCCGCCGCCCAGGCCCGCGAGCCGGCACTCGGGTAGGACCGCCACCCCTACCGGGCATCCCGGTACGAAGCACGAATCACATGGTTGGGCGCGGCAACCTGCTGTCCCGGCCAAGAGGATTCAGTCTGCACAAAGGCCGTCCCCTGTTTACCCTGCAAACCGAGGTCCGGCTTCCGTGAGGCCAACTCGTTTATGAACGACGCCCACATCGCATTCCCAAACCAACTGACAGTCCCGCAGGTCAGATCCCTGCCCCTTGCATTCGGAATGCGACAGGACCAGGAGAAGCCGCCGAGCGGGGCAGATGGCCGACGGGCACCGGAGCTGGTGACAACTGCCGTGCTTTCGACGCTGCTGGTGACAAGTGGCGTGCCGACCTGGTGACAAACGCCGTGGCTTCGCCGCGCCGAAGTCACAAGTCGGTGGCCGCCGATGGTGACAACTGTCGCGCTTCAGCACGCCCCCCGCTGCCCGGCCAACCCGATACGTTCCGCCCTCAACCCCCGGCAACCGCCGGGGGTTTCTTCAGGTCTGGAGGAACAACGTTCCCGCGCTACACCCTTGCCCCCGCCCACCTGAGCGGCGCCGTCGGGGGCTGGATGCTTCATCGCGACGGCCGATACCTCGACTGCCACGAGGCCTTCCAGCGCACCTTTGTCCGCGACGTCGAAGCAGCGATGGACTGGGCGGAGCAGATCATCGGCACACGCCTCGGCTGGCTCCACACGCGCGTGGGCGGGCCGGACCGATGGACCGCCGTGCACAACCCGCAGGAAGACCCCGGCACCACGTCTGCCGACGCCGCCGTACTGCGCGTCCTGGAGCCGGGCACGCTCATCGTCGCCGTGGGCGCGGCGGGTTCGGAGGAATCGACGTTGGCCTCCGCCCTGGACGACGTCGCCATCGTCGTCTGCCTCGATGTGCTGCGCGAAGAGATCAGCGGCTGCTTCTCTGTCAAGTTCAGCGTGTTGAGCAGTGGTGACGTCCGGCCTTTGACCGAGAGGAGCGGAGGGCCGAGTACCGACGAGAACGAGTGAGCCCTGGGAGCGTTTGCCGGTGGGCATGATCAGCCGACGCCGCGTCGCAGTCGACGTCACCGCTCACTGGCGTGCACGGGCACGGCGTGGCCCAGGGGCTATCGGAGCAGGGGCATGAGGACGCCGTCGACGATCTGTGCGATGTCCTCGTCGCTGATCGGACGGTCGTGGATGGTTCCCCAGTGGACGAGGAGGGCGATGGCGGCGGAGACCGCGATCGCGTGTCCGTCCTGGGGGTGGTTGGGTCGGGAGGGCAGGTCGCCGCGCTGGACCGCTTGGGCCAGCACGCCGGCGAGTGCCTGGTGCAGGGACTCGACGTAGCGCACGCGGATGAGGCTGCACAGCTCCGGCTCCTGGCGAGCGGTGTCCAGCAGGGCCGAGACCAGGTCGACCCGGGAGGTGTCCTGGCTGCCGATGGCGCTGGCCAGCGTGGCGAGGAGTTCGTCGCGCAGGTGCCCGTTGCCGAGGATGACCGGCGTGACGTCGTCGGCGAGTCCGGCGTGGCTGAGGGCTTCCGCGGCGAGTTCGGCGCGCGAGGGCCAGCGGCGGTACACGGTCGCCTTGCCCACCCCGGCCCGTGCCGCGGCCTTGTCCATGGTCATGGCCGGGTAGCCGCCTTCGGCGAGCAGCTCCGTTGCGGCGTGCAGGATTCGGGCGTCCCGGGCGGGATCGCGGGGCGGTCCGGAGAGGCCGGAAGGCCGCCGCAGCTGTGCACCGGGTTGTGGCATGGGGCTCTCCTCGCCGAACTAGGACTGATTTGTTTCGAGTATAGCCGGGCTGTTAACGTCGCTGAATACCCGGAACATCTGCGTCTCGGGTTCGAGGGTGCAGTCAGCGATAGTGAGGTGGCGCAGTGAAGGCCGTAGGTTTCACCGAGTTCGGCGGCCGCGAGGTCATGCGGGTGCTGGAGCTGCCCGAACCGCACGCCGGACCGGGGCAGGTACGGATCAAGGTGGCCGCCGCCGCTGTACACCCGGCCGACGTCAACATCCGCACCGGGCTCTCCGCCAAGTACAGCCCGGAGATGAACCCGCCCTCGGACGTGTACGTCGTGGGCTGGGAGATCGCCGGGACGATCGACGAGGTCGGAGAGGGAACACGACCGGAGCTGGCCCTGAGCGCCGAGGTAATAGCGGTCACGGAGCCGAAGCTGGCTCTGGGCGGGCAGGCGCAGTACGTGGTCGTACCGGCGGAATCGGTGGTCCGCGCGCCGAAGGGCGTCGACCTGACGGCTGCCTCGACCCTGCTGATGGCCGCACTCACCGCGCAGATGGGTCTGGACGCGCTGGCCCTGGCCCCGGGAGCGACGGTGGCGGTGACCGGCGCCGCCGGCGGGATCGGCGGCTACGCCGTGCAGCTGGCCAAAGCGGCCGGGCTGACGGTTATCGCCGACGCAGCGGACAGGGACCGTGACCTCGTCACGAGCCTGGGCGCCGATCATGTACTCCCTCGCGGGGACGACTTCCCCGACGCGGTCCGCCGGCTGCGCCCCGACGGTGCGGACGGAGTCATCGACGGCGGGTCGATGGGCAACGCGGTAGCCCCAGCGGTACGCGACGGCGGCGCCATCGCGACCGTCAAGGGATTCACCGGCGCCACCGCCCGGGGCGTGCGCTGGTTCCCCGTCTTCGTCTACGACCGCATCCGCGACACAGCCGCTCTGACGCGGCTGCGCGACCAGGCCGAATCCGGTGCCCTCACGCTCCGCGTCGCGGGGACCTACCCGCTTGAACAGGTCGCTGAAGCGCACCGGCTCATCGAGGAAGGCGGAGTGCGGGGCCGGCCCGTGCTCGTGTTCTAAGCCGAGACCCCAGAACCCCCCGGCCACGCCCGTCCTGGCCGGCCCGGCGATGCCGTGCCGAGTCCGACAGTCCCGTGCCCAGACACCAGAAAGCACGATCAACCGAAAGCAGGCTCACCATGACATCCCACGACAAGGCCAAGGTGCTGGTCACCGGGGCGACCGGAATGCAGGGCGGCGCTGTCGCCCGCGCGCTCCTGCGCGCGGGACACCCCGTCACCGCGTTGGTGCGCAACCCTCCTCGGCTCCCGCCCAGGCCCTGGCCGCGCTGGGCGCCGCCCTGGCCACCGGGGACCTGGAGGACGTCGCCTCCTTGCACGCGGCCGGCGCCGGACACGACGCGGTCTTCTCGGTGCAGCTGGCCAGTATCGACCCGGCCGACCCCGCCGAGAGCCGCCAGGCCGGCAACATCGTCACGGCGGCCCAGCGCGCCGGCATCACCCAGCTCCTGCACACATCGGTGTCGGCGACCGGATGGCGTGCCCAGCACCCGGACCTCGAGATCAACGATCCGGTGATGGAGGAATACTGGAACCAGAAGGAAGAGACCGAGGAAGCCATCCGTCGCTCAGGGCTGCACCGCTGGACCGTCTTCAAGCCCGCCTGGTACATGGAGAACTTCCTCCCGCCCCGCCGTGACTACATGGCCCCCGAGCTGCCTCACGGCAAACTGGTCACCGCCATGAGCCCGCAGACCGAACTGGCGCTCATCTGCGCCGACGACCTGGGTGCCGCTGTCGCCGCCGCCGTCGCCGAGCCCGACAGGTTCCACGAGGCCGAGATCGACCTCGCCGGCGATGCGCTGACCTACCCGCAGATGGCCGACGTCCTCTCCCAGGTGACCGGCCGCGAGATCAGCACCGACTTCATCTCCTGGAAGAGAAGACGCAGCGTAGCGGCGTATCCGCAGCGTTCGGCGACCGCTGGAACAACCGTGTCGGCTACCCCGCACGCCCCCACCACGCCGCCGCCTACGGCCTGACCACGACGCCCTTCGCGCAGTGGGCAACGCGCCAAGACTGGAGCACCGTGACTGCTGAACGCAACTGAACTGACGCAGCCCTCCAGCGGGCAGCCGGTCATCACCTGACTGAACACGCCTCGGGGGTCATTGTCGTCTTCGTCAGACCGTGGTCGGCTCGCCGCTGCGTGGGCCGGTACCTCGTCCAGCTGGCGGAGGAAATCCGCGAACGTGCGCACGATGTACCAGCTGCCCTCGCTGGACTCGACACTGTCCCAGCCGCAGCCCGGAGCACACTTCGCCGTGAACACGATGGCTGCGCGGGCGACCAGTCGGTGCCCCCCCGCGGTCGCACGGCAGAACGCCTTCCTGGAGCAGCACCTGGCCGCGGGGCGCGGGTGTTCCTCGACTCGACCAATGTGGAGATCCGGGTGCGGGCCGGACTTGTGAGGCGGGTCCGGTTTCATTTGGCTCGCCCGCTCGCGTCCCGGCTGTGTTTGCGGTGCCGGAATCCGGGATGTGTCATGGGGGGTGGTGGAACTGGGCCAGGTGGCAGGGGAGTTCCTCGCTCTCTCTTAGCCCTGTGAGTTCGCGCAGGTGAAGAGTTCTTGGTGGGGATGCGCGGGTTCGGCAGTCGGTTGTCGGGCGGGGAGGCGCGGGTCGAACCTGGGGTGCGGGTCGGCGTGCAAGGGTCGGTAAGTGCTGTGGTGCCCGGCAAGGGAGTTCGTGGCGGTTTCGGCGGCATCGGACTGGGGGCTGGAGAGGTGATGGTCAGTGGGGTGTTGCGCGGCTTGTCCGGTATCGGCCTGGGGTTACTCCGAATTCTCTGAGGAATGCGTGTGACAGGGCGTAGGGCGAGCTGTAGCCGACTTCCTTGGCCACTGATTGCAGGGGGGCGTCTGTTGTGCTCAGGAGGGTTGCTGTGCGGTTCATCCGCCACCATGTCAGGTAGGACATCGCGGGGCGGCCGACCAGGGTGGTGAACCGGCGGTTGAGTGTCGCGCGTGAGACGCCTGCGCGGGTTGCCAGGTGCTCGGCGGTCCAGGGGTGGGCCGGGTCGGTGTGGAGCAGGCGCAGTACTTCGGTGACGACGGGGTCGGCGAGGGCGGCGGGCCAGCGAGCGGCGGCCGGGGCCTGTGTGGTCCAGGCCCGGATCATGTAGATGAGGAGGAGGTCGAGGAGGCTGGGTAGGGCCGCGCAGGAGCCGGGGCCGGGGGCTGCGGCTTCGCCGGCGAGCAGGTTGACGGCGGAGCGGAGTTCAGGGGTGTGGGGGTCGTCGTGCGGCAGATGGACGACGTCGGGCAGTTCGGCGAGCAGGGGGTGGGAGCGGCTGTGGTCGAGGCGGTACTTGCCGCACAGGAGTTCCACCGTGCTGGGCCCGGCCGGTGCCACAGGAGGCTCCCGGGCCGTGTCGAAACGTGTGGCGCGGCTCGGATCTGTTGGGGCGTCGGCCAGTATGTGGCCTGCGCCGTGCGGCAGCAGCACCGCGTCGCCGGGGCGCAGGGCGAGGGCGGTGCCGGTGTCGGTCCGCAGCCAGCAGTCACCGGTGAGCACCACGTGAAAGCCCGCTCCCTCGTACGGGGCCAGGCGTACGCACCAACGCCCGCTGACCTGGAGCCTGTTGGCGTGCGGATAGCCCGTTCGTACGGCGGCTATCGCGTCGCTGACCACGTCCATGCGGGGAGCGTAGCCGGAGGGCGCCCGGACAGGTGAGCCGATCACGTATCGGTCTGATCCCATCAAGCATTGAGGCGCTCGCCCTGCCGTTCCTAGTGTGGCCGGCATGGATAGCGACATCGACAGCATCACGCTCGGCGACATCGAGATCATCAGGGTCGAGGAGGTGCGCGGGCCGTTCGGGGCGCCCGGCGACCTGTTTCCCGGCATCGAGGACACCTGGCGTGCGGGCGAGGAGTGGCTCGCCCCGCACTTCCAGGACCCCGGCAGCGGCGCGGTGCTCGCCGCCGTGCAGGCGTGGGTGCTGCGCAGCGCAGGCCAGGTCATCGTGGTCGATCCGGGGGTGGGCAATGGCCGCGAGCGTCCGGCCACCCCGCACTTTTCCGGCCTCGACACCGACTTCCTCGACCGGCTCGCGCGGGCAGGGGTGCGTCCCGAGGACGTCGACCTCGTCATCAACACGCATCTCCACGGCGACCACGTGGGCTGGAACACCGTGGAGGAAAACGGAAGTTGGGTACCGACGTTCCCGAACGCCACGTATCTCGTGCCGCGTGTGGACCATGACTTCTACGGACCTGGCGGCGCTGCCCGCACCCCGCACGGCAATCACGCTCTCCTCTTCGCGGACAGTGTCGCGCCGGTGGTGAAGGCAGGGCAGGCTGTGCTGTGGGATGGGGACTCGCATCGCGTCGACGCGAGTCTCGTCCTGGAGCCCGCGCCCGGGCACACCCCGGGCTCGTCCGTGCTACGGCTCGCCTCCGGCGCGGACCGGGCCGTCTTCGTAGGAGATCTGCTGCACAGTCCGGTGCAGTTCCTCGCGCCGACCTGCAGCAGCGCGATGTGCGTGGACCGGACACAGTCGGCTGCCAGCAGGGTCCGAGTACTGCAACGAGCGGCCGACGAGGGGGAGTTGGTGATTCCCGCGCACTTTCCCGGTCCCGGCGCGGCGGAGATCCGCAGGGACGGGGACCGGTTCGTGGTCAACCGGTGGAGGGCGTGAACGCGGCGCCGGGCTGCGCAGGGCGCCCGTACTCTCGCACCGCCCGGCGCTGCCTGCGACGTCCCCGCCCGGTGTCCGGCGTCTCGCCTGCCTGCGGGAGGGGACCGGAATCTCCCTGCTCCTGTTCGCCCACTGCGCCACCGAACATGCCGCCCGGCGACTGCACACCCTCCTGAAGAGCAACGGCCTGGACCCCGACCCGCCGCCCCTCGCACCGCTGCTCACCCGCCCCGCCCTGCCGCCGCTTCCGGCGCCCCTCCCGAGCCCCGCTGCTTTGCCGCCGGACCGCTTCGCCCAACTGCCCGCGCTGACTGAGTTGTCGAAATGCTCTTTCACTCGTTTCCGCGCCGAGGCCCACCACCGTCTGGACGAGGACGGCTTCGCCCGCGTCGACGCGCAGTACCACGCTGGCCTGTACGCGGCCCGCACCCACTGCGCCCGCGTCCCGCAGGCCGCCCATCGCCAGGAGACGGAGCTCTTCCTGGCCCGCCTCACCGCCACCAGCCCCAGCCGGGCGCACACGGTGGCCCGGCTGCGAGGCGCCCAGGCCGGCTTCCTCACCAGCGGTCTGCTCCTTCAGACGCCCCCGGTCCCGGACAGTGCGTCAGGACCGGGGCTGACCACCCGCCCCGTCACCGGGTACGTCCTGCACCAGGCCAGCCGGGGCATCGCCCACCCGGTCCAACTCGCGGCGATCCTCGCCCTGTTGTTCACCGGCACCCACCCCGACGCCCTGCGCGCCACCCCGCTCTCGGGCCTCGACGCGCGCTGCACGCGGCTGACCGTCCCCGACGTGTGGCACCCCGGGCACGGCTCGCCCAGTGAACCGCCCGGCGTCTGCTACGTGATCCCGCCCCGCGTGCGCCCGGTCTTCGCCGCCGCCCGCTCTTTTCGCCGCCTGGGCCATGCCGCGGACCACTTCCCGCTGTTCGAGCTCTCCTTCGGCCACCGCCTCGACGCCCTCGCAAAGGACGCGGCACTGCCCATCCCCGCGCTCACCCACGCGCACTACGGGCCCGACTGGCACCACCGCGCCCGCTGCCACCAGCTCACCGGCGACTCACCCGCGCCCCAGCGCCGTCCGCCACGTCGTACACCGCCGCTCCGGCCGGCCGAACCGCCCCCAAGCCCCCACACGTTGAGTTCGAGCGAGCGCGCCGTGCTGCTCGCCCACACCGACAACGCCGCGCCGGGCGACCTCACCCTGGAACAAGCAGCCTTCCTGGCCGCGGCCTTCAGCGGACATCCGGCCACCGCAGGCCGTGCCCCGCTGAGCGCGTCGGCCCTGGCCCATCTCACCGAGCGCCGTCTGCTGGATGCCCGCTCCACGGCGCGCATCCCCGTTCTCCACCCGGATCTGCGCTTCGCCCTCGCCCTGTCCACCCGATGCGCTCGCGCCCGGAACTCCGCATGAGCAGAAGGGTCATCTATCCGGCCGCGCCGCCCGTCACCGTGCTCCTAAACCCCGCCGACGACGCCGCCGTCATCCGCGCCGCGCTGGCCGCGCACCATCCAGCCGCCGGCCGGATCACCGTCCACCCCACGCCCGCCGCGTCCGGTACCGCGCTCGCTCTCGACATCCTCGCCGCCCTCGGCAAGCCGACCGAACTGCCGGGCGACTGGGGCGCCCAGGGACCGCCCGTCGTGAACATCGCAGCAGCCTGGATTCTCGCCCTGCCCATCACCCGTATCACCGTGCTGCGCGCCCACCTCCTGGACCAGAAGAGCTGGTCCGCACTGCTCACCCTGCGCCTGCGCACCGGAGTGCACCTGGTGGCCGTCTGCCACACCCGACGCCCGCCCGCCGTGATGCGCACCGCGTTACACGACGTCGACCACCACACCGTCTCCACCGAGGGTCCGACAGGCGACCTGCTGGCAAAAGCCCCCACTACTCCTGCGCCCCGCCGTGGCGCCGAGGGCCGTTGGATCACTGTGCCGGCCCTGGCCTTCCTCAACTTCCGCCGGGACTTCCCCGCCTGCCGCTGTACTCCACCCCCAGCCGACCGCCCCTACGTCCCCGAACGCGCCTACGGCATGGACCAGATCGCCCACCGCCTGGGCGCCCGCACCGCCGCACCCCAGATCGCCGCCGCCCTGGCCACCGCAGTCTTCACCGGCACCTCCGTCTCCCAGCTCGACACAGTTCACGTGAACCACCTCGACGAAGACGCCGCCACCCTCACCCTTCACGGCCCCGGCTTCACCCGCTACGGCGGTTCGTCCTCCGACGGCTACATTTCGCACTGCGCCACCTACACCGTCCCGCCCTGGGCCAGGTGCTTCCTGCGGGCGGCAGCCAACCTGGCCCATCTGTCGCCGCGCGGCGACGACTCCCTCTTCTCCGCCGGCCCGCCGCGGGCCCTACCGCACCTGACCACCTTTGCCGAGCAGTTCCGCCTGCGTCCGCCGCAGCCCGCCCCGCCCTGGCCCCACCCCAAAACCCGCCACAGGAAACGGAACAAGACACCCGAACCACCTGTGGTGCGGTGGTACACCGGCGTTGAGCATCCCGACCTCAATGCCGTCAGCTACCAGAAGTGGCTGCGCTCAGCTGGATGACAACCGCCCTCCTGACACCGGTATCCAGGCCAGGGCCGTGCGCTGGCCCAAGCCACGGTCACCGTCAGGGGCAGGAGGGGCGAGTGCCCGAGAAGAACCTCGAGTTCGGCAAATACGGTGCCCGCGGGACCAGAGGCAGCGAGGTGGTCGCCCGCCGCCTGGACGGCCTCGTCGACTTCATCACGACTCCCGTCACCGCCCCGCGCGGCCTGCTCGCCCGCCTCCATTACCTCACCAAGACGCCGCGGATGCTCCAGGCCGCCCGTGAACAAGGGCTGACGGTCACGGACCGGACCCTGAAGACATGGCTGGACGGCAAACGCCGCCCCTCGAAGGCCAACCTGGAACGCATCGACGCCGTCTACCGCACGGTGCGCCGCCACAACGTCGCCCGCCACCTCCTGCGGCGTCTCAACTCCTGCGGCGGCACGAGGGTGGAGATCCACCCCTTCAACCAGTCCCAGGTCGCCAGGCCGCACCAGCGCGTCGTGGAGTTCCGGAAACTGAACGTGCGGCGCTGGGACCGCATCGTGACCGCCTGGGCCAACAGAGACCAGCAGACTCTCGACGACGTATGGGCCACCGACGTCCTGCCCGACCTCGGCAGCCAATGGGGCCAGTACGAATACGTCTCCAACATCGGCTTCGCCGCCTGAAAGACAACGTGACGGCACGCTGCGCCGGACTCACGCCCCGTTGAGCTCAAGCACCAACTCCACCATGACGGCCGGCGGCAGAGACGGGTTGGCGGCCGCGGCTTCCACCACTTGCCAGTCGTGGTCGGCGAGCAATTCGACGATGGCCTGTGGCGGCAGGGCCGCGTGCCCGGCAGCGATCCGCCGCGCGTCCTGGTCCGTCAGACAGACCAGAAGCGCCGGACCAGTCGCATTGGGGTGCCGGGCGACCTCACGCAGTGCTTTCCGGACCGGCGTCATGTGCGCCGTCAGGTATTCCAGCAGGGCGGACGGCGTCTGCGGGTTGGCCGCCACCTTGGCGATGACCCGGGATCCGTGGCGCTCGACCATGGAGCGGAGCTGAGCTTCCGAGAGGCCAGGGTGTCCGGCGATGGACTTGACCACCTTCGCGTCCGGATCGTCGGCCAGCCTGTCGCGGATCTCGGCCGGCAGATCACGCCGTTCGGCCAGGAGCATCCGCACTACCGGATTCGACGACGTGGACAACTCCTCGACCTCGGAGGGAGAAGCGGAGGCGATCCGCGGCAGCAGGGTCGAACCGATCTTGGTGGTGGCGGCGAGGCCGGAAAGTACGTCGAGCGGCACCCGGGGATTGTGCGCCAGTCTGCGCTGCACGTCGTGACCGCCATCGGCAGCCAGCACCCGCATCACAGATTCGCTGATCGTGGGATTCTCCGCGAGATCGGCTCGTACGCCGGGAACAGGGTCACCGGCGAGCCGCGCCACTGTCTCCGGCGGCAGATCGGGGCGGGCAGCGAGCCGGCAGCGCAACAGCGCCGAAGGATGGCCGGTGAAGCGCAGGAGCGCCTCGATCGGTGTGGCGGGGTTCCACAGGGCCTGTTCCGCCAGCTCGTGAAGGGTGGACTCGTGCGAGCCGGAGCACGAGGCATCGGCGGACAGGCCGCAGTCGAGCCGCGGACAGTGCGGATCGTGTACGTAGGGCGTCTCCTCGCTGTCGCAGACCAGGCACTGCTCTGCCGGTGGCAGCCCCTCGCCGGTGATCAGCATGGCCAGGACCTGTGGTGGTGTCGCCTCGTTGGCCGCCACCGCGCGACGGACCTCGGCATGCGGGTGGCGCGCGAGACGGGCGGCCACATCCGCCGTGGTCCACAACGCGAGTTCCGCAACGACCCGTACGTCCCGGTCGGCGGCGAGCATCTCCCGCACATCCGCCAAAAGACCGGGACAGGCGGCCAGCTTCGCCCGACGCTCGACGTTGGGATCCACCGCGAACAGCCGCGTCCACTCCAGGTCACCGAAACCCTCCTCGAGCAGGGCGAGCGCGGCCTGCGGCTGCGTACGGGGGTTGATGTCCGCAGCTGCCAGCCGGCCTTCGTACGCGAGTCGCACGGCGCTCCCCTCGCCCCGCACGGCCAAGGCGACCGCTTGCTCACGGCTGAGGTCCGCGCGGCTGGCGAGGCCGTCAGCGATGTCCGCGTCCGCGACCACGATCAGGCGGTCGACCAGCTCGACGGGCAGCGCCACATTGGACGCGAGGCCGCACAGCACAGGGTTCATAGGGACACATCCTGCCTGGCCCGCAGTCGAACGACCGACGGATTTGAGGCGCCCACGTACGGCTACTGGCCTGCACCCAGCTCCGAGCGCTTCGCGTTGCGAAGGCCGCGTAGCCGCCCTCAGGCTTGGGAGTGCCGTAGTGCCCAGTCTTGGTCGTTCGGTGTTGGCTCGGTCCGCCAACGAGCCCGTAGAACTCCGTCGTTGTCGGGCATGACCGCGGTACACAGAGGTGCACGTTCGCCCGCGTATACGGACAGGAGCGCGGCGCCCGAGGCGCTGGAGATCAGGGCGGAAAGTTCCGGGAACTCGTCCTCGTCGGCGATGGCGCTGTGGATGTGGCCGTTCTTGTCCTGCCAGACGCCTTCGACGAGTCCGTCCTCGGGCAGGTTGCCCAGGACGGCGTCGATGTCACCGGACAAGGGAGGCCAGACCTCCAGGCGGGCCCGGGAGCCAGTCCGGCACGCACCGCCTCGATGGCTTCGCGGGTGAGGAGGTGCCACCGTGAGGCGCCATCGAGATAGGTCTCCTCGAGGATTCCGGCGCGACCTGTGGCGACGGCGCGGAGGAGGTCGAACCAGAACTCATCGTCTGCGGGACGCTGCACGCCTTCCTCCTCGTCCTCGAAGGCGTACGGGGACACAGCGATACGTTCGGGGAACAGCCCGAGCCCGCGGGCTCGAGCCAGTGCCTTCTCGCAAGGCCGGCTGCTGCTGATGTAGAGGTACTGGTCCCATCCCACATGAACCGCGAAGGTGTCCTCCACCTCCAGCCGGCACCAGGCGCCGCTGCCCCGCAGCATGATCCGCACCAACTCCAGGGCGACATCGAGCGCCACCTCTGCCCCGTCGTAGAAGCCGGCCAAATCATCCGGGAAGAGGCCGTCCAACCCGAAGCAGTCCATCGCCGACTCCACGCCGAAGTGCGCAAGGGACGGAACCCCTGGTTCGCGTACGGCCAAGTGATCGACGGCGGTGTCCCTGGCGAACTCAGCGACCGCCTGGAGAGAAGCCGCCTCGACCTCGCCGTGGTCGCTGACGATGTCTTCCGTGCCGACGTAGTGCCCGTACTCGTCACGGTCGGCTGGATCGTACTTGGTGACACGGTAGACATAGGTCAGCACGCCCCCATTCTTCTGCACGCGTGCAAAGAGCAGACGCCGTCCGACGAAGCGTGCGGTTGCCTTCCCACCGCGCCCGGAAATCCGTTGGCTGACCGCCAGCGTCCTGGGACCATGCCTCTGAATCCCAGCGGAGGACATTTGTTCGTTTTCGTGTGCGCGGGGTGCGGCGCCGAGCTGACCGCCCCGCTGTCCCAGGTTGCTCTGCCGGCCCACGCCCGCCAAAAGTACGGGAACTCGATCCAGCTCCCGGCCCTGATGGAGCCGGGCACATTCGCCGTGGCCCCGGAGCCTTCGGGACCACCATGGCGGCGGTGGGAGGAGATCACCCCCGACGAAGCAGCGGCCCGCGGCATCTACGCACCGGTCTACGCCCTCTCCGATGGCGCGCCGGGCGCGATCGTCATCGCTCCCGGAGATACCCGCAACACAGTGCTGCTCCCGGAGAAGCGTGGTGGTGCCTGCTGCGGCATCGACGGGGCCGACGGCCCCAACATGGCCTGCATGTCATGCGGCCTCCCCGTGGCGAGCAGGGTCGATGACTGCTCGCTGTGGCAGGCGGTGTGGCTCGCCCCCGACGCCGTACGCCGCCTCCCCGCCGAAGGCACCGAGGACACACTGCTCTCCTGGACGGAGCTGGTGGACAACGAGAAGGGCACACCTCCATTCGCGCCGATGACCATGGTGTGGGGATCACGACTGGGCCTGAACAACTTCTGGTCCTGGAGCCCGCAATGGGAAGCGGCAGCCGGCCATGCGCTCGCCCACCTGCTGGCGGCCTCACAAGGCCGGCCGGTGACCGTCCCGGGCGGCCTCACCGCTCAGGTGTTTCAACGCGCCCTTGACGCCCTGCTGCCCGCGGGAGGGCCAAAGCGTCCGGCGGTCGTGGCCGGACCAGATCTGCCCGTAGCCGACGAGGACGCCGACATCCTTCTCGTGCCGGTCCATCCGCAGACAGGGGAGACTTGGAGACCGCCCGGCTCGGCTGCCTCGGCATACCGGGTGCCACTGCCGTTCGGCGTGTGGCGGTGGATGATCCACCCTGAGCCACATCTACCCACGCCCGCGTCTGGAGGGATGCCCGACGGCGTGCTCCGCGACGACCCGCCCGAACCCAGACCCGACCAACTGTTCCGAGTTGACTCAGAAACGTTCCAGCACACCCTGGTCCGACTACCGGCCGCCCGTGCTCCGTGGCTGCGCCAGATCCTCGAGAACCTCACGCAGCACATGCAGGCCGGCATCTTCTAACGCTGGAAAACGGGAAGGCCCGCCTGACTGAGTACGCTCAGCCCCGCTGCAGCGGACGAGGAGGGCACGCATTGACGCGAAGACTACCGATGGACGAGGCCGCCGAGCTCCTTGAGGGCGAACTGAGGGCTGGACAGCAGGAGTCCGCTGACCTGGATACGGAAGGCGCCTGGCTCGCCTTCCTACGCTTTGGCCGACGACTCTTTGACGTCTCGGACACCCCCGATGCAGATGGCCTCCTGTTCCAATACGGGACCTACGCCTTCGACGGCCCTGCCACGTTCATGCTGGACCTCGCCCGGCAGTTCGAAATCACCGACAGCGACGGCAACCACGACCACTACGTGCAGGTCCACTGCGAGCTTCGATACGAACCCGCTCCCGCCCTGGAGACCCTCGGCAGCTTCCACTCATGGTTCTTCCACGGCGCCGGAGACGATCTCGCCGAGTGGGCCGAAAAGCTGAGCGCGCGAGCAGCCTGGATAACCATCCGCACACTCAGACCCGCCGACATCAAGGTGTACCAGGAACAGGTGTAGCCGCTCAGGCAGGTTCGCCAGGTGCCCATACGGGCCGCCGCGAGTACGGAAGGATGGACGGCGACCATTCCGCCGCGAGCTGAGGCCGTACCCGATGTCTTCCAACCTCGAGCCAGCGGCTGCTGCAGCACCCTCGACCGTCCCTGCAGGTCGTCGTGTGCCGCGCCCGGATCAGAACGCGGCCATCGAGGCCGCAGTCCGGCATCTGAAGCACCCCGGCTCGCGTGGGCACATCGTGTCCGCGTGCGGGACGGGCAAGACGCTCATCGCGCTCAGAAGCGCCGAGGCACTGGATACCCATCACCTGCTGGTCGCGGTGCCGAGCTGGGACCTGATCGCCCAGTGGGCCCAGGCCGCCCGCACCGATGGCCGCTCCGAGGCGCTGATGGCCGTGTCCTCCCTCGACGCCGGCAAGCACCCGCTGCTCGCCGACGCCGGCGCGATGAGTACGGGTTCGGGGGACTACCTGGCGTACTGGCTCGCGCAGCGCAGGAAACGGCGTGAGCGGGCGACCGTGTTCGTCACCCTCGACTCCCTGGCCAGGATCGAAGAGACCCAGCACACCATTTTCCCGGTCCCCGTCTTCGACCTCCTGGTGGTGGACGAAGCGCACCGCACCGCCGGGTCCTGGGACAAGCAGTGGACGATGATCCACGACAACCAGCGCGTCCGTGCCGACCGCCGCCTATACCTGACCGCGACCCCGTATGAGTGGGAAGCCCCGCGCCTGACCGAAGTCCCGGACGCGCGCCCGCAGCCCAAGCGCACCGCGGCCACCGCCCCGCAATGGGAAGCCCCGTCCCTCATCGCCTCGATGGACGACCCGAAGGTCTTCGGCCCCCGTCTGCACACCTACTCCCACGCGGACGCGATCGACGACGGCGTCCTGGCCGACTACCAGCTCCTCATCCCCACGATCACCGACACCGACCTGCGCAGCGCCCTGACCGACACCGACCTCCAGACCGGCTTCGGCACCACGGCCCGCCGAACGAGCGCACTGCACCTGGCCGTCCTCAAGGCCATGCGCGAGCACGACCTCCACCATGTGATCGTCTACTTCCAGCAGATCGCGGACGCGAGCGACTTCGCCCGCCAGTTCCCCCACACCCTGCGCACCCTCCCCGAAACCCAACGCCCCTCTTGGGCCACCGAGTTGAGTGTGCAGTCGATCAACGGCACCCATCCTCCCGAGCAGCGCCACACCATCCTCGACCGCTTCGAAAAGGCCACCCGCGGCATCCTGACCAATGCCCAAGTCCTCGGCGAGGGCGTCGACCTGCCAGCCGTGGACGCGATCGTGTTCGCGGACCGCACCGCGAGCGTGCGCCGCATCGTCCAGGCCCTGGGCCGCGCTCTACGCAAGCCCCCCACACTCGACCACAAGATGGCGAGCCTGGTCATCCCCGCCTACACCTCACCCGACGCCGAACCCACCGACCTCCTCGGCACCCCCTACGAGGCCCTCTGGCTCATCACCGCGGCCCTGCGCCACCACGACCAGTCCATCACGGCCCGCGCCCCTCGCAAGCACGCCAAGCGCCGCCTGGAGACCGACACCCACCAACTGATCGCGCGCCGTTTCCGCTTCGACTTCACCCTGGATGCCGACCACATCGCCCGCGCGATGGACCTGATCGCCTGGCCCTCCGACGGCGCTGTCCTCTCAGCACCCCGCCGCGCCGGCCTCGCCGCCGCCGTCCGCTACCACGCCGAACACGGCCACCTCCGCGTCCCCACCGACTACGAGGACGCCTACGGATACCGCCTCGGCTCCTTCATCACCGGCCAGCGCACCGCCTACCACCAAGACGCACTCACCACCGACTGGATCGCCGAACTCGAAGCCCTCAGCATGATCTGGGACGAAAACGAAGCCGCCTGGCAAGCCAACCTCGCCACCGTCGAGGCCTTCCACGCCGTCCACGGCCACCTCGCCATCCCCGCAACCCAACCCGGCGGCCAGTTCCTCGTCGACCAACGCGCCCGCGCCCGCAAAGGCCTCCTCACCCCCAGCCGCGAACAGCACTTCACCACCCTCGACCCCAACTGGCAGCTCCCGCACGGACCCGACTGGCACCGCAAATACCACCTGCTGCGCCGCCACATCGAAGCCGGCCACGACCCCGCCACGCTACGCCGGGACCTGACGATCGACGGAGTCAAGGCCGGCGGCTGGCTGCACCGCCAGTTCACCACCTGGAGCCAGCTCGCCGACGGCCAGCGCGACCTCCTCACCGACCTCGGCCTGACCCCCGATCAAGTACCGCTCCCCGTACGGAGTACGAGCGCCACGCCCAGCACACGAGGCCGCCGCCGCTCCTTCCGGCAGACCGCCGAACTCCTGCGCCTCTTCGTGGAACGCTGGGGCCGCCCGCCCAACGCCCGGGAAGGGATGGAGATCGACGGCGAACACGTCATGATCGGCCCGTGGCTCTGCAAGGTACGCACCAAGCAGAACGCAGACCAACTCACCCAAGAACAAGACCAGTTGATGACCGAGATCCTCAAGAGCAACTGGACCGTGACCGGCCGCACATCCTCCACAGAGGCCCTCCACCAACCCTCGAAGATCACATAGTTTTCTGCTTCCATACAGCAGACAGGCTCCTCACCGAACCAGTACGATGAGGAGAGCAAGACAGAGAGGCGACCCCCGGACGCAGATCGACTGCGTGGCAGAACCGGGGGAGGGAGCAGCCTGCAGCCCTCAGGGCAGAGGACAAAATTGGAAGGCTGGCACCCTCCCAATCCCCGTCCGTAGCTGCCGCTTTAAGGAATCCGCGGAGCGGATTCCGCCGGATCGCGGAGCGATCCGAGCCTCGGACAACGGAGTTGTCCGCACCGGCCGCAGGTGGCCGGCCAGCCACGCGGAGCGCGGCGTTCTTCCGCCGCGTAGCGGCGGCGCGTCGTGTCT